>DASUFC010000044.1:0-34913 GCA_036274755.1 Gaiellaceae bacterium
CGCCACGCGTCGGGTGAGATCGGCGAGGTGCCGTCCCAGTTTCCGAAAGCGCCGACCTCGGTGAATCCGGCCTCCTCGAGCATCTCCACCCACTCTTTCGCGGAGTAGACGTGGAGGACGTACGGACGCTCGACGCGCTCGTTGGTCGGCGAGACGATCAGGCGGTACGTGTCAATCGTTCCTGCCGCCCAGTCGGGCGTGCGTTCCTCGAGGTGGAGCGAGCCGTCGGGCAGCCGGTCCCACGTGCGGCGTGCGAACGGCTGCGAGAAGCGCGCGAACCCGTCGCGATGCGCGGTCTCGACGACGAGGTGGCCGTCCGGCCGAAGCACGCGGCGGAGCTCGCGCAGCACTCCGACGTCATCCTCGCGTCCGAGGTAGCCGAGGGAGGAGAAGAGATTGAGGACGGCGTCGAAGCTCGCGTCCTCGAAGGGCAGCTCGCGGTAGTCGGCGCGGACGAAGTGCGGCCATTGGGCGTCGCCGCGTCGCCGCTCGGCCTCCGCGAGCTGGGTCTCCGAGCGGTCACACGCGGTGACTCGGTAGCCCGCCTCGGCGAGGGGGAGCGCGTGCCGGCCGAAACCGCAGGGGCAGTCGAGGATCTCGGCGCCTGGCTCGACCGCCGCGAGAGCGACCGCCGCAAGTGCCTCCTGCCGGCTCTGCTCCGGATCCGACCGATGGAGATACGTCTGCAGGTAGGTGTCGTCGAAGACGGAGTCCCACGCATCCATCTCCGGCAGACTGCGGCCCATGCGCGACCTCCTCGCGTACCGCTCCGAGTTTCCGATCCTCGAGCATACGACCTACCTCGCGAGCCACACGCTCGGGCCGATGCCGCGGCGGGCGGCGGAGCAGCTCGCCGAGTTCTCGCGCATGTGGGCCGAGCGGGGCATCCGCGCGTGGGCCGAAGGCTGGTGGCGGACGCCGATGGAGGTCGGAGACCAGATCGGGCGGATCGTCGGCGCGCCCGCGGGTTCGACCGTCATGCAGCAGAACGTCGCGATAGCCGAGGCGATCGTGCTCTCGTGCTTTCGGCCCGTCGACCCTGCGAGGAACCGCGTCGTGTACGAGCGCGGAAACTTCCCGTCGGTGCGCTACCTGTACCAGGGCCAGCCCGAGCTCGACGTCGTCGTGTGCGAGGACGACGAGGAGATCGTCGAGCGGATCGACGAGCGCACGCTGCTCGTCCCGATCAGCCATGTCCTGTTCAAGGACTCGCTCATCCAGGACGTGGAGCCGATCGTCCGCCGCGCGCACGAGGCGGGCGCGCACGTGATCCTCGACTGCTACCAGTCGGCCGGGATCGTCCCCGTCGACCTCGCCGCGCTCGGCGTCGACTTCGCGGTCGGCGGCTCGGTGAAGTGGCTGTGCGGAGGGCCTGCGAACGGCTGGCTGTACGTCAGGCCCGATCTCGCGGAGACGCTGGAGCCGACCGCGATCGGCTGGCAAGCCCATGCGCGGCCGTTCGCCTTCGAGGAGGAGCTCGAGTACGCGCCCGGGTCGGCGCGCTTCCTCACCGGCACGCCCAACCCGGCCGCGCACATGGCCGGCACGGCGGGCTACGACCTGATCGAGGAGATCGGCGTCGAGCGCATCCGTGAGAACTCGCTGCGCCAGACGCAGCTCCTCCTCGATCTCGCCGACGCCGCCGGCTTCGGCGTCCATTCGATGCGCGATCCGGCCCGCCGCGGTGGTGCCGTCATCGTCGACGTCCCGGAGGCGGCCGCCGTCTACGCAGAGCTCGAGAGGCGGGCGATCCTCGGCGACTTTCGTCCGGGCGCAGGCATCCGTGTCGGCCCGCACTTCTTCACGACGGACGACGAGATCCGCTTCGCCATCGACCAGATGGTCGACATCCTCGAGACGGGCGCACACCGAGCCCATGTCGGCGCAGCAGCCGAGCACTAGATGCGGGGAGAGTTCTTCGTCGCGGCCCTCCTCGAGATCGACGACCGGCTCGCCGAGGAAGGGCCGCCGCCGACCGGAAACCGGACGCCGCGTGTGCGTGGGCCGCGACGGACGAGCTCCGTCTGAGCGGTTGGAGCTTCGAGGCCGCCGAGGAGATTCTCGGACGGCTCGCGGAGCTCTCGAGAAGGGCGCGTGAGACGGAGAAGGACCTCTGGTACTGGTGGTCACTGTGACCGCGTGCGACTGCTCGACCCGTCAGAAGAGGGTGCTGTTCAGGAAGTAGCGCTCCATCCACACGGCGAGAGCCGCCGCGGCGAGCGCGATGGGCCACGCGAGCATTGCGGGGAGCCGGGCGACGAGAATCGCGAGCGGGAGGAGCGTTGCCTGCCCTCGGGGGATCGACACGCCCGCCGTGCTGATGGGCAGCGCCCAGGTGGCGATCGCCCAGAGCAGCACGAGCGCGTCGGCACTCGCGAGGCCGACCCGCGCGCGGATGCTCCGGACCAGCACGAGGACGAGGACGAGTAGGACGAGGCCAGTCTGTAGCGCGACCGCGAGGTCGACCGCCTCGTGGACGCCTCCGGTGAAGATGTCCCACGTCGCTTCGAGCGGGTTCTGCCATCCGTGCTCGTACTTGTCCTGCACCAGGAGATACGCATCCCACCGCCCGGTCTCGAGCCACTGGTCGAGCAGGAGCAGCCAGACGGCGCCCACGATGAGGCCGCTCGAGATCGCGACCCGCCGCAGGCGCTCGCCGAACGGTACGGCGCTCTGCACCAGGAGCCAGACGCCGACCACCGGCGCGAGGAGCAGGCCTGCCGGATACGCCAGAGCCGCGACGCCGCCGGTGAGCCCACCGAGGACGTAGCGGCCGCGATGGACGAACCACAGGCACGCGACCGCCGAGATCGCGTACAGGGAGAGCGGAAAGATGGCGTAGTGGTAGATCTGACCGGGGGCGAACGCGGCGTAGACGAGCGCGGCGACTGCCGCAGCGTCGCCGCGCCGCTCGAGGAACGTCGCCCACAGGACGAGGACGGTTCCGCCCGCGAGGAGCCAGGCGACGATGGCCGCGGTGCCTTGCAGCGGGAGGCCGGTCAGATGGAGGGCGCCGATCAGCCATGGGAACGCCGGGAACCACCCCGCGTCTCCGCACCACTTCTCGGGCTCCTCCTCGCAGCGGAAGAGGTCGTACCCGTCGCGAGCGATGTCCTCGTAGAGGCCCGAGTCCCACCTCGACCAGGTCGCGCTGTCCCAGGGCGCGTAGCCGAACGCGGCTGCTGCGAGCGCGACGGTGACGGCCGCCACCGCCCAGACCGCGAGGGGGAGGCCGGCGGATCGGTGCCGACGCGTAGGCTCGCTCATGCCCGCGCAGCATCCCACCCGCGCTTCCCCTTCGGGAGCGAAGGTCGTAGGATCACGCAGGATGTCCCTGCAAACCGGACACAAGTTCCTACACGAGATCGTCTCCACGGTCGCGTCCTCGATCGAGCTCTCCGAGGTGCTGCCGGCCGTCGTACGGCTCATGTCGGACGCGAGCGGCGTCCACGGCTCGTTCGTCTACCTGCGCGAAGGCGACCAGCTGGTGATGCGTGCGGCCTCGCACCCGTACGGCCGGCAGGTCGGGAACGTCGTGTTCGAACGCGGCGAGAGCCTCGCCTGGTGGGCCGTCGAGCACGAGGAGCCTGCGTTCATCCGCGAGAACGCCCTGGACGATCCGCGCGTGAAGTACGTGCCCGAGCTGGAGGAAGAGCGGTACCAGTCGCTCCTCGCCGTTCCCATCGTGGGTCGCTCGGGCGAGGTGATCGGCGCGATCACGGCGCACACGGAGGCGCCGCGCGAGTTCACCGACGACGAGGTGGACTTCATCGTCACGTCGGCGTCGCTCGTCGCGAGCGCGATCGAGAACGCCCGCCTGTACGAGGAGACACGGCTCCGCGTCACCGAGCTCGAGCAGCTGACGGAGCTCGCCGAGGCGATCGCGAGCGCAGAGGCGCTCGACGAGCTGCTGCACACCGTCGTCGCCGCCGCGCGTCCGCTGCTGGCGGCGCACGCCTGCCACGTCTACCTGCTCGATCCCGCGCGGGAGGAGCTCGACCTCGCCGCGAGCGACCCCGAGCCCGGTGCCGCCCGCGAGACGCTCGGGCTCGCCGAGCTCGGCCCCGAGCTCGCGCGTGGCGGCCGCCGCGCCCGGCTTGCCATCCCGCTCGTCGCGGCGGAGGAGCTCATCGGGCTCCTCGTCGCAGAAGGAAGCTCGCGTGTCGAGCTCGGCCGCGCCGTCGCGAGTCAGGTCGCCGTGGGGATCAAGAAGGTTCAGGTCATCGAACAGCTCGCGGAGAAGAACCTCATCAAGGACTTCTTCGAGGAGCTCGCCGGCGGCCGCCCGGGAGGAGATCTCGAAGGACGCGCGGCACGGCTCGGCTGCGATCTCGACCAGGCCCACGTCGTGCTCGTCGCAGAGCCGTGGAGCGACGCGCTCGCTCGCGGCCTCCGCGGGTCGACCCCCGGCTCGCTGTTCGACCAGCGCGAGGACTCCCTGCGCGCGCTCGTGCGGCTTCCGTCCGGCTCGAGCGAGTCGTTCTTGGAGCGCCTGCGCCGATTCCACGGCGAGCTGCCAGAGCCGGTCTCCATCGGCGTCTCGAGCGTCTGTCGTGGCCCGAGGTCCTTCGCGGACGGCTTCGCCGAGGCGCAGCAGGCGCTGCTCGGCTCGGTCGTCCTGTCCACGACGCCCGCCGTGCTCGCATACGACGATCTCGGCGCCTACAAGTACCTCCTCCGTGTGGCCGTCGACGGCGGCATCCGCGACACGACTGTCGACGCCATCCGGAAGCTCGCCGACTACGACGAGCAGCGCGGCGCGCAGCTCCTCGCCACGCTCGAGGAGTTCCTGCGCCGGCACGGCTCGATCAGCGCCACGTCGGAGGCGCTGTACGTCCACCCGAACACGTTGCGGCAGCGTCTGCGCCGGATCGGCGAGCTCTCCGGTGTCGACCTCCGAAGCGACGACTGGCTCAACATCGAGATCGCCGTGAAGATGGTGAAGCTCCAGGAAGCTCTCGGAGCGGCGAAACCGCACACATAACCACCTCCAAGGTGTGGAGGCTGCACCTTCCCGCCGCGTTCGCGGCCTGATAGGCGTATGCGACCGACGTCAGAGGAGGAACGGGCATGGCTGTGACGGCATCGGCCGACGCGATCTGGAAGGACATGCAGGAGCGCGGCGTCGAGTTCGTCTTCGCGCAGTTCGTCGACATGTATGCACGGCCGAGCGCGAAGCTCGTTCCCGTCGGCTCGCGCGAGGCGTTCGACGGGCTCCTCGAGGACGGCGCCGGGTTCGCGGGCTTCGCGGCCGGCGAGATCGGGCAGGTGCCGAGCGATCCCGACATCGCTGCGATCCCCGACCTCACGAGCTACACGCCGGTTCCCTGGCAGCCGAACCTCGCGCGCTTCGCGTGTGACGTCACGGTCGAGGGCGAGGAGTGGCCGTACTGCCCGCGCACGATCCTCCGTCGGGTCCTCGCCGAGGCGAAGAGCAAGGGCTTCGAGTTCCGGATGGGCCTCGAGCTCGAGTACTTCCTCGTCCGGCAGCGCGACGACGGCTCGATCGAGATCGCCGATGCATACGACACGCTCGAGAAGCCCTGCTACGACATGGCGGGCCTCACGCGCCGCTACGACTTCCTGACGACGGTCTCGCGCTACTGCAACGAGCTCGGCTGGGGCAACTACGCGAACGACCACGAGGACGCGAACGGCCAGTTCGAGCAGAACTTCACCTACGACGACGCGCTCGTCTCCTGCGATCGGGCGATCTTCTTCCGGTACATGGTGCACACCCTCGCGGAGCAGGCCGGGATGATCGCGACGTTCATGCCGAAGCCGTTCTCGCACCTCACGGGGAACGGCTGCCACTTCCACATGTCCCTCTGGGACGGCGACACGAACCTCTTCCTCGACGAGTCGGATCCGCGCGGCCTCGGCCTCTCCGACACCGCATACCGGTTCATCGGAGGCCTCCGCACGCACGCGCGGGCGTACAGCGCGGTTACCGCTCCGACCGTCAATTCCTACAAGCGCCTGAAGATGGGGTCGACCACCAGCGGGGCGACCTGGTCGCCCGTGTGGATCTCGTACGGCTACAACAACCGCACGCAGATGCTCCGCATCCCGGGGCCGGGGCGCATCGAGGACCGCACGATCGACGGCTCGTGCAACCCGTATCTCGCCGCGGCGGCCGTCCTCGCCGCTGGCCTCGACGGGATCGAGAACGGCCTCGACGCCGGCGATCCCAACTCGGAGAACCTGTACACGATCCCCGAGCGGGAGCTGCGCGCTCGCGGACTCGAGGCGCTGCCTGCGAACCTGATCGAGGCGGTCGGCGAGCTCGAGGCCGACGACGTCATGCGAGCAGCGCTCGGCCGGGGCCGCGAGGAGGACTACCTCGACTACTTCGCGCGCGTGAAGCGCGACGAGTGGTTCCGCTACCACGAACAGGTCACACCCTGGGAGATCCGCGAATACCTGACGCGCTTCTAGCGCGTATGGAGAAAAGCTCCATAGCGACAGGCAATATTCGGTGATCTAGGGCCGTCCAATGTGGAGATACTGACTACATGTGCGGAATCGTCGGCCTGTTCGCCAAGTCGCCCGAGATCGAGGAACGGCTCGGGGTCCACCTCTCCGCGATGCTCGTGCAGATGTCGAGCCGCGGCCCGGACTCCGCGGGTGTCGCCGTGTACCGCGATCCGGCACCCGGCGATTCGAGCAAGCTGACGCTGTACTCGCCGGACCCGCACGAGCGGTGGGGCGCGCTGCGCGACGAGCTGTGCGACGCGTTCGGCACCTGCGCAGAGCCCGCCCTTCGCGCCAGCCACGCCGTCGTCGTCCTGGAGGCGGACGCGTCCGTGGCCGAGCGTTGGATCCGCGCGAACCGGCCGGACCTGCGCGTGATGAGCGCAGGGCGTGTGATCGAGATCTACAAGGACACGGGTTTGCCGGAGGAGTTCGCGCGCGCGTTCGCGCTCGAGGACTTCCAGGGGACGCACGCCCTCGGCCACACCCGCATGGCCACCGAGAGCCGCGTGACGACGGAGGGCTCGCATCCGTTCTCCACGGGGAACGATCTGTGCCTCGTGCACAACGGCTCGCTGTCGAACCACAACCGGCTCCGCGAGAGCCTGCGCCGCGAGGGCATCGAGTTCCAGACGGAGAACGACACCGAGGTCGCCGCTGCCTACCTCGCCTGGCGGCTCCGCGAGGGGGCGAGCCTCGAGCAGGCGCTCGAGGGCTGCCTCGACGACCTCGACGGCTTCTACACGTTCGCGGTCGGCACAGCGGACGGGTTCGCCGTCCTGCGCGACCCGATCGCCTGCAAGCCGGCCGTCCTCGCGGAGACGGACGACTGGGTCGCGATGTCGTCGGAGTGGCGCGCGATCGCCGTGCTCCCCGGCGCCGCCGACGCTCGCGCGTGGGAGCCCGAGCCCGGGGTCGTGTACGCCTGGGAGAAGGCGTACGCGTGATGGCCGAGCTCGCCGAGCGGGAGCACGCGGCCGTCGAGGTCGTCGACCTCGCGACCACCTCGCTGCGTGAGCTCAACCAGCGCCTGCACGACGCGGCGGGCGGCGACGTCGGCTCGACGCACTGGCGCATCGTCAACCCGAGCGGCGCCCACGCCGTCGCGTGCGGGCTCGACGCGGAGATCGAGGTGGAGATCGACGGCCACGTGGGCTACTACTGCGCGGGGATGAACAAGCTCGCGACCGTGCGTGTACACGGCAACGCGAGCACGGGGATCGCGGAGAACATGATGTCCGGCCGCGTCGAGGTCGACGGCAACGTGAGCCAGTCGGCGGGCGCGACGGGCCGGGGAGGCCTCCTCGTCGTGCATGGCAACGCCTCGTCGCGCTGCGGCATCTCGATGAAGGGAGTCGACATCGTGGTCGGCGGCTCCGTCGGCCACATGAGCGCGTTCATGGCCCAGACCGGCTGCCTCGTCGTCTGTGGCGACGCGGGGGAGGCGCTCGGGGACTCCATCTACGAGGCGCGGCTCTACGTGCGCGGCGAGGTCGCGAGCCTCGGCGCCGACTGCGTCGAGAAGGAGATGCGCGACGAGCACGTCGCGCAGGTCCGCGCCCTGCTCGACGCGGCCGGAATCGACGCCGAACCGGGCGAGTTCCGGCGCTACGGGTCCGCGCGGCAGCTCTACACCTTCAAGATCGACAACGCGGGCGCGTATTGACGGGCGACGAAGGTCTCGCCCCCACGGACATGGCGACCGGCACGGAGCGCCCCTGGAACCTGCGCGAGTCGTACCTCTTCGACCGTGCGGTGATCGCCGAGATCCAGCGCGCGGCGGCCGAGGGGATCTACGACATCCGTGGCTTCGGCGCCAAGCGGAAGCTCCCGCACTTCGACGACCTGCTCTTCCTCGGCGCCTCGATCTCGCGCTATCCGCTCGAGGGCTATCGCGAGCGCTGTGCGACGGACGTCGTGCTCGGGACGCGCTTCGCGAAGAAGCCGCTCGAGCTGCGGATCCCGATCACGATCGCCGGAATGAGCTTCGGCGCGCTCTCGGCGCCGGCGAAGGAGGCGCTCGGCCGAGGCGCGAGCGAGGCCGGCACGTCGACGACGACCGGCGACGGCGGCATGACTCCCGAGGAGCGCGAGCACTCGAAGCTCCTCGTCTACCAGCTCCTGCCGTCGCGCTACGGGATGAACCCCGACGACCTGCGCCGCGCCGACGCCATCGAGGTCGTGGTCGGCCAGGGCGCGAAGCCGGGCGGGGGAGGGATGCTCCTCGGGCACAAGATCTCGGACCGCGTGGCGGAGATGCGCTCGCTGCCGAAGGGCATCGACCAGCGCTCGGCGTCACGGCATCCAGACTGGACGGGCCCGGACGACCTCGAGATCAAGATCACCGAGCTTCGCGAGATCACCGACTGGGAGAAGCCGATCTTCGTGAAGGTCGGCGCGACGCGGACGTACTACGACGTCCAGCTCGCGGTGAAGGCGGGCGCGGATGTGATCGTCGTCGACGGCATGCAGGGAGGGACGGCCGCGACCCAGGACGTCTTCATCGAGCACGTCGGCATACCCACGCTGCCGGCGACGCGCATCGCGGCGGACGCGCTGCAGGAGCTCGGGATGCACCGGAAGGTGCAGCTGATCGTCTCGGGCGGGATCCGGAACGGCGCGGACGTCGCGAAGGCGCTCGCCCTCGGAGCGGACGCCGTCTCGATCGGGACGGCCGCACTCGTCGCAATGGGCGACAACAGTCCGGAGCACGACGAGGCGTACCGCGAGATCGGCAGCGCGGCCGGCTACTACGACGACTGGCAGGCGGGACGGGACCCGACGGGGATCTCGACCCAGGACGACGAGCTCGCCGCGCGCTTCGATCCGGTCCTCGGCGGCCGTCGCATCGCGAACTACCTGCGCGTGCTCACGCTCGAGACGCAGACGCTCGCGCGCGCATGCGGCAAGTCGCACGTCCACAACCTCGAGCCGGAGGACCTCGTCGCGCTGACGGTCGAGGCCGCGGCGATGGCGAAGGTGCCGCTCGCGGGGACCGACTGGATCCCGGGCGCCTAGCGCTCCCGCGCGAGCGGATCCGGCATCACACCGCCCCGTCGAGGCAGTCGTGCAGGTACGCGTGGCGCGCGGCATCGTCGCGTGAGGACAGGAGGTAGCGCGCCCACGCTTCGCGCTCGTGCGCGACGGCGCCGAGCTCCCACACGCAGTACGTCGGGCGGTGCTCGCCGGCGGTCGCATATGGCCGAAAGAGTGGATCGCGGTGGCCGTCTTTCGCCCAGACCGTCTGCCACAGCTCGTTCTCGTTCCGCCACGTCGAGACGAGGAGGAAGTAGAAGTCCTCGCCGCAGCGATGGAGGATCACGAAGCCGAGCTCGCCGAGCACGCCAAGCTCTCCCGAGCGGCACGCGTCCCGAAGGCTGCGCCGCGCGACGGCGCGGATCGCGAGCGGCACGGCCTCGTCGTCAGGTGCGAGGTCGTACCACTTCAGCGCGGCCGCGCCGAGGGTGATGCCCGGCTCGGGGCGGGCGATCTTCTCGATGTGGCGGTACCCGGCGGCCACGCTCGCCTGCTCGACGGCGCTCACGCGGCCACCTCGAGCGCGCGCATGAAGTCCATGACCCAGTTGGTCTCCCACGTCTCGCCGCCGTCCTCCGAGAACGCCTGCTCCCAGCGCGGCGTCGGCCCGTCGACGCCCGACCAGACGAAACGCACGCGGATCGGGCGGCCGTCGAACGTGTCGTCGCCCTCGAAGATCCCGATGCCGTCCGAGAACGAGCCGATCACCGGAGGATCGAGCAGCCCGGCCCGGCGCGTGTCCGTCCAGTAGATCGACCAGAGGCCCGTCTCGGGATCGAAGAGGCGGAACGACATGCCGACGAAGCCGCCGCCGTAGTCGCTGCAGAACACGTCCTCGTTCCCGAGCCCACCCGGAAGCGGACGGGCCGCGACCTTCGCGTCGAACTCGTCCCACTCGTCGGACCCCGCCAGCCGGCGTACCAGCCGCCGGTTGCGCACGTTCCAGCGCCCCATCCAGAAGTCGAAGTCGTGGGACGTCGCACGTTCCTTCACAGCTGCCGTCATCTCGCACCTCCACGAGCTCGGATCCCTTCGAGCCTAGAGCGTAAATAGGGCGAGTTAAGACCTCTATTTCTGCTTGAGTGCACCCGTGCTCGCACCGACGGCGAGGCTCCTCGAGCTCCTCGAGCTCCTGCAGGCGCAGCCCCTGATCACGGGCCGCGAGATCTCTGACCGGCTCGGCATCGATCCGCGCACGGTGCGCCGCTACGTCGAGGCGCTGCAGCAGCTCGACATCCCGGTCGAGGGGCAACGAGGCGTCGGCGGCGGCTACCGGATTCGCCCCGGCTACCGGCTCCCGCCGCTGATGCTGACCGACGACGAAGCCGTCGCGGTCGCCCTGGGCGTCCAGGCGGCGGGCCGGCTTGGGCTGACGAGCTCGACGGAGGCCGTCGAGGGCGCGCTCTCCAAGATCCATCGCGTGCTCCCCGACGGGCTCCGCCGCCAGGTCGAGGCCCTCGAGGCGACGCTCGACTTCACATCGGCCTCGAGGAGGGGCGCGCCCGTCGCGGGAGGCACCGTGCTCGTGCTCGCGGAGGCGATTCGCAGGCGGCTCCGCCTGCGCGTGACGTACCGCGCGTTCTCCGGCGACCACACGCGACGCGAGGTCAGCCCTCACGGCCTCGTGGTCCACGCGGGCCGCTGGTACCTCGCGGCCTACGACCACATGCGTGACGACATGCGGACGTTCCGGGTCGACCGCATGCAGCGGCTCCGCACGATCTCGGAGCCGGCGGTGGCTCCGCCCGACGACTTCGACGCCGTCGCGCACGTGACGACGTCGCTCGCTCGCGTGCCGTGGGGGTGGGAGGTCGAGGTGCTCCTCGAGCTGCCGGTCGACGAGGCGGCGCGGCGCGTCCCCGCGACGCTCGCCGAGTTGTGGGACGAGGGCGGCTCGACCGCGCTGCGGATGCGCGTCGGCTCGCTCGACTGGATGGCGACGATGCTGGCCGGGCTCGGCTGCGCGTTCTCGATCCGCCGCCCCGACGAGCTGCGCGCGAGCGTGCGCGTGCTGGGCGAGCGTCTCGCCGCCTCGGCCTAGCGTTCGAGCGCGTAGCGCAGGAAGACGTGCGAGACGTGACGGTGCAGGCTGAGCAGCCGCGCGTGCCGTCCGCCGGGCGTCAGGTCGCTCTCCGCCACGAGGCCGAGGCGCGTTCCGGGGCCGGCGTCACCCACGAGCAGGGGCGAGCGTGTGAGGAAGAGCTCGTCGACGAGACCCGCATCGAGGAGCTCGCCGAACGTGTGCGGCCCGGCCTCGCACAGGATCCGCCGGTGCCCGCGATCGCGCAGCGCACGCACGACGGACGCGAGGCTCAGCGTCGGCTGCTCGGCGAGTGTGAGCACGCTCGTGGCGCTCGGGAGGCGGCTTTCCAGCGCGGCGGCGCCGACCTCGCTCGTCACCACGAGCGCGCCCCCCTCGAACAGCGGGTGCGTCGGGTCGATCGAGCCGTGTCCGGTGAGGACGGCGACCTCCGGCTCGGGCGCGATGCCGAGGCGCTCGCGGAGCTCCGAGTAGGAGGCGGCCGCGGGTGGGTAGATGTGCTCGGCCCGCCACGTTCCCCGTGGGCTCGCGCGCATCACGCCGGCGCCGATGAGCACGGCGTCGGCGAAGGCCCGCAGCAGGCCCATCACGAACCGGTCGGCGTCGCTGTCGTCCGCGACGAACGCGTTCGAGCCACGCATGCCCGGGATCGCGACGACGCCGTCGAGCGTCGCGACGAAGTTCGCGTAGACGCAGTCCTCGGCGAGGCCGAGGTCGCCGTCGTACAGCCGCGCGAGCTCGTCCGGCAGCGGCGAGCGAGGGAGTCCGTCCGCCTCGAACAGGGCTTCGAGCGGCGCCAGCGCAGCCATGGTGGCGACCCTACTCGCCGGAGACGAACGCTTTGAGGCTCGAGTGCTCCTCCCGGCAGGCCGGGCAGCCTTCGAGGTGCGCTCGGAAGCCGGGGAGGACGGCGTCGGCGTCCGCACCGGCCAGCTCGAGCTCGACGTAGCGGTCGAGCTCCGCGAAGCACGCGTCGCACCCGATCTCGGGTCCGGCGGGGCCGAGCAGGCGCCCGAGCACCTCGTTGAGCTTCGTGGGTTCGGTCATGTGGTCTCCTGGAGGAGGGACTCGGGCGCCAGCCCGGAGTCCTCGAGGTGGGCGCGCAGCTTTCGGCGCGCATCGTGGAGCGTCTTGTAGAGCGCGCCGCGCGTGGTGTCGAGCTGGTCGGCGAGGACGTCGATGGGGACGCCGTCGATCGCGATCGCGACGAGGACGCGGCGCTGGCGCTCGGTGAGGATCTCCTCGATCGCGTGCTGGAGCGTGGCGAGGAGCTCTCCCTGCTCGGCCGCGGCATCCGGCTCGGCCGTCGTCGACGAGAAGCGCGACCAGTCGACGTCGTCGACGGGCGTCTCGACGCCCTGCCACGCGCGCTTGCGCAGCTTCACGGCCGATTCGAGGAGGGCGAACTTGTACGCCCACGTCGTGAACCGGCTGAGGCCCCGGAAGTCGTCGAGCCGGCGAAGGACGCTCACCAGAGCGTCGTCTGCCGCCTGGACTGCGAGGTCGTCGAGGTCGCCGCCGCGCACGTGGGGGAGGGCGACGCGGCGGCGACCGACTTCGAAACGGGCCGCGCGGAGGAGGAGGGCGTGGAGCCGGGCGACGGCTGCATCTCGCGTGCCGTCCTCTGCGCGGAGGTCGCGAAGCCACGCCCGCGACTCCTCGTCCAGCTCGGGCGGGAGGACGGCTTTCGGCTCCGCGGTCGGCACCCTCTCGGTGAGGGTAGCGCTCACGCCGCATGCTCCTCGTCGAGCGGCGCGAGGATGCGCTCGGCGAGCGTCGGCGGGTACCCTCGCGTGACGAGATCGAGCAGGGAGTGCAGGTCGTAGCGCGGGTCGCGTGCCAGCCTTCGAGCGTCCGGGAGCGGAAACCCCGCGCGGACGAGCTGGTCCCGACGCCAGGACGCAACCGTCGTGCCTCCCTGCTCGGATCTCGTCTCGGTCTTCATGCCTCGTTCGTGTCCGCGGGGGCCTCGGTCCTTACCTGAACCGCCCCGGGAACTGGGCGACGATCCCCTCGGACAACATGTCCGCCATGTGCAGGATCTGCGTGTGGATACGGTCGTACGCACGGACGTCGGCCGGCCACTTCTTCGTGAGGCGGGCGACGACCTCGTCCGTCGTCAGACGCAGGTGGTCGCGCATCATCGCTCGCATCTCGACCGGCTTCCATGAGGCCGGATTGGCGCTCGAGAGGAAGGCGGCGATCTCGTCGGCGTTCGCCTGCCACTTCGCCTGCTCCGAGGAGAGGGCCTCCTGATCGCCCTTCTGCGCCGCGGCGATGAGGTCCGCCGCGATGAGGATGTGCTGACGCAGGAGCGCCGTCAGCTTCGCGCCCGCGGCCTTTCCGTAGTAGGGCTTGATCGCGTTCCCGATGTCCCGCTGGTTGCGCAGGAGCCGGGCGACCGTCGCCTGCGTGTCGGGCGAGCCGGTCGTGAGGCTGATCACGGCGAGCCGCGTCCACGTGATGTGGTCCTCCCAGAGCTTGCGCATGTCCTGCCTGAGCGCGACTTCCTTCTGCGAGATCGCGGGGGATGCGGCGTGCGCGTCGTTGTGCGCCATGGCGTCGTGGCCGCCGGAGAAGGCGAGCGCGACGAGGGCGCTGACGAGCGCCACGAGCGCTGTGAGGCCCAGCGGGATGGGACGTGCGGTGCGTGCGTTCATGTCGGATTCCTTTCGAGTCGGAATGGAGAGATGGACTGGCCGCGCCCGAGCAGGCGCGCGGCGACGAGGAGGCCGGTCGCCTCGATCGCTTTCGTCACGAGCGCGATTGCGTCGATCGGCTCGGGCTCCGGATGGAGCACCGGTACGCCGATCGTGGCCGCCAGGACGTAGGCGACGATCAGGCCCGCGAGCGTGACAGCCGCCACGGAGACGATCACGGGGCTCGACCGGCGGGTGAGCGCGACGGCGAGGGCCGCGAGTGCCACCGCCGCGACCGCGAACCCCGCTCCGGCGCCGACACCTTCCCGCACGTGCTCCGGGACGAGCGCCGCGTGGATCCCGGCGCTCGCTGCGCATACGAGGATCAGGAGATCGCGCGGCGTCTGCGTGGCCGATCTCAGCGAACGATCATCTCGCCGCTCCGTCGCGAACGGTCGAACCCGAGGCATGAGGCTCCTTCCGTCGATTGCCTCGGGTTGGTGTCGCGCCTGTGCGCGTCTCTTACCCCCGATGGATCAGGCGACGTGCACGGACCCGCGGCTGAGCCGTCAGGCGGAGCGCCAGCCGAGCTCGCGCGAGATCGCGTCGGCTCGCTCCAGCAGGAGTGGCAGCGCCTTCTCGACCGCCGCCGCATCGAAGCGGTTGCCGGGCCCTTGCAGCGCGACGATCGCCTCGAGCTCGCCCCGTGCCGAACGGACCGGCGCTGCGATCGCGGTCAAGCCCGGCTCGCGCTCACCGGCCGCCTCGGCGTAGCCGCGCTCGCGCACGTGCTCGATCTCCGTCGCGAGCTCCTGCGGATCGGTGATAGTGCTCGTCGTGTATGCGCGCAACGGCCCCTCGGGGAGCTCTCGGCCGGAGAACGCGAGCATGACCTTCCCCGCGGAGGTCGCATGAGCGATGGACGGCCGGCCGAGCCGCGACACCGGCTGGATGTGATGGGCGCCCGAGACGAAGTCGACCGTGATGGCGTCCTCGTCGCCGGGAACGGAGAGCGTGGCCGTCTCGCCCGTCTCCTCGACGAGCGCGACGAGATGCGGGCGGGCGACCTCGCGCACGTCGAGCCGCGCGAGCACCGCGTTCGCGAGGTGCACGAGCCTGATGCCGAGCCGGTAGCGGCCCGACGAGGGAACGCGCTCGACGAGACCGGTGCCGGCCAGGGTGCCCAGCTGCCGCGAGACCGTGCTCGGCGTCATCCCGGTCCTGCGCGCGATCTCGTTCGTGCCGAGCTCCCCTCCTTCTGCAAGGGTGTCGAGGACCGTGATCGCTCTCTCGGCAGCGCCAATACGACGGGTAGAAGGTTGACGAGTGCGCGACATCGGTGTAGCTTCGTTGCGGATTCTGGCACAGCGTTGCTCAAGGTGCAATTAACCCTCTGATGTCGTTCCTGTTGTCGTGTCCCCACTGCGGCCCGAGGCCGGTCGACGAGTACGCGTACTTCGGCGAGGTGACGACGCGTCCGACGGGCTCGCCGACGCTCCACGAGCTGACGGAGTACGTGTACTTCCGCGACAACGTCGCGGGCGTCCAGCGCGAGTGGTGGCAGCACCGCACGGGGTGCGGTGAGTGGTTCCTCGCGGAGCGCGATACGCGCACGAACGAGGTGCTCGAGGTGATCGTCCCCGATCCGAAGCGGCCCACCGCGTGAGGCTCGATCCGCGCGCCGGCGAGCGGATCGACCGCGGGAACGCGGTCTCCTTCACGTTCGACGGCTGGAAGCTCACCGGCTTCGAAGGCGACACGATCGCCTCCGCGGCGTTCGCGGCGGGGAAGCGCGTGTTCTCGCGCTCGTTCAAGTACCACCGTCCGCGTGGCCTCCTGTGCTGCTCGGGTCACTGCGCGAACTGCCAGATGACGGTCGACGGGGTCCCGAACGTCCGCGTCTGCGCCGAGCCGCTCCGCGAGGGTGCCGTGGTCGAGGCCCAGAACGTGCAGGGCGGCCTCAACTTCGACCTCATGTCCGTCACGGACAAGATCGGCGGACCGTTCACGCCGGTCGGCTTCTACTACCGGACGTTCATCCGGCCGCGCGCGCTGTGGCCCTTCTACGAGAAGTTCCTGCGCAACGCCGCCGGGCTGGGGAAGCTCGACCCCCACGCCGGCCACTCGCGCCGCTACGACACCGAGCACCGTCGGGCGCGCGTGCTCGTCGTGGGTGGTGGAGCCGCCGGCCGCGCGGCTGCAACGGCGGCCGCGAAGGACGGGCCGGGCGTCGTCCTCGTCGACGAGAACGCGCATGCGATCACGGAGCTCGCAGGCGTCGAGGTGATCGCGCCCGCGCGCGCGCTCGGGATCTGGGAGGGCGGCCTCGTCCCCGTCGACGCAGGCACGCTGCTGTACCGCTTTCGCGCGGAGCGGATCGTCGTCGCCACGGGCGCGACCGAGCAGCCGCTCGTGTTCGCGGGCAACGATCTCGTCGGCGTGATGCTCCCGGACGGGGTGCGCCGCCTCATCCGCGACTTCTCGCTCAAGCCTGGCGAGCGCGCGGTCGTGCTCGGCGCCGACGACGAGGCGCTCGCGATCGCCGACGAGCTGGAGGAGATCGGGATCGAGGTGACGAAGGTCGTCGACCTTCGCGCGACGAGGCCGCGCGAGCTCGTCGCCGAGGGCCGCAAGGGTCGCGTCCGCAACGTCCACGTCGACGGCGAGCCCTACCGGTGCGATCTCGTGGTCGCCTCCGGCGGGCGCCAGCCGGCCTACTCGCTCCTCGCGCAGGCCGGTGCGCGGATCGAGTACGACGAGGCGCTCGGCGTGTTCCTCCCGACGGAGCTGCCCGCTGGTGTCGAGGCCGTGGGAAGCGTCACGGGTGAGGGCCTCTCGAGGATCGCGCCCGAGCCGGTCTATCCGGGCAAGGGGAAGTGCTTCGTGTGCGTCTGCGAGGACGTGACGACGAAGGACATGAAGCGCGCGATCGGTGAGGGCTTCGACTCGATCGAGCTCGCGAAGCGCTACACGACGACCACGATGGGCCCGTGCCAGGGCAAGCTCTGCCACCTCTCGAGCATCCGCGTGTATGCCAAGGAGAACCGCATGTACGAGACGGCCATCGGGACGACGACGGCTCGTCCCCCGTGGGCGCCCGTCGAGCTCGGTCTGCTGGCGGGTCGCGAGCTGACACCCACCCGCCGCGGCTCGATCCACTGGCGCCACGAGGAGGCGGGCGCCACGATCCAGTGGGCAGGCCCGTGGAAGCGCCCGTACGCGTACGGCGAGAGGCCCGAGGAGGAGGTGCGCGCCGTCCACGAGTCGCTCGGCGTCATCGACGTCTCGACGCTCGGGAAGCTCATCGTCGAGGGTCCTGACGCGGTGGCGCTGCTCGAGCGCCTCTACCCGAATCGCTTCGGCGACATGAAGCCGGGACGCATCCGGTACGGGGTCCTCACCTCGGACGGCGGCCGGATCATGGACGACGGCACGATCGCGCGGCTGGCCGAGGATCTGTTCTACGTGACGACGACGTCGACCGGCGCGGACGCAGTCACGGCGTGGTTCGAGTGGTGGAACGCCGTCTGGGGCTACGACGTGGAGATCGTGAACGTGACCGGGGCGCTCGCCGCGGTGAACCTCGCCGGCCCCCGCTCGCGCGATGCGCTCGGCCGCCTGGTCGGCGATCCGGACGACGTTTCGGCGGACGAGTTCAAGTACCTCGACGCGAAGCACCTGGAGGTCGCGGGCGTGCCGACGCTCGCGCTCCGCATCGGGTTCGTCGGCGAGCTCGGGTACGAGCTCCACTTCGCGAGCCCGGCCGGCGAGCACCTGTGGGACGCGCTCGTCGGCGAGGGCGCGCGGCCGTTCGGGCTGGAGCCCCAGCGCGTGCTCCGGCTCGAGAAGGGCCACGTCATCGTCGGGCAGGACACGGACTCCGAGTCGAATCTGTACTCGGCCGGGATGCCGTGGCTCCCGAAGATGGACAAGCCCGACTTCGTGGGCAAGTTCGCGCTCGAGCACTTCGCGCAGCGCGACGAGAAGGAGAAGCTCGTCGGGTTCACGATGGAGGAGAACGTCCTCCCGGCAGAGGG
This sequence comes from Gaiellaceae bacterium, assembly GCA_036274755.1. GTDB lineage: Bacteria > Actinomycetota > Thermoleophilia > Gaiellales > Gaiellaceae > GMQP-bins7. The sequence continues at coordinate 18,228 of DASUFC010000044.1, forward strand.
GGCGCAGATCGTCGTCGAGGGCATGCCGGCGGGGCGCGTCACCTCGGCGCGGCGAAGCGAGGCGGTCGGCCAGATCATCGGCCTCGCGTGGGTGCCCACCGAACGCTCGGCGCCGGGCACGCGCGTCGAGATCGTCGTCGACCGGCTTCGGCGCGGCGCGAAGATCACCCACGGCGCGTTCTACGACCCGAGCGGCGCGAGGATGCGCTCGTGAGCCTCGCGTTCCTCTCCGCACCGGGCGGTGTCGAGGGAGCGATCGCCTCTCCGCTCCGCCGCGCGCTCGAAGACGCCGACCCGGCGCAGATCCGGGACATCTCGCTGGAGGGGATCGTGGAGATCCGCGGCGACATCGACGCGATCGCTCCGGCTCCCGGAGAGGAGCTCCTGCGGCTCTCGCCGCGCCGGGGATTCCTGTTCACGGATGGTGACCCCGTCGCGGCTGCCGAGCGTGTCCGAGCAGCGGGTGCCCGTGCGTACGACGCGACCGGCGCGTACGCAGGTCTTGCCATCGCGAGCGAGCAGGCCATGCGGCGCCTCACCGACCTCGACCTCGACACCATCCCGACGGCCGGCCCGCTCGTCCGCGTGAGCGCGCTCTTCCGTCGTGACGCGGACGGCTGGTACCGCGTGTATGTGCACCAGGAGCTCGGCCACTACGTCGCCGAGGCCGTGCTCGACGTGCTCGCCGGGCTGCAGGAGCAGACGTGGCACTGAGCGAGATCTTCTTCCCGAAGCGGATGTGGCGAGAGCGGCCGGAGCTGAAACGCCGCTACGACGTCGTCATCGTCGGGGGCGGCTCGCACGGGCTCGCGACGGCGTACTACCTCGCGAAGCGCCACGGGATCACCGACGTCGCGATCCTGGAGAAGTCGTACATCGGCTCCGGCGCGTCGGGCCGCAACACGACGATCATCCGCTCGAACTACCGCACGCCCGAGGGGGCCGCCTTCTACGGCGAGAGCGTCCGCCTGTACGAGCGGCTCTCCGATCAGCTCGACTTCAACCTCATGTTCTCCCAGCACGGGCACCTGACGCTCGCGCACTCGGACCGGGCGATGATCACGATGCAGGAGCGCGCCGAGGTCAACAAGCTCCTCGGGATCGACTCGAGCGTCATCCTCCCGCCGCGCATCGCCGAGCTCTGCCCCGAGCTCGACCTCTCGAATCGACCCGCCTACCCGGTCGTCGGCGCGCTCTACCACCCGCCGGGCGGGATCATCCGGCACGACGCGGTCGTGTGGGGCTTCGCGCGCGCCGTGGACCGGCGCGGCGTCGAGATCCACCAGGGCACCGAAGTGACGGGGTTCGAGCGCAACGGCGACCGGATCACCGCGGTCGAGACGAACCGTGGCCGCGTCGAGTGCGGGCAGGTCGTGAGCGCGACGGCCGGATGGTCGTCACTCGTCGGGCGCCTCGTGGGGATCCGGCTGCCCATCACGACACACATCCTCCAGGCGTTCGTGACCGAGCCGGTGAAGCCGTTCCTCGACGTCATCCTCGTCTCGTCACAGCTGCACGTGTACGTCTCGCAGACCGATCGCGGCGAGTTCCTCATCGGCGCGGAGATCGAGCCGTACACGACGTACAAGTCGACCGGCACGCTCTCGTTCCTCGAGTACTCCGCCGCGCATGCCATCGAGCTCCTCCCACAGCTCGAGCGGACGCGGGTGCTGCGGACCTGGACCGGTCTCTGCGACCTCTCCCCCGACTACAGCCCCATCCTCGGCAAGACCGAGATCGACAACTTCCACGTCTCGACCGGCTGGGGGACGTACGGGTTCAAGGCCGCGCCGATCGTCGGCGTGACGATGGCCGAGCTCGTGGCCAGCGGGAAGCCGCCGGATCTGATCGCGCCGTTCGCGATGGAGCGATTCCACACGGACACACTCGTCTCCGAGCTGGCCGCCGCCGCGGTCAGTCACTGAAAGGACTTCGATGAGCACGACGACGATGCCCTCCAGCCTCGAGATCGCACAGGCGGCGACGCTTCGCCCGATCGACGACGTCGCGGACGAGCTCGGCCTCGAGCGCGACGAGGTCGAGCCGTACGGGCGGTACAAGGCGAAGGTCGATCTCTCCGTGATCGACCGGCTCGCGGAGCGGCCGGACGCGAAGCTCATCAACGTCACGGCGATCACCCCGACGCCCGCCGGCGAGGGGAAGACGACGACGTCCGTCTCCTTGACCCAGGGGCTCGGCAAGCTCGGACGCTCGCCGGTCCTCTGCCTGCGCGAGGCCTCGCTCGGGCCGGTCTTCGGCGTGAAGGGAGGCGCCGCGGGCGGCGGCTACGCCCAGGTCGTGCCCATGGAGGACCTGAATCTCCACTTCACGGGTGACCTGCATGCCATCACCGCTGCGAACAACCTGCTCGCCGCTCTCATCGACGCGCACCTGCACCACGGGAACGCGGTGGGGCTCGACCCGCTGGCGATCTCGTGGCGCCGCTGCCTGGACATGAACGACCGGAACCTGCGGAACGTCATCACGGGGCTCGGCGGCCGCGCGCACGGCGCGCCGCGCGAGACCGGCTTCGACATCACCGCCGCGAGCGAGATCATGGGCCTCGTCGCCGTCTCCCGCGATCTCGCCGACCTGCGCGAACGGCTGGGACGCATCACCGTCGGCCAGACGTACGAGGGCGAGCCCGTCACGGCCGACGACATCAAGGCTGCGGGTGCGATGGCGGTCGTCCTGAAGGACGCGATCAAGCCGAACCTGGTCCAGACGCTCGAAGGGCAGCCCGCGTTCGTGCACTGCGGGCCGTTCGCGAACATCGCACACGGGAACAACTCCCTCGTCGCAGACCGCGTCGGTCTCAAGCTCGGCGAGTACGTGATCACCGAGTCCGGGTTCGCCTCGGACATGGGGATGGAGAAGTTCTTCGACATCACGTGTCGGATCGGCGAGCTCCGCCCGAGCGCGGTCGTGCTCGTCGCGACCGTCCGCGCGCTCAAGCATCACGGCGGAAACCTCGACGGTGGCGTCGCGGAGATCGAGGCCGGCGCCGCCAATCTCGCGCGTCACATCGGAATCGTCAACGGCTTCGGCCTGCAGGCCGTCGTCGGCGTGAACAAGTTCCCCACCGACACGACGGAGGAGCTCGAGCTCGTTCGCCGTCTCGCGACGGAAGCGGGCGCGTACGCCGCCGAGATCAACACGGCGTTCGAGAACGGCGGCGCGGGAGCGACGGCGCTCGCCGAGGCGGCCGTCGCAGCGGCCGACGAGCCGAACTCGTTCGACTTCGCCTACTCCCTGGACGCGCCGATCGAGGAGAAGATCCGCTTGATCGCGACGCGCGTCTACGGCGCCGACGGGGTGGACCTGCTTCCCGTGGCGAAGAAGAAGGCCGCGGAGTGGGCCGGCACGGACCTCGCCCGGCTCCCCATCTGCATGGCGAAGACGCACCTCTCGCTCTCGCACGACCCGACGCTGAAGAACGCCCCGACGGGCTTCACCGTCACGGTGCGCGACCTCCGGCCGTACACCGGAGCCGGTTGGATCGTGGCGCTCTGCGGCGACATGATGACCATGCCGGGTCTCGGCAAGGCACCTGCGGCGTACGCGATCGATCTCGACGAGCACGGCGAGACGGTCGGTCTCTTCTAGGTTCTTCGCTGGTCCGCTGACCGTCGACAGGCGTGGCGAACGGCCGCGAATGCGGCCGCTTCAGGGATTGACGCGCAGTGAGGAATCCACCCGGATTCCTCACTGCTGCGCTAGTGGCAGATCAGAACGTCGCAGTGCGCCATGCGCTGGACCTGCTCCGAGACCGAGTGGCCGAGCATGCGCTCCACCTGGCTCGGCTCCCGCGTCCCGAGCACGATGAGTCCGGCGTTGTGCCTGTCTGCCGCCTCGACGATCGCGAGCGCGATGTCGCCGACCGCCTCCACCAGCTCGGGCTCGACGTCCTGCGCACGTAGCAGCTCCTCGGCGCGACGCAGCTCCGCGCCCGGAGCCATGTCCGGGGCCTCGCCGACCGCGATGGGCGTCACGCTCGTGACGACGAGCTTCGCGTCGTAGAGCTTCGCCAGCTGCCCGGCGCGCTCGAGCGCCCGGTTCGATGCCTCGCTGTCGTTGTATGCAAGCAGGATGTTCATCCGGCCTCCCTCGTTGACGTCGATCGCGATCTTCCTGACCGGGCCACGGTTCGCGAATCGGTGGACGTGCGGCTGTGAGCCCGGGTTTCTACTGAGCGAGTGCCGGCCCGGTGCCGTTCTGCGAGAGCCCGAGCGACGCCAGCAGCTCCGCCTGCCAGTCGGGATGGCGCTCGATGCACGTCGGACAGCAGCGGAACATCGACCCCTTGAGGGCCGGATGCTGGACATCGGACCCAGCGGGAAGCTCGAGGCGACCCCAGCCCGCGCCGGAGATCAGCCCGTCGGCTTGCTGCCTGCTGCACACGACGCAGAGGAGATAGAGCCGCGACATGCGCCTCAGCGTACTCCAGTCTCTACCACGGTCCCAGCCATGCCCCGTCGAAGACGTCCGTCGCGAGGATGATCGCCACGATGACGATGCACGCGAAGGAGAGGATGAGCATGAAGGGTACGACCCGCGGGTTCTCCTTCTGGAGCGGCGGGAAGTCGATCTGCTTGTTGGCCATCGTCTCCTCCTAGGCTCCGGAGTCCGGTCGATTGAGCGCACCCGACGCCTGGAGCGTCGCCGCCTGGTGTGCGAGCTTTCGGTTCTCGAGCACGAAGAACCCGACGAACGCGATGAACATGACGATGATGCCGAGGGCGGTGAGGATGTACGTCCCGGTCGAGCTGCCCGGGCCCCACGTCCAGTAGCCGGCGATGCTGTCGCTCCACTCGTCGTACGGAAACGTGTCGAACATCGCCTAGCTCCTTTCCCCGACTCCGGCGCCGGCACCTGCCGGCGCCCTGCCGTTCGTCGTCTGCCAGTAGGCGTCCAGGAGGACGGGAGCGCCGTCCACCTCGCGGCCGTCGGGCTCCACGACCACCTCGGGCACACGCTCGAACTCCGGGTAGAAGTCCATGCCGAACTCGGCGAGATCCAGGCCCTCCAGCTCGACCTCCGGCGGCACGCGCAGGAGGTTGAACTTCTTGAGGATCCAGCTGAAGACGTACCCGGGCAGGAACGCCAGCGGGATGAAGGCCATGATTCCCATCAGCTGTCCGCCCATGGACGACTCGACGTTCGACAGGCCCGTCGGGTAGCCGCCGGCGAAGATCCCGACCAGGAAGACGCCGTAGAAGCCGCACACGCCGTGAACGGCGACCGCACCCACCGCATCGTCGATGCGCAGGCCCCTCTCGATCCAATTTCCGACCCACACGGCGACGAAGGCGCCCGTGATCGCGAGCACGTAGGCGAGCGACGGGTGGTAGACGTCCGCGCCCGCGGAGACCGAGATGACACCCGCCAGGCCTCCGGACAGGGTCCAGAACGGGTCGCCCTTGCTCGCGAACCAGCCACCCGTGAACCCGCCTGCGAAGCCCACCGTGATGACGAACGCGATGGCTCCCAACGTCGCAGGCGAGCCGTAGATGTTGAGCCAGCCCGGGAAGATCGTGGGCGTGATGAAGAGACAGGCGGCATAGAAGCCGTAGAACCCAGTGAAGATCAGCATGAGGCCCATCAACGTGAGGTGGGTGTTGTGCCCTCGGAAGCTGCGGGCCAGCCCGTCCTTCGTGTACTTGCCGATGCGCGGGCCGAGATTCAGGAGCACCCCGAGGGTGAAGATCCCGGCCACGCCGTGCACGACGCCGGACGCGATCGCGTCGTGGAAGCCGAACCGGACGGTCAGCCAGCCGCCGGAGCTCCAGCCCCAGGCCGCGTCGAGGATCCACACGAACGACCCGAGGATCGCCGTCAGGACGAAGTACGCGGAGAGTCGAACGCGCTCGATGAGTGCGCCCGACATGATCGAGCCCGTCGTCCACGAGAAGAGGAGGAACGCGAGGAAGAAGACCGCGTTCAGGTGGTTCTGGAGGTTCGGGCCCATCTCGTCGGCCCACGGCGCGGTCTGGCCGCAGAAGCCCGGGAACTGGGCGGGCCCGGCATGGCCGTCCAGGGAGTCGGGCCCGATCCACGGCAGCCCGGGCTCCATGCAGCCGTAGATGTACCAGCCGAAGTAGTAGAAGGTCGGCGTGACGACGGCGATCGTGAGGATGTTCTTCATCGCGGTCGCCATGACGTTCTTGCGCCGCGAGACACCCGCCTCGTAGGCCATGAAGCCCACGTGGATCAGCCACATGATGACGACCGTGAAGAAGTAGAACTGCTCGAGCATCACGTTCGCGCTCAAGTCGATCTGCGTCTTCAGCTCTTCGGTCGTCGGCGCTTGCGCGAGCCAGGTCGGGACCAGCGACGAGATCATCTAACCCCCCACTTCCTCTCAGGCAGCGTTACCAGGTCGACGATGGAAGAGACGCTACGAAGCGGGCTTTCGCGTTTCCATGTTCGATCCCGCCGAGGTTGCAGAGCGCGCTATGTCGTGTTCGCACACAGCACGACGGCCGGCAGCTCTACGACTTGCGCGTCACGTCGCCGGTCGTCGCATTCACGAGGAAGCTCTCCGTGCGGCTGGGGCGGCCCTGCGCATCGACGCTCGGAGCGAGCACCACGCCCCAGTACCCGGTGACGGGAATGCCCTGGTTCAGGTAGCGCACCTGCCGGCAGATGTCCTGCTTGCAGGGGGTGAAGGACGCGTGCTTGATCGCGAGGTCGACGGCCTCCTGCTGGGACACGGGATGGTCGGTCGATGCGCATGATCTCGACACGAGAAGAGCGACGACCAGGAGCGCGGCGAGGATCCCGATGCGCCCCCAGATGCTGTCGCGAAGGTCCCTCCGTGGCGTGGGCGCGGCCTCCGGCCGGCCGTTATCCGGTTCGGGCGTTCCAGCGCTGGTAGACACGGTAGCCCCGCAGGAAGAGGTAGCCGACGAAGCTCGTCATGAACACGAGCAGGAGCCACCAGAACCACCAGACGTAATGCGGCCGCCATTCGAGGAGCTCGACCACCGTCAACCACAGGCAGACGAGCAGCGTCAGGACGAGGAGCCACGGCACGGAGCCGAGGAAGAGGAACCAGAGCACGGGGAGATGGTCTACGAGTGCCCGGGCTGACGCAACTGTCCTCTGCACATTGCGCGCGTCTGGACCGGACGGGAGAATCGGTGCGTGGACACGAAGGACGTCATCTTCACGCTGGGCATCATGCTCGTGGCCGGCCTCGTCTGCCAGCTCGTCGCGGACTTCGTGCGCGTTCCCCGCATGCTCGTGCTGCTGGTCGTCGGCGCGCTGCTGGGCCCGGCGGTGTCGGACGCGATCGACGTGCCTCTGGACTCGATGGGGGCGCAGCTGCTCCTCTCGCTCGGCGTGTCGTTCATCCTCTTCCACGGCGGCTTGCAGCTGTCGACCCGGGTGCTGAGCCGTGTGGCACTCGGTCTGACGATGCTCGCCATCCCGGGCGTCCTCGTCTCGTCGGTCGTCGTGGGTGTCGTCGCAGCCGCCGCTTTCGGGCTGCCCCTGACGTCCGGCCTGCTCATCGGTGCCGTGCTCGCGCCCACCGACCCGGCAATCCTCATCCCGCTGTTCGAGCGGCTCGGCGTGCGGCCCAAGGTCTCGCAGACGATCATCGCGGAGTCGGCGCTCAACGACCCGACGGGCGCCGTGCTCGCGCTCGCCGTCTCGGGCGTCGTCATCTCCGGAAGCGCGTCCTTGACGGATCCGCTGCAGGAGTTCGTCGTGAGCCTGGTCATCTCGACGGTGCTCGGAGTCGTGTTCGGTGTGGTGCTCTCCGCGGCGGTCTCGAGCCGGCGGGCCGGCCTCTGGCGCGAGTCGGCCGCGATCGCCGTCATGGCGGTCATCGCGACCGGCTACTTCTCGATCGACACTGCGGGAGGCAGTGGATACCTCGGGGCATTCCTCGCCGGCCTCATCGTCGGGAACATGGAGCAGCTGAAGCTCGCGATGCACTCGGAGCACGAGCGCGACATGCGTGTTCTCGTGTCCACGGTCTCCGAGGTGATGGTCATGTTCGTGTTCATTACGCTGGGCGCCAACATCCCATGGGGCGACATCGGCAGCGAGTTCCTTCCTGCGCTCGCGGTCGTGCTCGCGCTCATCCTCCTCGCGCGGCCTCTCACCGTTCTGCTGTGTCTCGTCCCCGACCGCCGCGGCGCGTGGTCGCGCGAGGAGGTGGTGTTCCTCGCCTGGACACGTGAGACCGGCGTCGTGCCGGCCGCGCTGGCAGGGATCATGGTCGGGCTCGATGTCCCCAACGCGAACCTCATCGTCGTCACCGTCGCGCTTGCCATCATCGTGACGCTCTCCCTGCAGTCCACGACGAAGCAGTGGCTCGCGCGGAGGCTGCGACTCGTCGAGACCCCCGTCCCGCAGTCGGCGCGATGAGCATCCGGGCGAAGCTGTACACCGCGATCGTCGTCGTCGTGGCGGGCCTCGCGCTCACAGCGGGGGTCGGGATCGTCGCGATGAGCCGCCTCGGAGATCGGTTCGACGCCGTCCAGCGTGCGTCCGACGCGCGCGCTCTCGCCCTGCAGTTGAAGTACGACGTCACGGACTTCAACGGCTGGCAGACGGCCTACGGCTACGACGACGGGAAGAGCCGGCCGATCTACGTCGCGTCCTTCGCGAGGTTCGAGCGGGACCTCGCTCGCGCCCGGGGGGAGCTTCGACTCGCGCGCGAGCAGCAGATCCTCGACCGCATCGAGGCCTCGACGACCGACTTCGCACGGCTCGACGACGCGTCGTGGGCAGCGCTCCAGGCAGGGCGGCCCGATGAGGTCAAGCGCATCCTGCTCGGGCCCGAGCTCGTCATCTTCCAGCGGGCCGCGGCGGCCTCCGAGGAGCTCGCAACCTTCGAGAGCGCGCAGGCCGTGAAGCAGGACAAGGCGTTCGAGGACGCGCGCGCGGACGCGCTCCGGCTCCTCGTGCTCTGCAGCCTCGTGGCCGGCCTGCTCGTGTTCATCCTGCTCGTCACCGCATCCGATCTCGCTCGTCTCGCCGAGGGCCGGTTGGACGCCGAGGACGAGGTCGGGGCCGCGGACGCATCCGAGCCCGCCGACTGAGCACGCAGGAGGGCGTTGAGCGAGATCACCGACTTCGGGCTGGTCGTGCTCGCCGTGTCCGTGGCGATCCTGGCCGCGCTGATCTGCATGCGCTTCGCGGAGCGCCTCTCGATTCCGTTCGCGGCGCTCATCCTCGTGCTGACCGCCCTGATCGCCTCGGCGTCGACGTACGTCCAGTCGGCGCTCTCGATCGCGGAGGTGCAGGACGTCGCCACGGTCGCGCTCGTCGTCATCCTCTTCGACGGCGGTCTGCAGATCGGCGCGGCCCGCTTCCGGAAATCCCTGCGCCCCATCCTCACCCTCGGCGTGCTCGGGACCTTCCTCACCGCCGGCGGTGTCGCCGTCGCCGCCCGCTACGTGCTCGGCTTCAGCTGGATCGAGGCGGGGCTGGTCGGCGCCGCGATCGCACCGACCGATCCCGCGGTGACGTTCTCCGTCTTCGCGGGGCGGGAGATCCGCGGGCGCTCCGGCTCGATCCTGCAGGGCGAGGCCGGCATGAACGACCCGGTGGGCATCGCGCTGATGATCGGGATGATCGAGCTCGCGCAAGAGCCCGACGGCAGCTTCTGGATCGTCGTTCGCGAGTTCGCCGTCCAGATGACGGTCGGGCTCGCAGTCGGGGTCGCAGGCGCGCTCCTCGCCAGGCCGGTCCTCAGCCGGGTTCGTCTTCCCGGCCTCGCGCTCTATCCGATCCGGATCCTCGCGGTTGCGGGGATCGTCTTCGGCATCGCCACCGTCGCGGGCGGCTCGGGCTTCCTGGCCGCGTTCGTCGCCGGCGTCCTGCTCGGCGACGCCTCGGTGCTGCGCAAGGGCGAGATCGAGAGCTTCCTCTCGTCGATCGGCGTCCTCGCCGAGATTGCGGTCTTCATCGCGCTCGGGGTCACGATCACCGAAGCGGATCTCGCGCTCGGGACGGTGGCGGACGGGCTCGTGCTCGCGGTCATCCTCGCGTTCCTCGTGCGGCCCCTCGTCGTGGTCCCGCTCCTTCTTCCCGAGCGCCTCACGCGCGGCGAGCGCCTCTTCATGTCCTGGGGCGGACTGAAGGGCGCGGTCCCGATTCTCCTCGGGGCGCTCACGCTGCTGGCCGGGGTCGAAGACGCCGCGAGCATCTACGGGATCGTGTTCGTCGTCGTGCTGTTCTCCGTCATCGTGCAGGGGTCGACCGTGCCGTACGTCGCGCGCCGCCTTCGGATCCGGTTCCGGCGTATCGACCACGACCTCGCCGAGGTGCGCGACTTCGTCGTCGCCGAGCGCTCGTTCGCCAACGGCCGACGGATCCGCGAGCTCCCGCTCGGGGAGCGTGCGTGGCTCGGCGTCCTCATCCGCGACGGACGGCCCCGGCCGATCGACGACAAGCTCGTCCTCGCGTCAGGCGACCGCGTGCACGTCTACGCGCAGCCGGAGGACGGGGCTGCGCTCGAGCGCATCTTCACGGGCACTCCCGGAACGCGCGCCTAGGCGGTCGCTCGCTACGACCAGGGATACGGCGAGCTCGACACGGGGTGGAGGTCGCCGGTCTCGAAGCGCTCGAACCGGAACGGGTAGAGCAGGCGCGAGTGGTCGCCGAGGACGACGGCCGCCACCTCTTTGCCCACACCGATCATCTTGTACCCGTGGTTCGAGTCGAAGATCCCGTAGACGTTCGGGCGCACGTAGTCGAAGACCGGGAAGTTGTCCGCCGTGAACGCGCCGACCCCGCCGGAACGCGCAAGCTTGTACTGCGCGCGGCAGCCTTCGAAGCGGCTCATCGAGTGCGACAGCGCGGCACACCACATGTCGGGGAACGTCGGGTCGACGTCGGTCGTCGAGGGATAGGGGTCGAGCTCGACGTCTCCATCGACCACGAGCGGTGACGCGCCGCCCTGGACGCCGTGGCGGTCGCGCTTGAAGTAGATGCCCCAGAGCTCGTCCGTCACGAGCTCGCCCTCGTCCGTGTACAGCGGGGCATCGGTGTCGAGGTGGATGACGGGTGGAGCGCCGCCGTCCGCGGTGGCGAACATCAGCGGATCGACGGTGATCTCGCCCTCCTGGAGGTTCCAGTACGTCCACATCGGGCGGTCGCGGACGACCTCTCCCGACGACGTTCGGATGTCGATCGTGTCCGGCTGCCCGAGCAGCGACCAGAATGTTGCCGCCCACGGCCCGGGTGCGACGACGACCTGCTCGCCGACCTCGACCTCGCCCTGGCTCGTGAGGACCGAGGACACGGAACCGTCGTCGCGGGATGCGAAACCGGTGACCTCCACCTGCTCGTGGATCGTGACGCCCTCGGACTCGCACTTGGCGCGGAGGCCCAGGACGGACTCGACGTTGAAGGCGAAGCCGCCCTGGTGCTCGTGCAGGCAGACGGTGACGCCCTGCGCGCGCCAGTCTGGGAAGAGCGCCTTCATGTGTGCGTCGACCTCGGCCCCGCCCGTGACGAGCTCCGAGCGATAGCCGATCCGCTCCTGGCGCTCGAACGTCGCGGCGAGGTCCTCCTCCTGGCGGCTCGCGCCGAGCGCGATGTAGCCGACCGAGTTGTAGTGGTACGCCTCGGGGTCGGACTCCCACACCTCGACGCACGCCTGCATGAGCTCACTCATCGCGGGCTGGAAGTAGTTGTTGCGGACCACGCCGCACGCGATCCCGCTCGCGCCGGCCCCGGGAGCCGACTTCTCGAGGACGACGACGTCGGCGCCGGAGCCCGCGCCGCGAGTGCGCAGCTCCTTCGCGAGGTGGTAGGCCGTCGAGAGGCCGTGGATGCCGGCGCCGATCACGACGTAGGGCGACGATGCGGGAACGCTCACTGTTGCCTCCTATGCAACGCTATTGCCTCGTGCAGACCATACCAACGCCTGATGCCAGTATTGCGCGCGGCTGGTCAGTCACGACGCCCCGGACGCGAAGCGGCCTGCTTCAGGGATCCATTGCGCGCCTAATGGACGATCAGCACGTCGCAGCGCGCGTGCCTCTGCACGGCCGCGCTCACGCTGTGCCCGAGCACGCGCTCCCAGAAGCCGGGCTCGCGCGTTCCGACGACGATGAGGTCGGCCGAGCGTTGCTCGGCGAGCTGCACGATCGCCTCGGCCGGATCTCCCGTCGCGAGGACGGTCTCGGCGACGATGCCGCGTCCCGCGAGCGTCCCCTTCGCGCGCTCGAGCAGCGCCTCGTGCTCCTCGGGAGGGTCGGTCGGATCGACCGAGCCGCCGCCGTGAGCCGCTCCGGTCATCACGGGGGAGACGCTCGTGAGGATCACGTTCGACTCGAAGGCCGCGGCGAGATCTCCGGCACGCCCGAGCGCGCGGTCCGAGGCCTCGGTGCCGTCATACCCCACCACGATCGTCTTCATGCTCCCTCCTCTGGTTCGTTCGGCTGGCAACGGGGAACACTACGACGTTCGCGCTCCGATGCAAGCGTGTGAACTACGGACAGGCGAGTGGCGTCCGGAAGGGACGGTCCCATGCCGTGTCTGACACCGGGTCGACCCCGTGTTCCGCGCAAGCCCTGTGGCCGAGCGGGGGAATGTTGCGTTCTTAACACTCGGTGTCAGGCACCGCCGTGCAAATCGGCGCTGAATTGTGACGTTGGCGTGTGGGCTACGGAAGCTCGGGGTCGCCCGTCCAGACGAGGCATGGCGCTGAGCGGCGGATGCGGCGTTCCGCGCGACGGAAGCGCCACCTGCCGATGCGGCTGCGATCCGGGCCTACCACGAGGAGCCCCGGGAGTCGCTCGGAGACGAGCTCGAGGAGGGCCGTGAGCGGGCGCGGGCTGACGAGCCGGATCCGCTCGACCGCCACGGCGAGCGAGCGCGCGAGCTCGGCGGGCGCGCGCAATGAGTCGTCGACGTCCTCCGTCACAACGACCTCCTGGCCCCACGAGGCCGTCATCGGGCGGATCGGCATGTCGACCACGTTGACGACGAGGAGCGCCTGACCGGACTCGATGGCCGCATCGACCGCAAGCTCCGCCGCGCGGGGATCCACGGGCACGTCGAAGGTCACGAGCATGACCGGCCGGCCGCTCGAGGCCGCCGGGCGCGAGCTCGAGACGGTCCGGTTCCGGTCGGCGACGGTCATTCCGGGCTCAGGCTCCAGCTCCGGGCGCTCTCGGCCACGTCGCGGCTCGCGCGCTCGCGCACCTTGGGGATCACGAAGACGGCATACGCGAACACGAAGACGAAGAGCAGCAGGCCGTACTGGAAGCCCGCGACGATCGCGAGCGGGACGAGGACGGCTGCGAGCGCGATCGGCGGCCCGAGCGCGATCCAGCGGTACCGGCGGACGCTCCGAAGGAGGGTCGCGTAGTCGTCCTTCGGGATCTGTGACGTGTTCCACGTCTTCCCGCAGGTCGGGCACGTCCAGCGATCTCCGTAGCGCAGATAGGTCACCTGGCCGCAGTCGCACGTCACGGTGATCGGCGGCTCACGCACGCGCCGATCGTATCCCCGCCGTGCCGTTTGGAATCGCTCCGGTGTCGTGTTACGGTCGCACGCGGCCGACCGATCGGGTCGATATTCGAGCGCTGGATGGAGGTGGCACGTGGCGACAGCGGTAGTCGAAGAACGACAGCTGCTCAAGACGCTTCGCTGGTACGACGGATTCGTGATCGCGCTCGCGAACCCGGGGTTCCTGCTCGGGTCCCTGGGCTATTCCGTCGGTGACCTCGGCGGCTGGGGTGCTGCGCTCCTCTGGGGCATCTCGGCGTTCGTCGCCGTCTTCATCAACACGATCTACTCCGAGCTCGCGTCGATGTTCCCGGACAAGTCGGGCGGTCTCGCGCTGTACGCGCACGAGGCGTGGCGCAAGTACTCGACGCTGATCGGTCCGGTTGCGACGTTCGGCTACTGGATCGGATGGTCCGTGGTCCTCTCGGTGAACGGCATCTTCATCGGTCAGATCATCCAGGGCGCCTGGTTCCCTGGTGAGCCGTTCGGCGGCGCGGACAACAACCCCGACGTCACCGGCTACTTCTCGACGGGAACGGTGAAGGTCGGCTTACCCCAGCTGATCGCGATCGGCCTCATCCTCGCCGTCTGGCTGTTCAACGTCCGCGGCGCGCGCGTCGGCGTGACGTTCGGCTACCTCGCGGGCATTCTGCTGATGATCCCCCTCTTCGTGATGATGATCCTGCCGTTCATCAACGGCAGCTTCGACAGCGCGAACCTCGACAACACGATCAAGGCGACGGATCCCGCTTGGGGTGGGCTCCAGCTCTCGCTCGTCTGGTTGTGGTTGATGTGCTGGTCGGCATGGGGGGTGGACGTCTGCGCGACCTTCGCGCCCGAGTACCGGGACACGGCGCGCGACACGAAGCTCGCCCTGCGGTCGGCCGCGCTCTTCTCGCTCGTCGTCTACATCCTCCTGCCGATCGGATTCGTCGGCGGTGGCACGCCGGAGCTCGTGAGCGCTTACGACTACGTCGGGGCGATGAATGCGATCGTCGACTCGACGGCGCTGACGGACTTCTTCGTCGTCTGTCTCGTCGCCGCGTTCATCATCACGATGAACACGGCAACGGCCGACGGCGGTAGAGCGCTCTACGGCATCTCACGCGCCGGCATGACGATCAAGCAGCTCGGGCAGCTCAACCGGTACCACGTGCCCGGCAACGCGATGACGGTCGACATGTTCGTCAACATCCTGTTCGTCCTCTTCATCGGGAACATCTTCGGCGTGCTCGCGGCGTCGAACCTCGGTTACGTGCTCGCCCACATGTTCGCGCTCTCCGGGTACGTGATCCTGCGGAGGACGAGGCCCGACTGGCCGCGCCCCATCAAGCTCGGCGGGATCTGGTCTCCGATCGCGCTGATCCTCGCGGTGTGGTGCGGGATCCTCACGGTCGTGGGATTCGGATGGATGCAGGTCGCCGCGGGTGGCTACGGCGACACGAAGGAGAAGGTCATCGGTGTCGCGGTGCTCGTCATCGGGATCCTGCTCTTCCTCTTCCGCCGCATCGTCCAGGACAAGGAGACCCCGCACTGGAGGGAGGACACGCCGACGATGCCGGACGAGCGTGTCGCGGCTCTCCTCGCCGACGAGATGCGGACGGCATAGCGCCGAGCGCGCATCGGTTCGAGAAGAGGCGGCTTCGGCCGCCTCTCTCGTGACGCGCGTCGTTCAGAATCCCGCCATGGAGCCGTCGCGCCCGCAGGAGTTCGAGGTCGACATCGGCGGCGCGATCTCGGCGCCGGAGGCATTCGGCGCGTCATTCGACGCCGCCCCTGCGACATCCGCGCTCGAGCTCGGCGAAGGCCTCGAGGGCGACCCCGCCGTTGCCTTCCGGCGGACCCTCGGGATGTTCGCGACCGGGGTGACCGTGCTCACGACTCGGGTCGGCGAGCAGGTACACGGGATGACGGCGAACGCGTTCATGTCCGTCTCCTTGCAGCCGCCCCTCGTGCTCATCTCGATCGACCGACGTGCGCGTATGGGCTCGCTGTTGCACGAGGGCACGCGCTTCGGCGTGAGCGTCCTCGAGGCTCGGCAGACGGGCCTGTCAGACCGTTTCGCGGGGCGCGTCGCCGACGAGCTCCCGGAGGCGGTGTTCGAGGTCGTCCACGAGACGCCGCTCGTCGACGGCGCGCTGGCGCACCTCGTCGCACGCGTCGTGCGCTCGTACTGGGGCGGCGACCACTCGCTGTTCCTGGGGCAGGTCGAGTTCGCCCGCTACGGGTCCGGCCGTCCGCTCCTCTTCCACGGCGGCCGTTACGAGCGTCTCGTCCCGGATCCGCAGGTGTTTTCGCTCCTTCCTCGCGAGCTCCTGGACCCGATCCTCGCCGTGGGCGAGGAGCGGATCTACGCAGACGGGGAGGCCCTGATGGAGATCGGCGACGAGGGCTGCGACCTCATGCTCGTCGTCGAGGGATCCGTGCGGGTGCAGCGGCCCGGCTTCTCGACCACGCTGGGACCGGGCGAGCTCGTCGGCGAGATCGAGGTGCTCGATCCGGGGTCGGGGCGCATCGCCGACATCCACGCGGTCGGTCCCGTTCGCACGATCGCCGTCTCGAGGCAGCAGCTGCTGTCGGCGCTCGAGGCCGATCCGGGTGCTGCGGTTGCGCTGATCGAGGTCCTCGCCGCGCGCTTTCGCGACACGGCGTAGCTACCGTGCCGGCCGCGTGCGGTCGCTGACGGCGTTCGAGGTGCCGACGGAGTTGATCGCACGCACATGGATCCGGAAACGGGCGCCGCGCTCGTTCGCGCGCACGCGGTGTGTCGGGCCCGTCCCGATCGAGGAGCAGCGCGGAGCGCAACGCTGCCACTCGACGACGAGGGTGAGGTTCTCGCCCGTCCAGCGTCCCGGCCGGGCGCGGAGCCGGTTGCCGATTCTCGGCGCGCCGGCGACCGACGGACGGTCGACGACTCGCGGCGTGCTCTCGACGGGTCCCGTCAGCGCGGAGGCGCTCGTCCCCACGCGTGCGCTCTCGACGACGCGTAGCCGCTCCCCGGCGTCGGCCGCTCCCGGCTCGTACGTCGATCCCGTCGCTCCGGGAATCGCCGCGCATCCGACAGTGCCGCAGCGCTCCCACTGATACGTCACCTCGAGGCCAGCGCCGGACCAGATGCCGCTGAGCGCCTCGAGCGCCTGGCCCGTGGCAGGCCTTCCGAAGACGACCGGCTGCAACGTCGGCCCCGGTGCTCCCAGGTCCCGTAGT
>DASUFC010000045.1:0-6537 GCA_036274755.1 Gaiellaceae bacterium
ACTGGGCGGACGACGCGCTCCTCGACTTCGTCGATCACCTCGTCGAGTGGTCGACCGGTGTCCCGCTTCTGGTCGTCGCCACGACGCGACCCGAGCTGCTCGAGCAGCGGCCGGCGTGGGGCGGCGGCAAGACGAACGCGACGACGATCTCGCTCGCACCGCTCAGCGACGAGGAGACAGGAGCGCTCGTCGCGAGCCTCGTCGGTCGGGCGGTCGTCGAGGCCGAGATCCGGAGCGCGCTCCTCGTCCGTGCAGGAGGCAACCCTCTCTATGCCGAGCAGTTTGCGCTCCTCGTCCAGGATCACGTCGACGGGATCCAAGTACCCGAGACGGTGCAGGGCCTCATTGCCGCACGAATCGACCTGCTCTCGCCGCAACAGAAGGTTCACCTTCAGGATGCATCCGTCGTCGGTCGCGCGTTCTGGCTCGATGCATCCGCGGCGATCTCCGGGGTCGACCGACGGACCGTCGAGGTCGAACTCCACGCTCTGGAGCGAAAGGGATTCATACGCAGAGAGCGCGCGACATCGCTATCGGGGCAGACGGAGTACACGTTTCAGCACCTGCTCGTCGGCGATGTCGCGTACGGGCAGATACCGCGTGTCGCCCGCAGTGAGAAGCACCGGCTGGCGGCCGAATGGATCGCATCCGCAGCGAGTCCCGAGGAGACTGCCGAATTGCGCGCGCATCACTACGGCGCGGCGTTGTCGCTCGCTCGCGCTGCACGGCTCGAGACGACTGCACTGGAGGAGCCTGCGCGGATCGCCTTCCGCGACGCGGCAGATCGCGCGTTCGATCTCAGCGCCTATCGTCCGGCCGCTCGCTTGTACGAGCAGGCGCTCGAGCTTTGGCCCGGCACGGACCACGAGCGCCCCGCGCTGCTGTTGAGGCGGGCTCGAGCCGTGCAGGCCGGAATCGACGACTCGGACGTCGTCCCCTTCGAGGAGGCGTACCAGGCTCTGCTCGAGGCAGGGGAGCTCGACGCAGCGGCTGAAGCGCAGTCGCTGGGCGCCCTGTCCCTTCGCAGCGCCGGCCGAGGCGCCGATGCGCTCGAACGCGCGCATTCCGCTACGACGCTTCTGGCCGATCGTCGCGAAGGCCGCGCCAAGACGTACGTCATCGCCAACTACGCGCGACTTCTCGCAGTGCTTGCACTCGAGTACGACGAAGCGACCCGGACTGCAGAGATTGCGCTCGCGGCCGCCCGCCGGCTCGGACTGCGCGACCTCGAAGCGCACTGCCTGAACACGATCGGCGTTGCGCGAATCGGGCTTTGGGACGTCGGCGGCGTGTCGGACCTCGAGGAGAGTCTCCGGATCGGGCGCGAGCACTGCTCGGCATTCGAGATCCTCCGCATCTACAACAACCTCATCAGCTGCTACGACAACGCCGGGCTGCTCGCGAAGTCCGACGCGACGCTCCAAGAGGCATCCGCCTTCGCCGAGCGGCTCGGGGCCACACCTCTCATCGGTTTCGTCGACATGCTCGCGGGCTCGGACTTCGGGGCCGGCCGCTGGCAGGAGGCTTGGGATCGCATCGCGAGCGTCAACGACCACGACCCTGAGTCCTCGGACTCGGAGTGGGCTGCTTTTTTCGCTTCGGAGATGTTGTGGGCACGGGACGAGCTCGACCGAGCCCTCGCCGTGTGCGATCGAGCGCTCGGCATCCTCCGCGCTAGCCAGCCAGACGCCGATGTGGCGCTCGCGCTGCAGGTCCTTCTCTGCCAACGGGCCGTCGTCGCCCAGGCCGCGAATCGAGACGACGAGCGGGTCGAAGCCGTGCGCGAGATCCGCGAATTCAAGCTCGATCCCCGCCTGATGTATCCGTCAGGTGTGCCCCTTCTGACCCTGATGTACGTCGAGCTCGAGCTGTTCGATCTTGCCTCGTCCATGAAGGTCGACGGGCCGCTTCCCTGGCACGAGGTCTCGCAGGCGATCGCGGACGGACGCCTCGTCGAGGCAGCCGATCGCCTCGAGCGAATCGGGGACCTCAGTTTCGCGGCTCGCGTGCGTCTCTCGGCCCTTCGCCAGCTTGCGTCCGAAGGACGAGGTGACGACATCGACGAGCTGCTGCCCAAGGTGCTCGCCTTCTATCGCTCGGTCGACGCGCCGCGTTTCGTTCGGGAGGCCGAAGAGCTTCGGGCGAGCGTCGCCTAACGCGAGAGGTCGGTGAGCAGCGCGCCGAGCAGTCGATAGAAGCGCTGCACGCTCGTGATCCGCACCTTCTCTCCGGGGGCATGCGGGCCGACGATCTCGGGTCCGATCGAGACCATCTCCACCCCGGCGAGCTTCTGACCGAGGACGGCGCACTCGAGCCCGCCATGGACGACGGCGAGCCCGGGCGGGCTGCCGAAGAGGCGCTCGAACGTCGCGGTCGCGGTCGCGAGCGTGTGCGAGTCGAGCTGCGGCTCCCACGGCGGGTACGAGCGACGCGCCTCGATCGTGGCACCTCCGAGACGCGCGATCGATGCGAGGCGCTGAAGCAGCTCGTCGAGCGCCGAGGCGTTCGAGCTCCGCGCCATCGAGGCGAGTACGAGCACGTCGTTCTCCGTCTCGGCGACGGTGAGGCTGATGCTCGTCGCGACCACTCCCGGGAGCGACGGAGTCATCGCCACGACGCCCGTGGGCAGCGCGTTCACGAGATCGAGGGCACGGCGCGTCGTCTCGACGTCGGGCGCCACACGCGTCTCCGCCGCCGCCAGTTCGACTGCCAGACCGTCGTCGGTGCCGGCGTACTGACGCACGACTGCGGCGAGCTCCGCCTGCACGGCCGCGCGGAACGCGCCCTCGTCCTCGTCGGCAACCACGACGATCGCGCTCGCGGCTCGAGGGATCGCGTTGCGGCTCACGCCCCCCTCGAAACGGGCGAGCCGGAACGGAGCTGCCTCGCATGCCGCCGCGAGCACGCGGCCGAGCACCGTGATCGCATTCGCGCGGCCGACGGCGATGTCGCCCCCGGAGTGACCGCCCCTTGCGCCCGACAGCGTGACCTCGAGGACGACGCCTTCCCCGTCCACGGCCGCCGGCTCGAGCGGAAGCCGAACGAACGTGTGGTCGCTGCCCGCACAGCCTACGGTGAGCGACTCGTCGCTCGTCCCGTCGAGGTTGAGGAGCACGCGCCCCGACACGAGGGACGGGTCGAGCGCCTTCGCGCCGTCGAGGCCCTGCTCCTCCGAGACGGTGAAGAGGAGCTCGAGCGGCCCGTGCGCGACGCCCGGGTCGTCGGCCACGGCCATCGCCGCGGCAACCCCGATCCCGTTGTCGGCGCCGAGCGTCGTCCCGTCGGCGAGGACCCAGTCGCCGTCGACCTGCACGTCGATCCGTCCCTCGCGCGGGTCGAACGGGCTGTCCGGGTCGCGCTCGCAGACCATGTCGAGGTGGGACTGGAGGACGACGATGCCGGCGTCCTCCCGCCCCCTCGAGGCCGGCACGCGGACGACGACGTTCCCCTCCGCGTCGCCGCTCGCCTCATACCCGCGGCTCTCGGCCCACGCGCGAACGTGCTCGGCCGCGAGCTCCTCGTGCTTGGGTGGCCGCGCGATGCGGGTCAGCTCGGAGAAGCGCTCCCACAGGGGCGCGGGCTCGAGCCCGTCGAGCACGGACGTCATCGTCGCAGCGTGAGGATCGCGCCGACCGCCAGGAAGGCGAGGCCGAGCACGCGCGTCCAGCTCACGGCGATCTGCTCGACGCCGAACCAGCCGAGTCGGTCGATCAGCGTCGCGAGCCCGAACTGCGCTGCGATCAGCACCGAGGTCGTGGCGACGATGCCGATGCGTGGGCCGGCGATCGTGATCGCGAGGATGATCAACGCGCTCATGACGCCGCCGAGGAGCATCCACTTCGGTGACGCGAACGCGTCGCCGATCCCGGACAGGGACCGCGTGACCAGCAGCAGCACGACCAGCGCGAGCAGTGCGCCGACGAGCGACGCGGTCGCCATGGCCTCGATCGACCCGACGCGGTCTCCGAGCCTGCCCTGCACCGCGATCTGAACCGCTCCGCCGAGCCCCGCCGTGAACGCGAGCATGGCGGCGAAGGCGGTCGAGCTCACGGCGAGGACGCTATACGCTGCCCGGCGTCATCGACGAAGGAGCAGACGTGATTCGCGCGATCGTCCAGTACGAGTCCGAGCCCGATCCCGAACGCTACGCGCAGCACAACGCGGAGTACAGCGCCAGAGTCGAATGCTCGGCGTTCCGCCACGGCAAGGTCTTCGGGTCGCCGTTCGGTGAGCCGTCGTTCAAGTACTACGCTGAGTTCGAGTGGGACGACATGGAGTCGTTCAAGGCTGCAGCCAACTCGGAGGCATTTGCAGCGGCGGGCAAGGACGCGATGGCCATGGGGATCCCGATGACCGTTCACTTCGTCTCGGTCGAGTGACCGAGCCGACACATCCGAGGCCGCTCGACCCGAGCGAGCTCGGGTTCGAGACGATCGTCTACGAGAAGGCGCCGCCGCGCGCGACGATCCGGCTGAACCGGCCCGACGTCCTGAACGCGTTCGACTTCCGGATGCTCCGCGAGATCGCGCGGGCATGCGAGGACGCCTCGTGGGACGACCACGTGCGCGTCGTCGTCGTCACCGGTACCGGGCGCGCCTTCTGCGTCGGCGCCGACCTGCGCTCGTGGGGCGAGGACCTCCTCGGGAACTCGAGCGAGTACTGGAAGTGGTTCGGAGCGTTCAAGGACATGCACGACCGCCTGCGCGAGATCGGCAAGCCGACGATCGCGCGCATCAACGGCATCGCGGTCGGGGGCGGCAACGAGTTGCAGATGGCCTGCGACCTCGCCGTGATGGTCGACACCGCGTTCATCCGGCACGTCGGCCTCCAGCACGGCTCGGTCCCGGCCGGGGGCGCGACGCAGTGGCTCCAGCTCATGGTCGGCGATCGACGCGCGCGCGAGATCGTCTTTCTCTGCGACGAGATCCCCGCCGGGCAGGCGGCGGAGTGGGGCCTCGTCAACCGTGCCGTCCCCGAAGCCGAGCTGGACGCCGCGGTCGACGAGTGGGCCGAGAAGCTCGCCGCGCGCCTGCCGCAGACGACCCGTTACGCGAAGCAGCAGCTCAATGTCTGGCGCGACCTCGCGTGGCACCAGACCGTGGGTCACGCTCGTGACTGGCTCTCCATGTCCATGCTCGGCGACGAAGCGCAGGACGCCGTGCGCGCGTTCCTCGATTCCAGAAAGGAGACGCCCGATGGCTGACGAGGTCCTGAGCTCGCGCGACGGCGCGGTTCTCACCATCACGCTCAACCGGCCGGACGTCTACAACGCGATCAACCGGGCGATGCACGACGGGCTCGCCGCGGCGCTGCGCGAGGCCGCCGACCCGGAGATCCGGGCGGTCGTGCTCACCGGTGCGGGACGCGGCTTCTGCTCAGGTCAGGACCTGCGGGAGTTCTCGTCGCTGCCGGGCGGCGTGCGGGAGGCGCTCGAGCAGACCTATCACCCCAACGTGCGCGCGATCCGCTCGCTCGAGAAGCCGGTCATCGGCGCCGTGAACGGTCCCGTCGCGGGCGCGGGGCTCTCCCTCGCATGCGCCTGCGACGTGCGGATCGGCTCGTCGAACGCGACGTTCGTTCCGGGCTTCATCGGGATCGGCCTCGTGCCCGATGCGGGGAGCACCTGGTTCATCCACCGGTTGCTCGGGTTCACGCGGGCCTTCGAGTGGATGGTCTCGAACCGCCGGCTGTCGGCCGACGAAGCGCTTGCCTGGGGTCTCGTGTCCGAGGTGGCCGCGGAGGAGGCGTTCGCCGAACGCGTGGCCGACCTCGGCCGCTGGTACGCGTCGCTTCCGACGCGGGCCGTCGCGATGACGAAGCGGCTGTTCGAGCACGCGTACACGGCATCGCTCGACACCCAGCTCTCACTCGAGGCGGAGCTGCAGCAGGCGGCGACGCAGACCGAGGACTTCGGGGAGGGCGTCCAGGCCTTCCTGGCCAAGCGCGCGCCCGAGTTCAAGGGGCGTTAGGCCGGAAGGAGACGTCGCCGCGGCGACGAACGACGCGCCCTACCACACCGCTGCGGCAACTCCCTGTCGGGCGGTACTCGAATCACGAGGCGCCGGGGGTCCACGCACGACGACGGATCCTCGACGCCTCGGCTCTGCTTGCTCGCAGATCAGAAATCCGCTCACGCGGATCCCTGATCGCGAAAACCCCTGAAGCCGGCCGACTTCGCGGCCGGATGTGTTCCAGGGGCGGTCGCCGCTAGGGTCGAGGGGGTGGAGATTCGTACGGTCGACTACCACACCGCGGGCGAGCCGTTCCGGATCGTCACGGGCGGTGTGGACGCGTTGCGCGGCGACACGATCCTCCAGAAGCGGCGCGACGCGCACGACCGGCTGGATCACGTCCGCCGGCTCCTCGTCCACGAGCCGCGCGGGCACGCAGACATGTACGGGTGCCACGTCGTCGAGCCCGAGGCGGGCGCCGATCTCGGCGTCGTCTTCTTCCACAACGCCGGCTACTCGACGGCGTGCGGCCACGGGACGATCGCGCTCGTCACCTGGGCGCTCGACTCCGGGGTCGTGGAGCGCC
>DASUFC010000046.1:0-4157 GCA_036274755.1 Gaiellaceae bacterium
GACGTTCCGAAAGTCGCAGATCCCGCAATGCCCGCAGGGCCACGGGTACGTCTCGTCCTTCCGCTCGAGCGACGAGAGGAACCGCCCGCGCACGCGGCGGTAGTAGGCGTGGAGCTCGGCGACGCGGAAGCTCTCCCGCTCCCCGCGGCCGTTCTCGACGTGCACGCGCTCGACCGGCGCATCCTGCAGCCGTTCGACGACCTCCGCGTAGAAGAGGAGCTGAAGCACGTGCGCGGGCTTGGCCGACCGCGCGAGCTTCGTGTCGACCGGCTCGTAGGTTCCCTCCGGCGTCCTCTCGAGGAAGTCCGCGAAGCCGTGCCAGCGGCCGTCCTCGCTCTCGAGGTACGGCTGGTAGACGACGTCGGCTGCGCGGTCGCGCACGGCCTCCTCCGTGAGCCTCCGCGCCACGTCGGCGTCGAAGTTCTCGTCGTCGTAGGTCGGGATTCGAACGATCGAGCGGCCCTCGCGCTCGAGCCGCTCGAGGTACGCCGCCTCGTGCTCGCGGCCCTTCCGGAAGATGAGGTCGCGGTGCGTGTCGTCGACGTGCGGCTGCTCGCGCTCCTCCCGGAGAACCTCGAGCGAGAGCGTCGTCAGATGCGGGCAGGCGAGGTGGGCCGAGAGGTCGGAGGGCGAGAGCCGAAGGGTGCCGTCGGAGCGAAGGCGCACACGATCAGTATCGGCCCTCGACCGGCGGCGTCTTATGTCAGCGGATGCACCGGACGTCGACGCCGACGTCGAGCTCGAGCCAGTCGCGGTCCGCGGTGACAACCGGCAGCTCGAGGACTCGACCAACGGCGAGGCACGCGCGGTCGGCAAGCGAGATGCCCTTGTCGCGCGTCGCCGTCCAGAGGGAGCCGGTCTCGTCCGCGGCTTCGACATCGAATGGCTCGACGTCGATGCCAAGGGCTTCCACAGCCACCCGGACCGGCGCGGGCGGAAGACCTCGAGCCGCGAGCGCTCCCGCGACCTCCGCCCAGTTGACCGTGGAGATGACGGCCTGGCCGAGATGGCGCTCGACCTCACTCGCACCAGGCTCATCCTGCAGAAGTGCGAGCACGGCGGACGCGTCCAGCACGACCCTGCTCACGACGGCCGCTCGCGCTCGGCTTCGATCCGCCGAGCCGCGAGGAGCTCGTCGACGAGGCTCGACGACGACGGCACGGCCTCGCGGACGACCGCGCGGAGTCGTTCGAGCGCATCCGCGCGCGACTCGACGACCATCCTGCCGTTGTCCACCCGAACGACGACCTCCACCCCTTCCTCGAGCGCGAGCTCGCGCCGGATCGGCGCCGGGACGACGATGCGCCCTTTCGGGCCTACGCGCGCGCGGTAGGCGATGGTGTCCACGCACCCATTGTGACACAGAAACGCAGCTGTGTCACTTTGCTCGACAAGTGCCACCTATTGGGCGTCGGCGGCTGCCTCCACGGCGGCGATGTCGATCTTCCGCATCTCGAGCATCGCCGCCATCGCGCGCTGCCCGCGCTCCGTGTCCTGGTCCCCGATCAGCTCGATCAGCCGCGCAGGGACGACCTGCCACGAGAGCCCGAAGCGGTCCTTCACCCACCCGCACGGCCCCTGCTCGCCGCCGTCGGTGAGCGCCTCGGAGTAGCGGTCGACCTCCTCCTGGTCGGCGCAGTCGATCTGGAACGAGATCGCCTCGTCGAACGTGAAGTCGGGGCCGCCGTTGAGCGCGACGAGCTCCTGGCCGTCGAGCTCGAACTTCACCACCATCACGGTGCCGGCCTCGCGCGGCCCCGCCGAGCCGTAGTGCGAGACGTCGACGATCCGCGAGTTCGGGAAGATCGACGTGTAGAACTCGGCGGCCTCCTCGCCCTGAGTGTCGAACCACAGACACGGCGTGATCTTCGGCACGGGATGCTCCTCTCGTCGCTCGGGTCAGTCTTCCCGATACGACCGATCGCCCGCCGCGAACTCATCGCCCTCGAGACGGATGCGTCCGCGCCGCTCCCCCGAACGGCGCGGACGCGTCGTGTAGGGCGCCTACAGCGCGATCCGCGCAGCGGTCGCGCTCGGGCAGCCCCGCTGCACCAGGCGCATCGCCCAGTGCAGGTCGATGTCGGTGCGCAACGCGACGTCGGCCGCGTCCGCGATGTCGTACCCGGCCCGCAGGAGCTCGTCGAACCGCCAGCGCCGGACATGGTCGATCTCGACGGGGCCGACCTCCTCGAGCTGTGCCGCAGCCACCGGATCCCCCCTTCACCTCAGGTGCCGATACGCACGTTCTGACGAAGCGCAGTGCGCGACACCATCCCTCGTTCGAGTGATTGCACCGTTCAGCGCCATGGTGCCGGTCGTCTCGGCCCACACGCCCCACGCGCGGCGGCGCTCCGGAGTAGCCTCGGGCGATGCGCACCCGGTCGAGCGTCGAGCGCACGCCCTGATCCTCGCGATCGACCAGGGGACGACGGGAACGACCTGCCTCGTCGTCGACGACCGGCTCCGGGCGGTCGGCCGCGGGTACCGCGAGATCCGGCAGTCGTTCCCGCGGCCGGGCTGGGTCGAGCACGATCCTGACCAGATCTGGGCGAGCGTCGAGCAGACGGCCGCGGCGGCCCTGGCGGACGCGGGCGTCGGCGCGGACGACCTCACCGCGATCGGGATCACGAACCAGCGCGAGACGACCGTCGTCTGGGAGCGGGCCACGGGGAGGCCGGTACATCCCGCGATCGTCTGGCAGGACCGGCGCACCGCGGACCGCTGCGCGGAGTTGCCGGCGCTGCTGATCCGGGAGCGGACGGGCCTCGTGCCCGACCCGTACTTCTCTGCGACGAAGCTGGAGTGGATCCTCGCGCGCACCGAACTGCCCACCCGTGAGCTCGCCTTCGGCACGATGGACTCCTGGCTCGTCTGGAAGCTCACGGCCGGAAGCACGCACGTCACGGACGTGACGAACGCGTCCCGGACGATGCTCCTCGACCTCGCGGCCGGCGCCTGGGACGACGAGCTGCTCGAGCTGTTCCGCGTCGAGCGCGCTGTGCTGCCCGAGGTCGTGGGCTCCTCGGGCCTGATCGGCGAGGCGACGTTCCTCGGCGCGCGCGTTCCGATCGCCGGGATCGCCGGCGACCAGCAGGCGGCGCTCTTCGGGCAAGGGTGCTTCACCCCCGGCGAGGCCAAGGCAACGTACGGAACCGGGACGTTCGTCCTGGTCGCCCTCGGCGAGGACGCCGGGGCCTCGGCGGAGGGGCTGCTGACGACGGCCGCAGCGGCCCCGCCGGGCGTCGCCCCGCAGTACGCGGCCGAGGGCGCCGTGCTCGTCGGCGGCGCGGCGCTGCAATGGCTCCGCGACGGTCTCGGCGTGATCGGGTCGGCGGCGGAGAGCGAGCGGCTCGCGACGAGTGTGGAGTCAACCGATGGCGTCGCCTTCGTCCCGGCGCTGACGGGGCTCGGCTCGCCGCAGTGGCAGCCCGACGCGCGTGGGCTGATCTCCGGGTTGACGCGCGGCACGACGCGCGCGCACCTCGTCCGCGCGGCGCTCGAGGCCGTGGCGCACCAGGTCGTCGACGTCCTCGACGCACTCCCGCTCGAGGTCGGCGTCCTCCGGGCGGACGGCGGCGCGACCGCCAACGGGTTCCTGATGCAGCTCCAGGCCGACCTCGCAGGATGCCCGGTCGAAGTCGCCGCCGACGCGGACGCAACCGCGCTCGGAGCTGCGGCGCTCGCCGGGCTCGCAGCCGGGACGTGGTCGGATCCGGAAGAGGTGGCCGCGCTGATCCGCCGCGGCGCCTGCTACGAGCCGCGCATGAGGAGCGACGAGGTGGAGCACATGAGACACGAGTGGCGCGAGGCGCTCCGGCGCGTGCTCCTCTAGCCCACCGACCCGCCGCTCCGTCCGCTCGGTGTGGCTAGCCGAACCCCACGATGCCGGTTCGCGCCCCGCGGGGCCCGATGCGGGGCAGCGACCCTCGGAGAACCGATCCGGAGGAGGCGAAGACGATGGACGCAGCGAGCACGGTCGACGGCGGAGCGTTCGGCGGGGAGCAGCGGAAGTGGTGGACGCTCGGGGCGGTCTCGCTCGGGCTGTTCATGATCATGCTCGACAACACGGTCGTGAACGTGGCGCTGCCGTCGATCGAGCGCGATCTCGGCATGTCGCTCTCGCAGCTCGAGTGGGTCGTGACCGGCTACGCGCTCAC
>DASUFC010000047.1:0-10002 GCA_036274755.1 Gaiellaceae bacterium
ATCTACGCGATGAAGCTCGGCCCCGGGAGGCACCTCGTATGGAGCTACCAGGTCGACACGAAGATCGCGTCGAGCCCTGCGCTCCTCGGCCGGCGCCTGTACGTCGCGGCGTACGACCGGACCATCTACGGCTTCGACGGCTGGAGCGGAGAGCTGAAGTGGCGCGCCAGCGCGTTCGCCGACGACGCCGAGGCGCGCGTGCTCCTCAACCTGCGCAGCCTCGTGCGCCGGAGATCATGGACGGAAGGCGGCTACTACGCGACCCCGGCGGTGAGCTATGGCCGCGTGTACGCCGGCGTCATCGACGGCGTCTTCTCGGCGTTCGACGCGCGGAGCGGCGAGCACCGATGGAGCCGGAGGCTGTCGGGCTCGATCTACGGCTCGGCGGCCATGTGGAACGAGACCGCGTACGTCGGCACGACGAGCGGGATCTTCTACGCCCTGTCGGCGATGACCGGGCGTACGCGTTGGGAGGTCGACCTGCCCGGGAAGATCCTCGGATCGCCGACCGTCACGAACGGCCGCGTCTACATCGCCACCACGAACCGTGAGACGGTCGCGCTCGACGCGCTCACCGGCAAGGAGGAGTGGCGCTTTCCGGACGGCTACTACTCGCCGCTCGTCGTGGCAGCCTCGCGGGGTGTCCTCGTCGGCAAGGGGCGGATCTACCTGATCGACAACGCCATGCCCGTGACCTCGCCGGGCTACTTCGCGGCGTCCTGATCGGAGACGCCTACGCCGCGACGGCCGCGCGCTGGGCGAGCACGTCACGCAGGAACTGCCCGGTCGCGGACTCGGCGACCTCGGCGATGTCCTCGGGCGTCCCCGTCGCGATCACCTCGCCGCCTTCGTCTCCACCCTCCGGGCCGAGGTCGACGATCCAGTCCGCCTGCTTGATCACGTCGAGGTTGTGCTCGATCACGAGCACCGTGTTCCCGGAGTCGACGAGGCGCTGCAAGACCTCGAGGAGCTTCTCGATGTCGGCGAAGTGGAGACCGGTCGTCGGCTCGTCGAGAATGTAGAGCGTCTTCCCCGTCGCGACCTTCGAGAGCTCGGAGGCGAGCTTCACGCGCTGCGCCTCACCGCCGGAGAGGGTCGTCGCGGGCTGCCCGAGCTTGATGTAGTCGAGCCCCACGTCGTGCAGCGTCTGCAGTCGCCGCCGGATCTTCGGGATCTTCGCGAAGAACTCGAGCGCCTCCTCGACCGACATCTCGAGGACATCCGAGATCGACTTCCCCTTGAACCGCACCTCGAGCGTCTCGCGGTTGTAGCGCTTGCCATGGCAGGTCTCGCACGGGACGTACACGTCGGGCAGGAAGTGCATCTCGATCTTGATCGTCCCGTCGCCCTTGCACGCCTCACAACGACCGCCCCGCACGTTGAACGAGAAGCGGCCCGGCTTGTAGCCACGGACCTTGGCCTCGGGGGTGAGCGAGTAGAGCTCGCGCACGTGCGTGAAGAGATCGGTGTACGTCGCGGGGTTCGAGCGCGGAGTCCGCCCGATCGGCGTCTGGTCGATGTCGATGACCTTGTCGAAGCACTCGATCCCGTCCACGCCCTCGTGCTCCCCCGGCTTCACGCGCATCTTGTTGAGGGTGTTCGCGAGCGCCTTGTAGAGGATCTCGTTGACGAGCGTGGACTTGCCCGATCCCGAGACTCCCGTGACGGCGATGAAGCGGCCGACCGGGAAGTCGACGTCGATCCCTTTCAGGTTGTGCATCGCCGCCCCGCGCACCGAGAACCAGCCGCGGTCGTCCTCGCGGCGAGGAGGAACCAGGATGCGGCGTTCGCCGCTCAGGAACTGGCCCGTGATCGAGCCCGGTGTGGACGCGACGTCGTCGGCGGTACCGTCGGCGACGATCTCCCCCCCGTGCTCGCCGGCGCCCGGCCCGAGGTCCACGACCCAGTCCGCCGACCGCATCATCTGCTCGTCGTGCTCGACCACGAGCACCGTGTTTCCGACGTCACGGAGGCGCTCGAGGGTGTCGATGAGCCGGCCGTTGTCGCGCTGGTGGAGCCCGATCGACGGCTCGTCGAGGATGTACAGGACGCCGACGAGCTGCGAGCCGATCTGCGTCGCGAGCCGGAGCCGCTGCGCCTCGCCACCGGACAGCGTCTTCGCCGCCCGGTCGAGCTGGAGGTAGCCGACGCCGACGTTCTCGAGGAAGGTCAGCCGCTCGCGTACCTCTTTGAGGATGCGCCGCCCGATGAGCTCCTCCGTCTTGGTCAGCTCGAGCTCGTCGACGAAGCGGAGCGCGCGGGCGACCGACATCGTCGTGAAGCCGTGGATCGAGAGCCCGCCGATCGTGACCGCGAGCACCTCCGGCTTCAGTCTGGCCCCCTTGCACTCGGGGCACGGACGGAAGCTCATGTACTCCTCGATCCGCTCGCGCGCGTGGGACGAGTCGGTCTCGCGATGGCGCCGCTGGAGGTTGGTCAGAAGGCCCTCGAACGCCATCGTGTACTGGCGCTTGCGGCCCATGCGATTGCGATAGGTCACGAAGATCTTCTCGCCCCCCGTCCCGTGCAGGAATCGGTCCTGCTGCTCGGTGGTGAGCTCGCGCCACGGCACGTCGAGCGGTATCTCGTACCGGTCGGCGATCGCCTCGATGACCGAGTCGTAGAAGCCCTGGTTGCCGATCGTCCAGGGAACGAGCGCGCCCTCCTCGATCGTGATCGACGTGTCGGGGACGAGCAGGTCGGGATCGATCTCGAGCTGCGCGCCGAGCCCGGTGCACCGCGGGCACGCGCCGTGCGGCGAGTTGAACGAGAACACCCGGGGCTCGAGCTCGGCGAGGGACACACCGTGATCGGGGCAGGCGAGATTCTCGGAGAACGTCATCGCCTCGCCATCCAGGACGTCGACGACGACGAGGCCTTCCGCCAGGGAGGTCGCGGTCTCGACGGACTGCGTCAGCCGTTGCCTCAGGTCGGCCTTCATCACGAGCCGGTCGACGACCACCTCGATCGTGTGCTTGAACTTCTTGTCGAGGACGATGTCCTCTTCGAGCAGCCGCTGCTCGCCGTCCACCTTCACGCGCGTGAAGCCGTCGCGGCGGAGCTCCTCGAAGACGTCCTTGAACTCTCCCTTGCGGTCGCGCACGACCGGTGCGTTGACCGTGAAGCGCGTGCCTTCCTCCAGCCGAAGCACCTGCTCGACGATCTGGTCGAGCGACTGGCCCGCGATCGGCCGGCCGCAGACGGGGCAGTGCGGCCTCCCGATCCGCGCGAACAGGAGGCGCAGGTAGTCGTAGATCTCCGTGACGGTGCCGACCGTCGAGCGCGGGTTCCGCGACGTCGTCTTCTGGTCGATGGAGATCGCCGGCGAGAGGCCGTCGATCGAGTCGACGTCGGGCTTCTCCATCATCTGCAGGAACTGGCGCGCGTATGCGGACAGCGACTCGACGTAGCGGCGCTGCCCCTCGGCGTAGATCGTGTCGAACGCGAGCGACGACTTCCCCGACCCCGACAGCCCGGTGACGCAGACGAGCGCGTCGCGCGGGATGCGGACGGTGACGTTCTTCAGGTTGTGCTCGCGCGCACCATGGACGACGAGCTGGTCGTTCTGAGCCATGAGCCGGCCATTGTAACCAGGCGAACAGACGTTCGATAGCGGCCGCGACACCCTTCCTCGCCACGGCTCCCGCGAGGTGCCTCGGGGGGCTCGTCGGCACGGCCGGGTGACAGTTCCACGGACGCGGTCGCGCCGCTCGCCTCGCCGGCCGGGAGCGGCGCGCCGCGGGCGCACCGCTCCTCACCGAGCCAGCAGGACTGCCCGCGAGCGGTCAGTCGTCAGACAGCCTGAGCTGCCCGCGGATCTCGCCGCCGGCGTTCTTCGCCGTGTGGACGTTGACGTAGCCGCCGCCCGCCTCGAGCCTCGAGAGCTGCGCGTGCGTCAACCTCCCCGTCCCCTTCTGCCCGCTCTTGCAGGGACCGCAGAGCGCGAGCACCACGGGCCCGGCCTTGCCGGGCTTGCCGAGGTGGATGTGGGCTGCGATCGCCGCACCCGAGAGGTGCGAGAAGGTCAGCTTCCACGTGATCCGCCCCTTGTCGTTCGCGAGCTCGACGGCGGTCCCGGTGAAGCTTCCGGTCGCCCCCGCGGGAACGCCCTTCGGCTTCGGCACCT
Organism: Gaiellaceae bacterium; assembly: GCA_036274755.1. Lineage (GTDB taxonomy): Bacteria > Actinomycetota > Thermoleophilia > Gaiellales > Gaiellaceae > GMQP-bins7. The sequence goes on from DASUFC010000047.1 coordinate 4,127, forward strand.
CCGAGCGCGCATTCAGCCTGGCCGAAACCCTGTACGTGTCCTTCTGCACGGCCGCGAGCGCGAGCCCGGCGAGTACGAGCGCCATGACCGCGACGGCCCCGATCGTCTTCAGCATCGATCCTCCTCGTTCGCTTACCTCCGTCCTTCGCCCGTCCTCGAGGAACGGATTGCGCGACGGAGGCGGCGCGTCAGCGTCGAGCGGTGCGCCAGCGACCGAAGATGAGGCCGCCGACCGTGAACCCGAGACCGAACGTGCCGAGCGCGAAGGCGCCGATGGCGATGAACTTGCGCCACAGCGAGAGGCGCTGCCACCGTCCGATCGCCTCCTCTTCCTCGGCCGAGAGCGGCTCACCCCGCCGCTGCTTGCGGGCTGCGCCGCCGGCCCGCAGGCCGAGGTAGATGTCGTCGAAGAGCTCGGCCGACTCGTCCGCCACGGCGCGAGTGTACCCCGGTGGTCGGCCGTGACCGCAAGCGCCGAGCCGCCACCGAGACGGCCGTGGGTAGAGTCCGCGCCCGATGGAAGCCGCGCTCGCAGAGCTCAGGGAGCGCCTGGGAAAGCTCACGGACTTGAAGCGAACGGCAGGCCTCCTGGAGTGGGACATGCAGGTCTTCATGCCGCCCGGTGGGGCGTCGACGCGCGCGGCGCAGCTCGCCACCCTGGAGGAGATCGTCCACGCTCATGCGGCCGACGACCGCTTCGGGGAGCTCGTCGACGAGCTGGAGGCGCACGCGGCCGAGCTGCCCCACGACTCGGACGACGCGTGCCTCGTCCGCGTCGCGAAACGAGACTGGGAACGCGCCCGGCGGGTGCCGGCAGAGCTCGCCGCCGAGAACGCGAGGATCGCCGCGCAGTCCTACGACGCCTGGGTTCGGGCACGCGAGGAGTCGGACTTCGCCTCGTTCGCCCCCTGGCTCGAGCGGATCATCGATCTCCGCAAGCAGTACGTCGAGTGCTTCGCCCCGTACGACGACGTGTACGACGTGCTCCTCGAGGACTACGAGCCCGGCATGCGCACCTCGGAGATCCGCGAGATCTTCGCCGTGCTCGCGCCCGAGCTTCGGGCACTCGTGGCCGAGTACGCGAGCGAGACGGAGGACGCCTTCATGCGGGGACCGTTCCCGGCCGCGGCGCAGGACGCGCTCTCACGCGAGCTCTGCGAGGCGTTCGGCGCGACGTGGGACCAATTCCGGCTGGACACCACCGTCCACCCGTTCGAGATCACGTTCGGGCTCGGCGACGTCCGGCTGACGAGCCGCTACGACGAGGTCGACCTGAACGCCCTGTTCTCGGCGATGCACGAGTGCGGCCACGGCCTCTACGAGTGGGGCGTCTCGCCGTCCCTCGAGCGCACGACGCTCGCCGCGGGCGTCTCGGCGACGCTGCACGAGTCGCAGAGCAGGCTCTGGGAGAACCTGGTCGGCCGCTCGCTTCCGTTCTGGCGGTGGTTCTTCCCACGTCTGCAGGAGACGTTCCCCAGCGCGTTCAGGGACGTCGCGGTCGAGGACTTCCACCGCGCCGTCAACCGCGTCCGCCGCTCGTTCGTGCGGGTCGACGCCGACGAGACGAGCTACGGGCTCCACCTCATCCTCCGCTTCGAGCTCGAGCAGGAGCTCATCACGGGACGGCTCGCCGTGCGAGACCTGCCAGACGCGTGGAACACGCGCTTCGAGGAGCTGCTGGGCATCGCGGTGCCGAACGACGCGGTGGGCGTCCTCCAGGACGCGCACTGGTCGGGCGGTAGCTTCGGCTACTTCCCGACGTACCTGCTCGGGAGCGTGCTCTCCGTGCAGATCTGGGAGCGGGCATGCACGGCGCTGCCCGACCTCGAGGAGCAGATCGAGCGCGGCGAGTTCGCGCCACTCCACGAGTGGCTGCGGGAGCACATCTACTCGCTCGGCCGCAAGCTCACGCCTGCGGAGACGATCGAGCGGGCCGTCGGCGGCCCGATCTCGCCCGAGCCGTACCTCGCGTACCTGCGCGAGAAGAACGCGGCGCTCTAGCTCCGTCGCTCAGGCGGCGCGCCCGAAGCGCTTCTCCGCACGGGCGCGGGCCCGCGCTGCCTCGACCTCGCGGTCGCGCGGCGGCGCGGCCGTGACGAGCTCGCCGAGAAGCCTGTTCGTCGCAGCGGCCACCTCGGCCACTGCGCGCGCGAATGCCGCCTCGTTCGCCTTCGACGGTTTCGTCGACCCGCTCACCTTGCGGACGTACTGCAGCGCCGCGGCATTGACCTCGGCCGGGGTCGCCGGCGGCTCGAAGTTGTGGAGCGTCTTGATGTTTCGGCACATGCGACGGAGCGTAGCGACGCTGCCCTTCGCTGCGCTCACCGTTCGAGCTCGAAGATCCGCCAGCCACGCTCGGTGACGAGAGCGGCCGGCGGGAGGCCTTCCGAGTCGAGCTCTTTGCTCGGCCCGACCACCAGCCAGTCGGCGCCTGCCGGAATCGCGCCGTCCTTCGGCACGAACACGACGTGCTGGTCGAGGCCGGCGTTCCAGGCGGGATAGACGTACGTGTCCCGGACGACGTCGAGGGCGAGCGTCGAGCCTGGCGGGACCTGCTCTTGCAGGAACCGGAATGCATCCGGATCGGCGCTCCAGTGTCCGCTCTCACCCTGGACGTACCACCGAGTGGCACGTTCGGAGTCCCGATTCCCGGGCAGCAGCGCGAGCCCCGCCGGGCGGGGAACGACGTACCCGAGCAGCACCACCGTGGTGGCGGCCGACAGCGCGACGGCGGCCCAGGCCAGGGGACGCACGCGCAACGCGACTCCGAAGGTCGCGGCGGCGAGCGCTGCGACGAACGCGAAGAAGCGCAGCCGCTGCGGGTCGTACTGGAACGGGAGCGCGAAGACGATCAGGAACAGCGGGATGCCGGCGAGCGCGGCGAGAGCGGCACGGGGAAGCGTCCCGCGGGCAACGCCCTGCACGACGAGGACGGTCGATGCGATGAGGAGAAGCACGAACGCGAGGCCGTAGGCCGAGTGCATCGGCGACTCGAGGAAGCCCTCGGGGAGGCGCGGGCCGGCGGGCGCCTCACCGATCCCGACGGTCGCAGCCCCTCGACGAACGACTCGCCAGGCGATCTCCGACCACACGACGAAGGTCGGTGCCGCGACGAGGACGAAGACGCCGAGCACGGCGCTGCCGACGGCGATCGTGCGCCGACCCCGCCGCCACGCGACCGCAGCGCAGACGAGAGCGAGAGCGAGGACCGCGAGTCCGATCCAGTCGGGTCGAAGCAGGCGTCCCTGCCCCTCGCCCGCGGAGAGCTCCAGGAGATCGGCTGCGAGCCGACGCATGACGTCGAGCGCGCCGTCGACCGTGCCGTCGCCGCCCTGCGGGAACGCGTCGGACAAGCCTCCGTCGAGCTTGCCCGTCTCGACGAGGTTGACGACGTACCAGTACGACCCGGCGACGAGGCCCGACAGGGCGGCGATCGCGACCCCGAGCCAGCGACGACGCGGCTGGCTCGCGAGCGCGAACAGCACGAGGACCGGCACGGCGAAGAGCGTCGAGAGCTTCGTTCCCAGCGCGAGCGCGAGCGCGAGCGCGAAGAGCACGAGCTCGACGCGGGTGGCAGCACCGGCGACGAAGAATGCGGCGCAGACGAGGAGGGCGGCGACGACGAGGTCGTTGAGCGCCGTCGACGCCTGGAGTACGACGACCGTGAACGTCGGATACAGCGCAGCTCCGAACGCGGCCCCTCGGCGGTCGAGCCCGAGCCGTCGCGCGATCCCGAAGATCCCGACCGAGGTCACACCGACGGCGAGGAACTGTGCGAGGGCCACGTAGCGATCCCCTCCGGTCAGGATCATCGAGGCCATCGTCTGGATCTCCGCGTTCGGCGGATGGGCGTTGATCGGCTCCTCAGGCGAGGCGGGCACGTAGGCGACCGCATGCAGCTGCCTCCAGAAGGCGGCGCGCGGCAGGTGGTACTGGAGCGTGTCGGTGATCGACTGCGGGACCGTGAGGCCGACGACGAGGACGTAGGAATAGACGACCGCCACGAGGGCGAAGAGCACGAGGAGGATTCGCTCCGCGAGGAGCTCGCGCACGGCTGCTCGGACGCCCACGACGGCAGGCCGAGGTCGGCCCGCGTACCACCACACCGAGGCGGCGATCGCGAAGACCGCCGCGATCGACACGAGAAGGACGGATCGCGTCAGCCACGACCCCGGCGAGAGCGCCAACGAGAGGACGACGACCTCGGTCGTCGCCAGCAGATACACCGCGAGCACGTACGCCACGAGGCCGGCAGGCCGGAGACACGCTGTGAACAGAGCCGCGGCGGCAAATACCCCTGCCGTCCCGAGCGCGAGCAGGACGAACGACATCCGTCAGACGTCGTCGGCCGGCAGCGCGACGGTCCCTGCCGCGCCACCCCGCCGCGAGGTCGACCCCGAGCCGCCCTCGAAGAGGTTCAACGCACCGAGAGCCAGTGCGCCGATGGAGAGCACGACGACGACGGCGACGCCTGCGGCGGTCGGTACCCCGAGCACGAGCGTCCACAGGGTCAGGAACTTGTCGAAGTCCGGCCAGAACCACGTGGCCGTCCGCCACGTCATCAGACACGCCGAGAGGACGGCAACCGCGAGCGTGAGCCTCGGCCACCTTCCGAACGAGCAGGCGAGCCCGACGGCGAGAAACGGAATCGCGGGCACGAAGAACCGTGGCCCAGGAGAGCCCCCGCCGACGATGTCGTAGTAGCCCGCATTGGCGAGGAGGAAGACGAGCGTGACCGAGCCGCACAGCACGGCCTCGGCGTGTAGCCGCTTGCGCCAGAGCAGTACGAGACCGGCGGCAGCGAGGACGAGGATCGGAGAGCGCAGGAGAAGACCGTCCCAGGTGAACAGGATCCGCCACATCCGCTCCGCGTCCGGGAACCCGATCCCGAAGAACCCCTTCGCCTGCTCGCTCGCGAACTCCGCCGAGACGTATCGGTACGAGAGGTGCAACGGCGAGTCGAACGCCGCCGTGTTGTAGACGGCGAGAGCGACGGCGGCAGGGAGCGCTGCTGCCAGGAACACGAGCGCTCCATGGACGGTCCGCGCCGCGAGATAGACGAGGACGGCGAATGCGATGAACACCGTCTGGTACTCGGTGAAGACCGCCAGGCCGGCGCACAGGCCGCCGAGTGCGAAACGCAGGTCGCGGTGGGTTGCCGACAGGAGCCCCGACCAGGCGAGGACGAACGCCCCGAACCCGAGCGCCGCCACGACGACGTGAGCGAAGAACGTCGCGGCAAGGGGCTGAACGAGCGTTCCGAGCCCGACCGTTGTGGCCGTGATCGCGCCGGTGCCGGGCTCGAGTGCCTCGGCGACACGCCCGACGAGCACGATGACCGCGAGGAACCCGAGCCCGCTCGTGAGAGTGCGCAGCAGCCACAGGTCGCCGCGGTCCTTCCAGATCCCGAGCGGGACGTTCGACTCACGCAGGACTCCCGCCGCGCGCAAGACCACGAAGGACGGCACGGCGAGGAACGACATTCCCGGGGCCTTGTCGGAGTAGTAGTGGCCCCCGTACTCCGCCTTGTCGGGCGTCTGCCCTTGCCAGCGGTCGATGCGGAGCGAGCCATGGAGCACGATCGCCTCCATCGAGGCGAGTCGGGTGATGTCCTGCGGCCCGACCTCGTGGATGAACGAGAGAGCAGCGAGCCAGACGAGCGGGACGACGAGCCACTCTCGCCGGTAGGCGCGTGTCACGCGGCCCACCGTAGCGCCACGATCGGCGACCGACTACGCCGCGGCGAACGCCTCGAGCTCGCGGCGCAGCTCCTTGATCTCGTCGCGGAGCTTCGCGGCGTACTCGAAGCGAAGCTCCTCGGCTGCGAGGTACATCTCCTCCTCGAGCGTGATGACGAGCTTCTCGAGCTCGTCGCG
>DASUFC010000048.1:0-3624 GCA_036274755.1 Gaiellaceae bacterium
GTGCGCCACGCATCCGACCCCGACTCGCGGCCGCCGCCGGTCTCCTTCTCGCCCCCGAACGCCCCGCCGATCTCCGCTCCGCTCGGGCCGATGTTGACGTTCGCGATGCCGCAGTCCGATCCGGCTGCCGCGAGGAACCGCTCGGCCTCGCGGAGGTCGGTGGTGAAGATCGACGAGGCCAGGCCCTGCGGAACGCCGTTCTGGAGCGCGAGCGCCTCGTCGAGCTCGGCGTAGGTGAGGACGTAGAGGATCGGCGCGAAGGTCTCCCGGGCGACAATGTCGGACTGCGCCGGCATGCGGACGATCGTCGGCTCCGCGTACCAGGCGTCGGGCCACCGCTCGGCGTGCGCGCGGTCGCCTCCGACAACCACCTCGCCGCCCTCGTCGCGTGCCTGGCCGAGAGCCGCCTCCATCCGTCCGAACGCCTCGCCCGTGACGAGCGGGCCGACCAGGGTGCCCTCGTCGCGGGGATCGCCGATCGGAACGCTCCGGTACGCCGCGGCGAGGCGGTCGACGAGATCATCCGCGACGGACTCGTGGACGATCAGGCGCCGCAGTGACGTGCAGCGCTGGCCCGCCGTCCCGACGGCGGCGAACAGCACCGCGCGGACGACGAGATCGAGATCGGCGCTCGGTGCGACGATCGCGGCGTTGTTGCCCCCGAGCTCCAGCAGCGACCGCCCGAGACGCGCCGAGATACGTGGCGCGATCGCCTTCCCCATCGCCGTCGAGCCCGTCGCGGAAACGAGCGCGATACGCTCGTCCTCGGCGAGCTGCACCGCACGGTCGGCGCCGCCGAGCACGAGCTCGAAAAGCCCGTCCGGCACGTCGCCGAAGCGATCGGCGGCCCGACGGAGGAGCGAGGTCGTCGCGATCGCCGTCAAGGGCGTGCGCTCGGACGGCTTCCAGATCACCGGGTCTCCGCAGACGAGCGCGAGCGCAGCGTTCCAGCTCCACACGGCGACCGGGAAGTTGAAGGCGCTGATCACGGCGACCGGCCCGAGGGGGTGCCACGTCTCCGTGAGGCGGTGACCCGGGCGCTCGGAGGCGATCGACTTTCCGTACAGCTGGCGCGACAACCCGACTGCGAAGTCGCAGATGTCGATCATCTCCTGGACCTCGCCGAGGCCCTCCTGCGCGATCTTCCCGACCTCGAGGGTGACGAGCGCGCCGAGCGCCTCCTTCTCGCGGCGCAGCTCCTCGCCGAGCAGCCGAACGAGCTCCCCGCGGCGAGGCGCGGGCACGTCGCGCCAGGCCCCGAAGGCTGCGACGGCGCGCGCGACTGCGGCGTCCGTCTCCCCCTCGCTCGTCCGGGCAACGCGCGCGATCTCCTGGCCGGTGATCGGCGTCCGGACGACGAGGTCGCCGTCCGTGACGAGCGCCGGATCGACGCCGAGGCGCTCGAGCAGGTCCGACGCAGAGATCGTGGCGGTCGCGGCCATCGAGGCCAGTCTAGTGGCGGCCGTCGGGCCGCCGGCCTCAGGCGGTGACGAGGTCGGGCACGAGACGACCGGTCTCGTCGAAGCGCGCATTCCAGTGCGCGTACGCCGACTCGACCTCGTCGATGTCGTGCCCGCGATCGGCGATCCGCACCGGCTGGGCCGCGTCCGGGGTGACGCGGTACTGGTACCAGGTGATGTCCCACGCGAAGGTGAGGACCGTCTCCGCGTTGACACCGGTCAGCGGGACGATCGAGACCTTGGGATCGCCGAGGCTCTTGGCGACGCCCGCCACCGTCCGGCGGAAGTCCGACTGGTTGAACAGGTCGGCGGCTTCGACCAGCGTCAGCTCGTCGTCCGAGAGACGGCGCAGGATCGGCTCGGAGACGACGGGCTCGGCCTCCTCCTCGCGCGCGCCGAGGAGCGCCTGCCAGAGCGTCTTCTGACGCTTCCGGCGCGGATTCTGCTGGAGGGCGGGAGAGACGGCGTGTCCCTCGCGCACCCAGCCGTTGTCGAGCGCCACCTCGCTGCAGAGCGGGCAGACGTCGACGAACTCGTGCCCGTCGGGCGAGTAGCGGAGCGTGTGCTCGCCCATCAGGAGCGTCCGCTCGCAGATCGCGCACGTGCGCGTGACGTTGGACTTGGTGACCTGCATCGCAGCGGCCACTATAGCCCCGCGGCGACGAATCCACAGTCTGTGGACAAACTGCGCGCGCCGAAACGCCTGGTATCCGACTTTAAAGTCGGACACCACACGAGCCGCGCCTACGCGTTCGCTGTCTCGCGCGCCTTCTTGGTCTCGTCGACGATCTTCTGCGCGACGTGCGTGGGCACCTGCTCGTAGCGCAGCAGGTGCATCGCGTAGTCGCCGCGTCCGCCCGTCATCGAGGTCAGCGACTGCGAGTACGTGAGCAGCTCCGCCATCGGCACCTCGGCCTTGATCGTCGTCATCCCCGCCGCCGGCTCCATGCCGTTCAGCCGTCCGCGCCGCGAGTTGAGGTCGCCGTTGACCGCGCCGACGGCCTCGTCGGGGACGGTCACCTCGAGCTCCATGATCGGCTCGAGCAGCACCGGGTCGGCCTTCGCGTACGCCTCCTTGAAGGCCATCGAGCCGGCGATCTTGAACGCCATCTCGGACGAGTCGACGTTGTGGTACTGGCCGTCGACGAGCTTGACCCGCACGCCCTGGATCGGTGCGCCGGCAAGCTCGCCGTGCTGCATCGCCTCCTGGATGCCCTTGTCGACCGCGGGCCGGTAGCTCTGCGGGATCACGCCGCCCACGATCTTGTCGACGAACTCGTATCCCTCGTGGCCTTCGATCGGCTCGAGCACGATCTCGCAGTCGCCGAACTGGCCGCGCCCGCCTGTCTGCTTCTTGTAGCGGTGCCGCGCGCGCGACTCCGAGCGGATCGTCTCGAGGTACGGGACGCGCGGCTGGTGGAGCTCGACGTCGACGCCGAAGCGGCGCTTCGCGCGCTCGAGCGCCACCTCGACGTGCATCTGGCTCATGCCGGCAAGGATCTCCTCGCCGGTCTGCGGGTCGCGCCGCAGCCGCAGCGTCTGGTCTTCCTCGGCGAGGCGCTTGATCGCCGACGCGACCTTCTCCTCCTCGCCCTTGAGCTTGGGCGTCACGGCGAAGCTCATCACCGGCTCGGGGAAGCCGAATGCCGGCGGCTCGACGGCGACCTCCTTGTCCGTCAGCAGATCGCCGGTCTGCACGTTCTTCAGTTTGGCAACCGCGCCGAGGTCGCCCTCGCCGAACTCCTTCGCAGGGGTCGTCGTCTTGCCCTGCAGCTGCAGCAGCGATCCCATCCGCTCCTTCGAGTGCTCGCGGTGGTCGACGAGCGTGGTCTCGGTCGTGACATCGCCCTTCAGCACGCGGAAGAGATTGATCTTCCCCGCGAACGGATCGGCGATCGTCTTGAACACGAAGGCGGCGGTGGACGCGCCCTCGACCTCGAACGGCGCGCCGCGCTTCGCGGGTGACGGGACGCCCTCGACGAGCAGGTCGAGGAGCGCGTGCGTGCCGAGGTTCTTCGTCGCCACCGAGCAGCCGACGGGGAAGATCTCGCCACGCGTCACGCCGAGCTTGAGCGCCGCCGCGACGTCGTGCTCGTCGAGCTCCTCGCCTTCGAGGTAGCGCTCCATGAGCGCCTCGTCGATCTGCACCACCTCGTCGAGCAGC
>DASUFC010000049.1:0-9575 GCA_036274755.1 Gaiellaceae bacterium
TCCGACCGATTCAGGTCGAGAAAGCGCGCTGCGCGCACCAGCATCCCGCGCACTGCGACTCGGGCATGCACCTTGGCCGCTGCTCGGCACAGACTTCCCGCGGACACCCGCTGCCGGAGCGCCGCCGCCCGCTTCGACGAAATGCGACCGGCCTTCTCCGCCGCGTCGATGCGCGCGAGCAAGCGCGCCCTGACGGTGGCTTGGAGCTGATCGACGGTGACGCCACGTCGCTCCGCGATCTTCGCGACCCGGGCCTCGCAGCGTGTGCCGTGCGCGCCGTCCCCGGATGCGGCGGCCGCGACACCGCCCCCTGCGACGAGCGTGGCCGCTCCCACCAGCGCCCCCAGCGCGTACCGATCGAGCTTCATCTCCTGTCTCCTTTCGCTCCCCCGGCTGCGCGCGCATCCTGGCACCGTCCTGTGTGCGGACGCGCAGGAAGGCGTGAGTGATTCGTAAAGTCGTCTACGCGGCGCGGACGTAGATCCCGTCGGCTGCGCGCTCGCTGATCGCGCGCTCTGCTCCTTCGAGCGCGATGGTCAGCTGTCCGGCCGCGGGCTGCGCCGAGACGACCGAGACGCGGGAGCCGGGAACGAGCCCTTCGTCGTAGAACCAGTGCAGGAGGTCGCCGTCGTGCTCGGCGAGCCTGACGATCCGGCCGTCCAGCCCGACCTCGAGCTCGGCCAGTGCGACGAGCTCTGCGTTCTCGGCCTGCTCGAACTCCGGGTCGACCGGCCAGCCGTGCGGGCAGCGGTCGACGCCGCCGAGGCGTTCGTTGATCCGCTCGATCATGTCGTCCGTGAAGGTGTCGCCGAGCTCGTCGGCGTGGACGTGCGACTCGGCTGCCGTGTAGCCCATGAAATCCGTGAGGAAGCGCTCGATGATCCGATGCTTGCGCACGACGCGCTTCGCGCGCTCCGCGCCCTCGGGCGTGAGGATCGCCTCCTTCTGCTCGCCGCGCTCGACGAGCCCGTCGGCCTCGAGTCGCTTCAGCATCTCGCCCGCAGAGGCGCGCGAGACGCCGAGCATCTCCGCGACGCGCGAGGCGATCGCGGTGGCGCCGGTCGCAGGCCGATACTCGCCGATCGGGAACGCGAGGAAGTAGATCGTCTCGAGGTACTCGTCGACCGAGTGGCCGTGCGGCTGGGCCATGTCGTCTCCTTGTTGACGGCTCGCGCGGCCGTCACTATAGTCCCGCACGTTCTGTGTAAGGGGAGCCTTACACAGCTTTCGGGCATACGGAGAAGGAGCGCAGAAGGGAAATGGGAGCGGGCGTTGTGGTCTTGCGCGAGGGGTTCGAGGCCTCTCTCGTGGTGGGAATCGTCCTCGCGTTCCTCGACCGCACCGGACGCCGTGACGGCTTTGCTGCGGTCTGGGTCGGCGTTGGGGCCGCGCTCGCGCTGAGCCTCCTCGTGGGCATCGCGCTCTTCACGGCCGGGGCTGAGCTCGAAGGCCGGTCCGAGTACATCTTCGAGGGCGTCGTGATGCTCCTGGCCGCCGGTCTGCTGACCTGGATGATCTTCTGGATGCGCGGTCACGCACGGTCACTCCGCTCGGACATCGAAGGACGCACCCAGGCGGCGCTCGACGCGGGATCGGCGCTCGGCCTCGGGCTCGTCGTCTTTCTCGGCGTCGCACGTGAGGGCGTGGAGACGGCCCTGTTCCTCTTCAGCTCGGTCGAGGGGTCGAGCCGGGGCCTGTCGGCTGTCGCCGCCGCGATCGGTGGAGCTGCCGCCGTGGGCCTCGGGTATCTCTTCTACCGCGGCTCCCATCGGCTGAACCTCCGCACGTTCTTCACCGTCACGAGTGCTCTGCTTCTCGTCTTCGCCGGATACCTGCTCGCCATGGGTCTGCACGAGCTCGCCGAGGCGGGCATTCTTCCCGAGAGCGAGGCCATCCTCGTCGTTGCCTTCGCGGCGCTCGCGGGTCCGACGCTCTACTTCTTCTTCCGGAAGCCGAAGCCGGTCGCCGCGGCCTGAGGGCGCTCGCCGCGGGCGCGGCTACGCTCGCACGTGGTGGCGCTCGCGGAGATCTACCCGCTCGTGACGGCGCGCGCGCTCGCGCGCCCCTTCACGTACCGCGTTCCCGAGGAAACCGAGCAGGGCGACGTCCTCTCGATCACGCTCGGCGCGCGGACGCTGCGCGGGGTCGTGGTGGAGACGGGCGTCGAGGCGCCGAGCGGTGTCGAGATCGCCGATGCGGGGTCGGTCGTCGACCGGGTGCCGGGGCCGCTCGTGGAGCTGGCGCTCTGGCTCGCCGACTACTACGGCACGACCCCGGCGCGCGCGCTCGCGCTGGTCGCTCCGCATGCGGCGCGACGGCGCGGCGCACGGCGCGAGCCGTCCGTCCGGGATGCGCTCGGCGGCGAGCCGGAGCCGGCTGCGCTGACCGAGGCGCAGCAGGCCGCCGTCGCGCGCATCGTGGACGAGCTCGACGCGGGTGGCGGCCACGTCCTCCTGCAGGGCCCGACCGGGAGCGGGAAGACCGAGGTGTACCTCCAGGCGACTGCTGCCGCGCTCGCCCGCGACCGAGGCGTGATCGTGCTCGTCCCGGAGATCGCGCTCACGCCGCAGACGGTCGGGAGGTTCCGCGAGCGCTTCGGCGACGGCGTCGCCGTCCTCCACTCGGCGCTGACCGATGCCGAGCGACGTGACGAGCGGGAGCGGATCGCCGAGGGCCTCGCGCGGGTCGTCGTCGGCGCTCGCTCCGCGGTCTTCGCCCCGGTCGAGCGGCTCGGCCTCCTCATCGTCGACGAGGAGCACGACGCGTCCTTCAAGCAGGAGTCGGATCCTCGCTACGACGCACGTACGGTCGCGGCCAAGCGGTCGGCGCTTGAAGGAGCGGTCGCCGTCTACGGAAGTGCGACGCCGCGCGTCGAGAGCTGGAGCCGGCTCGAGCGTCTGGTGCTTCCCACCCGGATCGGCGCGCCCCTGCCGAGCGTCGCGCTCGTGGACCTCCGACGCGAGGCCGGCTATCCGCTGTCCGCCCCTCTGCTCGCTGAGCTCACGAGCGTCGCCGACCGGGGAGGTCGCGCGATCCTCCTTCTGAACAGGCGCGGAATCTCGGGTGCGATCCACTGCCGGTCGTGCGGGACCTCACGGCGGTGCCGTGCCTGCGACATCGCGTTGACCCTCCACTCGGACTCGCGTCTGCACTGCCATCACTGCGGCTACTCGGAGGAGCTTCCCGGTGCGTGCCCGGCGTGCGGATCCGTGGAGCTCGCGCGGATCGGAGCCGGCACCCAGCGGCTCGAGGCGGAGCTCGCGCGGCGGGTGCCGGGGCTCGAGCGGATTCGCCTCGATGCGGATACGACCGCCGCTCCGGGCGCGCTGCGAGCAGCGCTCGACCGCTTCGCGAGCACGGGCTCGACCGTCCTCATCGGGACGCAGATGGTCGCGAAGGGTCACCACTTCCCGGGCGTCGAGGTTGCGGCCGTGGTCGACGCGGATGCAGGGCTCGCTTTCCCGGACTTCCGGGCGGAGGAGCGCACCTTCCAGCTCGTGACCCAGCTCGCCGGCAGGAGTGGGCGCGACGCGCCGGGCAAGGTCCTCGTGCAGACGTTCCAGCCGGACGCGACGCCGTTCGCGTACGCGGTGCGGCACGACGTCGAAGGCTTCCTCGCCCACGAGCTGGCCCGGCGAGAGGAGCTCCGCTACCCACCCTTTTCGCATCTTGTTGCACTCGTCGTCTCGGGACCTGACCCGCGTGACGTGACCCGTGCCATGCGGGAGCTGCGCAGCGCTCTCGAGACTCCGTCGGCGACGCTGCTCGGCCCTGCTCCCCTTCTGCGCCTGCGGGGCCGCCATCGCGCTCAGCTGCTGGCGAAGACGGATGCGCCGCGCGCGTTCGCGACCCGCGCCGCCGCCGTTCTGGCCAAGGCGGCGCCGGCCATGCGACGTGACGGCCTGAGCGCCGTCGTCGACGTCGATCCGCAGTCCCTCTAACGGGCTCGTCCAAGAAGGACACGACCGTTCCGGCCAATTGTGCGCGCGCCAGTGCCGGAGTACACCGGCACGGACGTTCGACGAGCTGAGAGGAGACGCGCATGAGGAAGGTCGTTCCGCTCTTGGCGCTGGCGTGCGCGCTGGTCTGGGCGAGTACGGCGCTGGCCGTCACGGGATATGCCGGCCCGCGATTCTGGTACGCCGGTGACGCCGGCGCCAGCTCGTACCAATCGGGCTGGAGGACGAATGACTTCAACAAGCCATCGTCCGGCTACGACACAACCGTCACCTTCATCGACAACGTGTCGTATGGATGGCACGCAACGATCCGGAATCGGGACATGGTCACCCACACGTACTGGCCCTCGTCTCAGGTGAAGAAGGCGTACTGCAAGGCTCACAGCGGCGGGCACTGGGGTGGCTGCTATGCGAATTAGGCGATACGCGGTGCCCGTGATCGTGAGCCTCGCAGCGGTCGTGCTCGCCGGCGGCGTCGTCGCCGCCGGGTTCGATTGGTCCACGCGCTCGGAGGAGCTCCCGGATGCACTGCGCGAAGCGCAACCCGTGCAGGTCGCGGACATCCCGTCGGCGGACGGGCTCGCGGCGCGGGGCGTCTTCGCGCAGCTCACGGCAACGGGTCTGCTCTGCATCTCCGACGCGCCGCTCGACGACCCGCAGACAGGAGGAGGCGGCTGCAATCCGGCGGACGACCCGCTGGGCGGCGAGCCGCTCTCGGCAAGCCTCTCCTACGAGGGCGGGCCGGCGATACGGACGGTTCGGGACGCTCGTCTGATCGGCCTCGCCTCGACGGACGTCGCGTCGGTGCGCGTCCTCATGAGCGACGGCTCGTCGCGCACGGTGAAGCTCAGGCGCTGGACCGACGCTCCTCGCCCTCTGCAGGCGTACGGGTTCCGCCTGCGGAAGTCCGACCTGAAGAAGGGCATCGGGCCGGTCGCCGTCATCGCTTTCGGGGCGAACGGCACCGAAGTCGGGCGCCAGACCACCGGAATCGGGTGAGCGGGCTGGCCGTCGCGCGGCGGGCTAGACTCGCCGCGCGATGGCCGACCATACGCACGATCACACGCATCCTCACGACCACGACGACCACGACCACGCGCACGACCACGACCACGCGCACGAGCACCAGGAGGACGCCGAGGAGCTCGAGCGAGAGGCGCGAAGGCTCATTGCGCTGTCGCGCATCCGTCAGTACGGCGACACCGTCCTGCGGATGAAGGCACGCGAGGTCGAGGCGTTCGACGACGACCTCGAGCGGCTCGTGGAGCGCATGACATCCCTCATGCACGAGGCGAACGGCGTCGGCCTTGCCGCGACGCAGGTCGGTGTCCTGCGTCGTCTGTTCGTGTTCACCGACGACGGCGAGGATCGCGTCATCGTCAACCCCGTGCTCACGACGGCGTCGAAGGACACGGAGATCGACGAGGAGGGCTGCCTGTCGCTGCGGTCGGTGCTCGTCCCCGTCGACCGTCCGACGAAGGTCACGATCGAGGGCGTCGACACGAAGGGCGAGCCGGTGAAGCTCGAGCTCGAGCCGCCCGCGTCGCGGGTCGTCCAGCACGAGCTCGACCATCTCGACGGCATCCTGATCATCGATCGCACCGACGCCGACTCGCGGCGAGCGGCGCTCGCGGCGCTCCGGCCGCAGCCGGTTCTCGGCGCACGTTGACCCGGCCCGTCGCGGTCGCGGCGACCGCGGCGTTCGGCGCCGACGTGCTCAGGCGGCTCGCGACGCGGCGGGAGATCGCGTCCGTGCTCACGCGCCCCGACGCGCCCGCCGGGCGCGGACGGAAGCTCGCGGCGTCGCCTGCCAAGGTGGCGGCGCTCGATCTCGGGATCCCCGTCCACGAGCCGGAGTCACTCGTTCCCGGTCTCGACCTCGGCGCGGACGTCGTGGTCGCCGTCGCGTACGGCCTCATCGTCCCCGACGAGGTGCTCGCCGAGCGGCTGTGGCTGAACGTCCACCCGTCACTGCTTCCGCGCTGGCGTGGCGCGGCGCCCGTCGAGCGCGCGCTCATGGCGGGCGACGACGAGTCCGGCGTGACCATCATCCGGCTCGTGCAGGAGCTCGATGCCGGGCCCATCGCGGCGCAGCGAGCGTTCCCGGTCGATGCCGAGGACGATGCCGGCGCGCTCTATGCGCGTGCCGCGGACGTTGCGGTCGAGCTTCTCGAGGACGTGCTCTCGGACCCGGAGCCGACCTTCCGCGATCAGGTCGGCGAGGCCACATACGCCGCGAAGATCTCGCCCGACGATCGGCGCCTGGATCTCACACGACCGGCGCGAGAGCTCGTCGACCGCGTGAGGGCGCTCTCGCCGCACATCGGTGCGCGAGCCGAGCTTCACGGGCGGGCTGCGACCGTATGGCGAGCGGAGGTCGCGGAGGACGGCTCGTTCCGGCCGCTGGAGGTCCAGCCGGACGGCGGTCGGCGGATGGACTACGAGGCGTGGCTGCGCGGGCTGCGACCGTAAGCCCCGCCCGGGCTGCCGCGTTCGAGGTGCTGCGGCGCGTCTTCGAGGACGACGCGTACGCGGATCGGGCTCTGCGCACGGCGGTCGCGGGGCTCGACGAGCGAGACCGCGCGCTCGCGCAGAGACTCGCCTACGGCGCTGTCCAGCGCGTCCGCACGCTCGACCACGCGATCGAGGAGCTCGGAGGGCGTCGTGTCGCGCGGCTCGACGCGCCTGTGCGTGCCGCCCTGCGCCTCGGCGCCTATCAGCTCGGTTTCGTCGACGGCGTCGCGCGCTACGCGGCGGTGAACGAGTCCGTCGAGCTCGTTCGCCGTGCCGGTCTCGAGCGAGCCGTCGCGTTCACGAACGCCGTGCTGCGTCGCGTCGAGCAGGGAATCCCGGGCCTGCTCGAGGCACTCTCGGAGGCCGCCCCCGTCGAAGCCGCCCTCATGCACTCGTACCCCGACTGGATCGCCGAGGCCTGGTGGCGGGACCTCGGTCCCGACGACGCGCGCGCACTGATGCGAGCCCTCAACGACCCGGCTCCGACGGTGGTCAGGCTCGTGCGCGGCGAGATCGACGGCGAGCCCGACGCCGATGTCCCGGGGGCGTGGCACGTCGATCGCGTCGACGAGGGAGCGCTCCGAGAGGGCCGCATCTGGCCGCAGAGTGCTGCCTCGCAGCTCGTCGGGCTTACAGTGGGCGCCCGGGAGGGCGATCGGACGCTCGACCTCTGCGCGGCGCCGGGTGGGAAGGCGACGATGCTCCCGGGCGAGGTCGTCGCCGTCGAGCGGAACGAAGGGCGGGGCCGCGAGCTCGAGGAGACGGTCGCACGGATCGGAGCGTCGAACGTCCGCGTGATCGTCGCCGACGGCCGCGATCTCCCCGCCGAGCTGGTGGGCTTCGATCGCGCGCTCGTGGACGCCCCGTGCTCGGGGCTCGGCGTCCTGAACCGACGCCCCGACCTGCGCTGGCGGGCCTTCCCGCTGCCGCAGCTCCAGCTCGAGCTGCTGCGCGCGGCCGCCGCGCGTGTCCGCCCGGGCGGGACGATCGTCTACTCGGTCTGCACCATCCACGCCGAGGAGGCCGAGGACGTCGTCGACGCGTCGGGGCTCGCGATCGATTCGAGCCTGGGAGACGAGTGGCCACGGTTTCGCCACAGGAGTCGACCTGAGTTCCTTCAGACGCTGCCGCACGTGCACGGCACCGCCGGGTTCTTCGTCGCGCGACTCACCGCGCGTTGAAGATGCGGCGCGCTTCGTCGACATGGCCGTCGAGCCATCCGTCCCGCTGGTCCCATGCCCACGCGAGGTTGTGTGCGACTCCCCAGCCTCTCGCACGCTCCCGATCGAAGCCGAGCTCGGTGAGCGCATCGAGCCAGCGCGACACGTCTGCGGTGTTCCGGAGCGGCCCGGTCGCCTCGAGCTCGCGCTCGCCGACGAGCGGCTTCGGATCGATGACCAGCCAGGGCTCGCGCTCCGCGCGCAGCACGTTCCCGCCGTGGAGATCCTGGTTCACGAGCCACGAGGCCGACCGGTCGACCGTGCGGTAGACGTCGAGCGCCAACTCGAGCAGCGGGCGCTCGAAAGGCGCCCCGGCCTCCTCGTACCGGACCGCCACGTCGCATGCCCAGCGGTCGGCCTCGTCCGCGAGGCGCACGAACGGGTGATCGTCGTCCAGCTCGAGCTGCAGACGTTGTAGGAGCTCGGTCATCACGCCGACCTCGTCCTCCTCCGCATCCCACAGGCGTGTCCCCGGTAGGCAGCGCTCGAGAAGGAGGGCGCGGCGTTCGTCGTCACGCGCGAGCAAGCGCACGGCACCCGCGCCCTGCCACGCCGCGAGCGCGTCCGCCTCGCGATCGGCTTCGACGTGCGACGGTGCATTCAGCTTGAGGACGACCTTACCGGCGGGCATGACGAGCGAGACCGGCGTGTCGATCGGCTCCTCGAGCACGAGCGACCAGCGATCGGCGCACTCGCCCACCAACTGCGGGAGCGCCTCGAGCCACCCCGGCTCGTGCCTCCACGTCTCGATGAGACTGGCCGGCAGGCGCATGGTGGCAGCGTACGGCCGGATCGTAGGATCCACGCCGTGGAAGCGCGGTTCCTCGAACGGGCGCTCGCGCTGGCGGAGAACGGACGCGGCACGACGCACCCGAACCCCGTCGTCGGCGCCGTGGTGGTCGCGGACGGGGAGGTCGTGGGCGAGGGGTGGCACGAGCGGAAGGGGGGACCGCACGCAGAGGTGGTCGCGCTGGCGGCGGCGGGCGAGCGTGCGCGGGGCGCGACCGTCTACGTCACGCTCGAGCCGTGCGCGCACCACGGGACGACGCCGCCCTGTGTCGATGCGCTGATCGACGCGGGCGTAGCCCGCGTGGTCGCCGGGCAGCTCGACCCGCATCCCGACCACGGAGGTGGGCTCGAGCGGCTGCGGG
The DNA here is from genome assembly GCA_036274755.1 of Gaiellaceae bacterium. Classification (GTDB taxonomy): domain Bacteria; phylum Actinomycetota; class Thermoleophilia; order Gaiellales; family Gaiellaceae; genus GMQP-bins7. The sequence goes on from DASUFC010000049.1 coordinate 8,845, forward strand.
AGCAGGGTGTCGCGGTCGAGCTCGCCGACGGCGATCTTGCGTTTCGCGTTCGCCAGCAGATCGAGGAGTGGCGGACCTGGGTGACGCTGCGGCGGCCGTTCGTCACGTACAAGGTGGCCGTCTCGCTCGATGGACGGGTTCGCGTCCCGGGGTCGCGCTGGGTGACGGGGGAGGACTCGCGGCGGCTCGTCCACGTCGTTCGCGCCCAGTCCGACGCGGTCGCGGTCGGGATGGGGACGGTGCGGTGGGACAACCCGCGCCTCGACGCGCGCGGCGTTCCGGTCGTGCGCCAGCCCCGCCGCATCGCGTTCGGGCGCGGGCCGCTGCCGGAGGGCTCGGAGCTCGAGCTCCTCTCCGGCCCGCTGCTCGAGGAGCTGGAGCGGCTCGCCGAGGAGGGCGTGCAGTCACTGCTCCTCGAGGGAGGCCCGACGCTCGCCGCGGCCTTTCTCGCAGGCGGTCTCGTCGACAAGCTCCTCGTCTTCGTCGCTCCGCGTCTGTCCGGCGAAGGGCCCGGGATGCTCGAAGGGCTCCCGGGCGGGATCGAGCTGGCTCGTATGGAGGCCCGCCCGATCGGCGAGGACGTGCTGATTCAGGCGTACGTGAACGAGCCCTAGTTACGCTCAGCGGCGTGTTCACGGGGATCGTCCGCGAGCTGGGCACGGTGGTGGAGGTCGAGGAGGCCGCGGGCGGTCGTGCTCTCGTCGTCTCGGCGCCCGAGACCGCGGGACGCA
>DASUFC010000050.1:0-2144 GCA_036274755.1 Gaiellaceae bacterium
GCAGAAATGCACCGAGACCGGCGCTCCTTCGTCCGGCTTCCCGACTGACCTCCGCCGAAGCGACTGCCTGTCGGAGAGCCATCAACCTCGGGCGCTCCGTCCTCGGTGCAATCAGGACACTACGGGCTCGAGGCGCCGGCGTCAAGCACGTACGAACTGCAATTCCCGCTCTTTGCGACTTTTTCTTTACACTCCGCACACACTTGCGTCAAACGCTGTGTGCTCTACCTAAACAGGACCAAGGTTTCGCCGAGCCGGGTGCGCTTTCGTCCACTTCCCCGACTGACCTTCCGCTTCCGCGTACGGCCTTCCGGGAGAGCTTCGTCCTACTCGCGTCCCGTGCTCGGCGCAGCGGCAATCTACGCTCTGGCACGCACCCTTGCAAGGGGATCCGACGACAGAAAGGCCGCAAATTGCGAACGACGGGAGACCGGCTGAACGGAAAGCATGTGGTGGTGACGGGGGCGGGGACGGGCATCGGGCGCGCCATCGCCCTGCGGCTTGCGCGCGACGGCGCCGCGCTGACGCTCCTCGCGCGCGGGCGCGAGCGCCTCGACGAGACCGCGGCCGCGCTCGACGGGCCGGCTCGCGTCGAGTCGTGCGACATCCGGCAGCGCCGCCGAGTCGAGCGTGCGATGGCGCGCGCCGCGGGCGAGCTCGGCCCGATCCACGGACTGGTCGCCGCAAGCGGGCTCGGAGGCCCGAACGGTGACGGCGACGAGGGCGGCGACCGCTTCGACGACATCGTCCAGACGAACGTCAACGGGACGTACTACTGCATCCGGGCGATGCTCGATCACCTCGCCCCCGGGCCGGACACGCGCCACGTCGTCGTGCTCTCGTCGATCCTCGCGCGGATCGCGGTGCCGTCCTACACGGGCTACAGCGCCTCCAAGGCCGGTCTGCTCGGGCTCGTGCGCTCGTTTGCGGCAGAGCTCGCCCCGCGCGGCGTCCAGGTGAACGCGATCTGCCCGGGCTGGGTCGACACCGATATGGCCTGGCTGGGCCTCGACGCGGCGGCAGAGGCGGACGGCGGCACGCGCGAGGACGCCTACCGTGACGCGATGAAGCTCGTCCCGCTCGGGCGGATGTCCCAGCCCGAGGACATCGCCGGGACCGTCGCGTGGCTCCTCTCGCCCGACGCGCGCGGCGTCACCGGCCAGGCGATAGACCAGAACGGCGGCGCCTGGACAGGCTGAGAACAGGGGTCTGGCGCCCGGAGGGTGCCTGACCCGAGCGACACGTGTCTCCTGCGGAGCGGCCCTACCCGATCCACGCCTGGTTGTTCCAGTACGCGTGGAGGCGGTTCCGGCGGTCGACGTCGAAGTGCAGCTCGTCCGGCTGCACGAGACCGGGTGTCGCGTAGATACGGAAGCCGTCGGCGGCGTGTACGAGCTCGACCTCGCCCGGCGGCGGTTCGAGCGACGCCTCGAGAAGGAACTGGCGGCCGCGGCAGCACCGGTAGGCGCGCGGCCGAACGTACACGGAGCCCCGCGTCCGGAGCAGTTCGAGCGCGTCGGGTCGTGCGACGACCCTCATGGGGAAAGTCTAGGTTCCCCGGAGGTCGCAGGTCGACAGCGAGGAGGCGGGGTGCGCGACAGGGCGAGGGCGGTCGTGATCGGCGGCGGGGTCGGAGGCTGCTCGATCCTCTACTGGCTCGCGCGCCTCGGGTGGGGCGACGTCGTCCTCGTCGAGAGAGCCGACCTGACGAGCGGCTCGACGTTCCACTCGGCGGGCCTCGTGGGGCAGCTGCGCTCGTCCCTCTCGCTCACGAGGATGATGATGGAGAGCGTCGACCTCTACCGCACGCTCGACGCGGAGGTCGGGCTCGAGACGGGCTGGCGCGAGGTCGGCTCCCTGCGGCTCGCGTCGTCCGAAGAGCGCATGGAGGAGATCGCCCGCCAGGCCGGCTGGGCGAAGACGTTCGGGCTGCCGCTCGAGTTGATCTCGCCCGCGGAGGCCCAGAGGCTCTTTCCTCCCATGTCGACCGACGGCGTGCTCGGCGCCGCCTTCCTGCCGACGGACGGGTACATCGACCCGAGCCAGCTGACCTTCGCGCTCGCCGAGGGTGCGCGACGGCGTGGGGCCGAGGTGAGTACGAACACGCGCGTCACCGCGATCCGCACCGAGCGCGGGAGCGTGAC
>DASUFC010000051.1:0-39212 GCA_036274755.1 Gaiellaceae bacterium
CGTGTCTCCGTGGCCCGAACCCGACGACCGCTTCGCCTCCGACCTCGCAGCACTCGACCGCGTCCAGGAGGCGGCACAGATCTTCCGCCGCAGCGGTGTCCAGGTCGAGCTCGGCTCCGACGACGAGCGGCGCATCTTCGCCGCCGTCGTCCGCCCCGAGCGCACGCAGGGCGCCGGCAACCGGACCGCGGAGATCGAGCGCCTTCGCAACGAGGTCGCCCGCGGGGAGAGCATGCTCGCCAATGCCCGCTTCGTGGAGAACGCGCCCGCCGACGTCGTCGCCGCGGAGCGCGAGAAGCTCGAGCGCTACCGCCGCGAGCTCGCAGCCCTCGAGAGCTGAGCGGTCTCTAGATCTTCCCGGCTGCTCGCCACTTCGCCCAGATGCGCTTCATCTCGGCGGCCGTCTCGCGCACGGAGTCCTCGGCACTCGCCTTGCCCAGCGAGACCTGCGCGAACATCCGTGGTATCAGGAAGCGATCGAGCGTCTCCTGTACGGCTGCGTTCGCGTATCCCGGATAGCCGGCGTTCCGCGTGTACTTCGAGGCCACGGTCGTGAGGATCGAGTACTTGCCCTTGGGTGGATGGGTGTCTGCCGCGGCGGCCTTGTAGATCTGAGGCAACGGGTGTGCGCCGGGGAAGCTCGGGTAGTTGAAGAACCTCGAAGTCGGGGTCGCCTCGCTCGCTGCGAGGCAGAGGTCGGCGATGAACCTCTCGGCCGCCGTCCGGTTCTGCGCGAACTTCCAGACGGAGTAGACGGACGTGTACTGGCCGAGCGACATCCGACCGCCCGGGCCCGCGGGGATGGGCCAGATCCAGAGGTCTCGTCTGAACGGCATGGTGAGGTCCTCCGCGCGTCGGACCGGCGAGATCGCGTTCACGATCAGCGATCCTCTGCCGGACAGGACGAACTGGTTGTTCGAGGCCGCATTCCAGTCGTAGACCGAGCTGTCGCCTCCGCGCGCCTGCAGGTCCGCCATGAACCGAACCGCCTCGATGGTCCGGTCACTGTCGATCGCGACGGCACCGGACTCGTTCTGCAAGAACGAACCGAAGCACATGAGGAAGGAGATCAGTGCCATGTTCGAGTCGGGCTCGTTCGCCATGCCGATCCCGATCGGATGCCCGGCCGCCTTCAGCGGCGCTGCGGCGTCGCGGACGTGGTCCCACGTCGCGGGCGAGTGGCCGACGTCGTTCCAGACGTCGTGCCGCCAGATGAGCGGCGCCGGGACGTGGTAGTCCGAGACGCCGAAGTACTTCTTGGTCCGCGGGTTGTAGGTGCTTCGCAGTGCGAGCTCGCCATACGACCCGACCTCCTTCTCGACCTGGCTGACGATGCTCCGATGGTCGATGACCTGGTTCTGGTACTGGGCCGGCGGCGAGAGGAAGCCGAAGACGTCGTGTCCACGCTGCCGCTTCACCTCCTGCGCTGCGAGCGCCGGGAGGTCTGTGTAGGGCTCGAAATCGAGCGTGACCTGCACGTCGTTTCGCTCGCCCCACTCGCGTGCCCAGGTCCTGAGCCAGCCGCCGTATGCAGGGACGAAGTGCGACCATTGGACCACCGACAGATCGCCAGCTAGCCAGCGGCCGGAATACCGCAGCGGTCCCGCGAATGCCCGCGGCGCGGCTCCGAGGGCGGTTACGGCCGCCGCCGCGCCGGCGGCCCGTCGGAGCAACTGGGATCGGGTGATCGTCGCGCGGTGAGCGGGCGTCACCGGGGCACCCGCATGATCGGCGTGGTCGTCAGGGCGAACACCGAGTCGCGCGGCGTCGAGAGCTCGAGCGTGCCCTGTGCGCTCGTGACCAGGAAGCCCTTGTCCACGTTCGTGCCCGTCCCGTCGCCGTTCCAGACGATGAGCCTGAAGCCGGCATTGGCGGGAAGGCCACCGAGGGCGTACGACACCGCGGCGTTCGACGCCGTCGAGATGTCGCCGCCATCGGTGTCGAGGCCGAAGATCGTGATGTCCCTGGCGGGCGAGACGTACGCGGTCAGCAGCTTTGACCGGTCGGAACCGGGGCCGCGCACCAGCTCGACGATGCTCCCGCCCGTCGGCTGCGTCGCGAACGTCATGAGCTGGAGCAGCCGGTAGGCGGGTCGCTCGGGCCAGCCGTCGGCGGCGAACCCCAACATGGAGTGGTCCTGTGTCCCCGCGTCGTACTTCGCGGGATAGATGTCCCACTTCACGGTTCCGCTGTAGCCGAGTTGCGTCGCCCTGATGTTGAACCACGCCTGCTGGAATGCCGCCGCGTTCGTTGCCGACATGGGAGTGCCGTCGGGCCAGAAGCCGGGCTCGAAGCTGGGCTCGCCCTCGAAGGTTGCAAGCCCACGGACGCCGAACTCGGTGATGTAGAGGGGGCGCCGCTGCTGTTCCGGGATGGTGTCGAAGATCGCGCGTACTTCGCGGAGGAGTCTCTCGTCGATCTTGCCCGGCTCCCAGAAGTCCCAGTACACGTGCACCGACCACGCGTCGAGCAGGTCGCCCATGTTGCGCGCCATGTAGCGGAACCAGTCGGTCTGCGACGCACCGGTCGTGGAGCGGATGAGGTCGCCGCCCATGAAGCGAACACGACCTCGAATCCCTCGCGCGCGCAGCTCACGGTCGAGGAGGCGGTAGACCTGCTCGTACTCGGGAAGCGTCCTCTGTGTGGTGTTCGGCTCGTTGAACAGCGTGACCCACAGACCGGGGATCGCACCGTCGTCGAGAAGCACCGCGAGCTCGTCGGCGAAGCGGTCCATGTTGCGCATCGCGAACTCGAAGGTGCTGCCCTGCCACGTGACGTTGATGACGGCGTTCGCCCGATCCGCGAGCCGCACGGTCCGTTCGAACGAGGTCAGGCGGTCCGGGTTCGTCCAGGCGGACGTGTTGAAGAAGATCCGGACGAGCTGAGGCTCGAGCGCGATGACCTTCGCCTCCACGGCATCGATGTTCGGCGGCGGACCGCTGATCTTCGCGTAGAGATGCTGATTGAGCTGCCCACCGAAGCCATCGAAGCTCCCGACCAGGCCGCGCGTGGTGTCGAGCGTGAACTCCGGGGACGCGCTTGCAGCCGCCTGGCCGTTGCCGGCGCCCGCGGGAATCGCCGCGACGGCAGTGAGCGCCGCGACGAGAACGAGCCGAAGCGCCCTCCCACGCGTCCCTGCCCTCGGTGCGCTCGGCTTCATGCGGTTCCTCCTGGTCGTGTCCGACTCTACGGTCTGGCGCAGCCTGCTCCAAGGCCCTCAAGAACCGCTCAAAGCGCGGCTGTGCATGGAGTCGGTGCACTCGAGCTCGAACCGCGACGGGCTTACGGGACCGCTTGCCAGCTCGGGGTTGCCGCGGGCGCCTGGAGAGGGACGCGCCTGACGTCCTTGCCGTCTGCGCGCATGACGTAGATCGAGCTCTCGAGCTCCTCGAGATCACCGCGGGAGAACGCGATCAGCCGACCGTCGGGGGACCAGTCGGGCCAGTCGTCATCGGAACCGTCCACGGTCAGCTGCCGGGCGGGGCCGCCCGTCGCCGGGACGACGAAGATGTTCCAGTCCGACGTGTCGTCGTCGGAGCTGCGGTTCGATGCGAATGCGATCCATCTCCCGTCGGGGGACCAGGTGGGCGACGCGTTGTCCCCGGCGGTGCCGGTGATCAGGCGTCGCCCCTTGCCGTTCGCGTCGACCACGACGATCCTGGAGTCGAGGGCGAGCGCGAGAAGTGCGCCGTTGGGCGACCACTCCGGGCAGCAGAGGTCGTCGGCCTCGAGCAGGAAGCGGAGATTGCGGCCGTTCGCGTCGATCGAGTACAGGAACTCGGTTCCGTACTCGTCCTCGCGTACGAACGTGATCCGCCGCCCGTCGCGCGACCACGTGGGGTAGCTGTCCTCGAAGGCCGGGTCGCGCGTCAGCTGCCGAGGACGCCGTCCCGCTGTGGCCACGAACAGATGGGAGCGCTCACCTCTCTCCGAGACGAATGCGACGCTCTTCCCGTCGGGTGACCACTCCGGGAGCAACTCTGCACCACGTATGCGAGCGAGCGGGGTGCGGTGAGCACCGCGCGTGTCGGCCGCCTCGATCCCGAGGGTTGCCGCTCGCTCGGTCGTGAAGAGGACCCGGCCGTTCGTGGTCCAGCTCGGGTCGAAGTCGGCGGCGTCGTTGGCGGTCACGTTGAGCAACCCTTTGCCGTCGGCGGCCATCACGAAGATCTCCTCGTCATCGGTTCGATTCGAGACGAACGCGATGCGGCTGCCATCCGGCGACCACGCCGGCGACCAGTCGTCGATCGCGCCTCCGGTGACCGTGAGCTGGAGGACGTTGCCGCCGTCGGCGCTCATCGCGAAGATCTCGTCGTCACCCTGCCGGTCGCGGTCCGACGTGAAGGCGATGCGCTTCCCGTCGGGCGACCACGCCGGATAGCTGTCGTCGTCGTCGTTCGTCGTGAGTGCGGTCGTTCCGGTCCCGTCGGCATTCATGACGTAGACGTCCCAGTCGTCGTCTCGGTCCGAGTCGAACGCGATTCGACTGCCGTCCGGCGACCACGTGGGGCTCTCGTCGTCACCACCGGGCTCGTACGTCAGTCGAGTCAGCCCGGTTCCGTCCACGGCCACGACGTAGAGCTCGCTGTTCGAACGGACGCTCGAGAACGCGATCCTCCGTGAGTCGGGCGACCAGGCCGGATCCTGCTCGGCCGCCGGGGTCCGGGTGAGTCGTCTCACATCGGTGCCGTCGCTGCGGGCGACGTAGAGCTCGTCGTTCCCGTCTCGACCCGAGACGAACGCGATGCGAGTCCCGTCGGGGGATGCAACCGCCCCGAAGTCGACCGCGTCGCTCGCGATCACTCGCGTCGCAGGCGCCGACCCTGGGGTCTGCGCGTAGATCTGGAGCGCACTCGTGACGACCGTGTACGCGAGCTGTCCGTTGCGTGCGTTCTGGGAGACGGAGCCCGCGATCGACGTGGACGCGAGAACGGCGGCGGCCGACACCGCAACCAGAGCGACGAGCGATCGTCGCCGTGCGCGTCCAACACTCATGCGCCGATCGTAAGACGCTCGCTCAAGAACCGCTCAAGCCCGGGCGCTACGCTCGCGCCGTGACGGCCGTCGAGTGGCTCGACTCGATGAGCCCGTGGCCGCGCGACGGCTTCGGGCTGGATCGAATGCGCGCCCTCCTGGCGCTGATCGGCGATCCGCAGCTCACGTATCCGGCGATCCACGTCGTCGGCACGAACGGCAAGTCGACGGCGACGGTGACGATCGAGCAGCTGCTCCTCTCCGAAGGGCTCTCGGTCGGCTCGACGATCTCACCCCACGTGCTCGGCTGGAGCGAGCGCATCCGGGTGGACGGGGAGGAGGCGGACTTCGAGGAGGCGATCGCGCGCGTCCGACCGGCCGTGGAGGAACTCGGCGCGACCCAGTTCGAGGCGGTCACGGCGGCAGCGCTCGCAGCGTTCGCGGCTGCGCGCGTCGACGTCGCCGTCGTCGAGGCGGGGCTGGGCGGTCGTCACGACGCGACCAACGTCCTCCGCACGCGCGTCGTCCTCCTCACGAACGTCGGGCTCGAGCACACCGACGTCCTCGGCGACACGCTCGAGGCGATCGCGACGGAGAAGCTCGCGGTCGCTCCGCCGGCCGCGATCGTCGTGCTCCCCGACGACACCTACGCGCACCTCGTCCCCGGTCGCGAGGTCCGTTTCGGTGGCGCGCGGGAGGCGGCGGAGGCGTTCGTGGGGCACGAGATCACGGTCGATACACGGGTCTCGCTCCCCGGTCGTCTCGAGCTTCGCGAGGGCGAGGTCCGGGACGGTGCGCACAATCCGGACGGTGCGCGCCACCTGGTGGAGCAGCTCGACCGCGACGACTTCACCGTCGTCGCCTCGATCCTCGCCGACAAGGACGTCGACGCGATGCTCGCCACGCTTCGTCGCGCGGGTCCTCGTCTCGTCGCCACCACCTCGTCGTCGGCTCGTGCGCTCGCTGCCGACGACCTCGCCGAGCGCGGACGTGCTCGCTTCGACCACGTGGAAGTCGTCGACGACCCCGTGGCGGCCGTCGCGCGTGCGCACGAGCTCGGCGAGCCGGTGCTCGTGACGGGATCCCTCTACCTGCTCGGCGACCTCGCGCAGGCGGAGCAGCGTTCACGATGGCGCGCGTAGCGGAGCGGCTGGCAGTGCTCGTATTCGCCGCACTGATCGTCGCAGCCATCATCGGCGTCGCGTTCGCGGTGGGGTACGGGGTGGGGAAGCTTCTGCTATGACGGGCGGTGTGCTGCAGGTCTCGCTTGAGGATCCGGACTGGACCCTCTTCCGCAATCTCGGGATAGGGCTCGTCGTCGTCCTCTGGCTCGCGACCGCCTACTGGACGTTCAAGGACGCGCGGCGCAGGATCTCGGATCCGTGGCTCGTCGGGCTGGCGACGCTCATCGGCCTGTTCCCGCCGTTCCTCGGCCCGATCATCTACATGTTCTTCCGCCCGCCCGAGTACATCCAGGACGCACGCGAGCGCGAGCTCGAGATCAAGGCGATGGAGGAACGGCTCGCGCTGCTCGACGTGCGCTGCCCCGTGTGCCGCGCGAAGGTCGAGTCGTCCTACCTCGTGTGCCCGGTCTGCACCACCCGGCTGAAGTCGGCGTGCCCGTCTTGTGGCCAGCCGGTCGACTCGCTGTGGCAGGTCTGCCCGTTCTGCGCGACCGACATCCCACCCGGGCTCCCGAGCCTCGAGGACGTGCCAGGCCCGCGCGGCCTTGCGGCACCTCCACGGCAGCAGGGCCTTCCGCGCGCGAGCGACTAGACTGCGCGGCCGCATGGCCCGCGAAACGACACTCGTCCTCGTGAAGCCCGACGGCATGCGGCGCGGCCTCGCCGGCGAGATCGTCGCGCGCTTCGAGCGCCGCGGCCTCGAGCTCCGGGGAGCACGGCTTCTCAAGATCCCGAAGTCGACCGCTCGCGAGCACTACGCCGAGCACATGGGCAAGCCGTTCTTCGGCTCGCTTGTCGACTTCATCACGTCCGGCCCGGTGCTGGCGCTCGCGGTGGGCGGCGAGTCCGCGATCGCGGTCGTGCGGACGATGATGGGCGCGACGAACCCGATCGACTCCGCGCCCGGCACGATCCGCGGGGACTTCGCGCTCGAGCTGTCCGAGAACATCGTTCACGGCTCGGACTCGAGGGCGAGCGCGAAGCGCGAGCTCGCGCTGTTCTTCCCCGACGGTCTTGTCTGAACACGACTACGTCGCGCGCAACCGCGCGGTCTGGACGAAGACCAACGAGGAGTTCACCGATGCCGCCGCCCAGCGGTCGTGGGGGGAGGGAGCGATCACATGGGGCGTTTTCGGGGTGCCCGAGGCCGAGGTGGGCGTCCTCGGCGACGTCTCGGACCTCGACGTGATCGAGCTCGGCTGCGGGACGGCCTACTTCTCGGCGTGGCTCGCACGGCGCGGCGCGCAACCGGTTGGGGTGGACGTCACACCTGCACAGCTCGCCACGGCCCGCCGCATGCAGGAGCAGACTGGGTTGGCATTCGAGCTGATCGAGGCGAATGCCGAGGACGTTCCACTGGCTGACGCCAGCTTCGACCTCGTCTTGTCGGAGTACGGTGCAAGCCTGTGGTGCGATCCCGAGCGGTGGGTCTCCGAGGCCGCGCGACTGCTCCGGCCGCACGGCCGCCTCGTCTTTCTGACCAACAGCATGCTGCAGATCCTCTGCGTGCCCGACGAACCGGGCTACGCGACCGAGCGGCTCCTCCGCCCGCAAAGAGACCTGCACCGCATCATGTGGTCGTTCGAGGACGGTGTCGAGTTCTTCCGCTCCCACGGCGAGTGGATCGACCTGCTCCATGAAAGCGGCTTCGAGGTCGAGCGGCTCGTCGAGCTGTACGCGCCCGAGGGGGCGACGACGCACGAGTACTACGACGGGGCGACCGCCGACTGGGCGAGGAAGTGGCCGTCGGAGGATCTGTGGGCGGCGCGCAAGACCGCCTGACACTCGCCTCGACCTCTCCGCAGCGGCGGGCAATTCTCGACCAGCTCGCGATCCCCTTCGAGATCGTTGCGCCGGACTACGTCGAGGACGACCCGCCGGACGCCGACCCGGTCGAGCTCGTCCTTCGACATTCGGAGGGAAAGGCGCGATCCGTGCACCGCGAGGGGCTCGTCACCCTCGGCGTCGACACGACGGTGGTTCTCGACGACCGCGTCTTCGGCAAGGCTGCGGATCGAGAGGACGCCCGGCGCATGCTCAACCGGCTCTCGGGTCGGACTCACACTGTTGTCTCCGGTTTGTGCTTGCTCGGCGGATCGGAGGACGTGCTCGCGCACGAGGCGACAGACGTCACGTTCCGTCTTCTCTCTCACGATCTCGTCGACGCCTACGTCCGAAGCGGCGAGTGGGAGGGCCGCGCCGGCGCGTATGCGATCCAGGGCCTCGGCGGCCGTCTCGTCGAGCGCATCGAGGGCGACTACCTGAACGTCGTCGGGCTCCCGGCCGCGCTTCTCCTCTCGACGCTGGAGCGTCGACACCCAAAGCTGCTGCAAACGCCCAGGTAGACTGCCCGTTCCTCATGGGCGTGTTCAAATCCGTCACCGGCTTCGGGGGTCGCGACATGGCCGTCGACCTCGGCACCGCGAACACGCTCGTATACGTGCGCGGGCGCGGCATCGTGCTGTCCGAGCCGTCCGTCGTCGCGATCGACCAGCGCACGGGCGAGGTGCATGCGGTCGGCGTCGAGGCGAAGCGGATGCTCGGACGAACGCCCGGGACGATCTCGGCGATTCGGCCGCTCAAGGACGGCGTCATCGCGGACTTCGACGTGACGGAGCAGATGCTCCGGCATTTCATCCAGAAGGTGCACCAGCACCGCTTCGCGCACCCGCGCGTCGTCGTGTGCGTGCCGTCGGGCGTGACCGGCGTCGAGAAGCGCGCAGTCGAGGAGGCGACACTCTCGGCGGGGGCGCGACAGGCCTACCTGATCGAGGAGCCGATGGCCGCCGCGATCGGCGCCGGCCTGCCCGTCGCCGAGCCGACGGGGAACATGATCGTCGACATCGGCGGCGGCACGAGCGAGGTCGCGGTCATCTCGCTCGGCGGCATCGTCGTCTCGCAGTCGATGCGCGTCGGCGGCGACGAGATGGACGAGGCGATCGTCAACCACATCAAGAAGGAGTACAAGCTCCTCGTCGGCCAGCAGACGGCCGAGGAGATCAAGCTCGAGATCGGCTCCGCCTACCGGCTCAAGGAGGAGCTGCAGGCGGAGGTGCGCGGCCGCGACATGATGACCGGCCTGCCGAAGACGGTGATCATCTCCTCGGAGGAGATCCGCCGCGCGCTCGACGAGCCGGTCTCGCTCATCATCGACGCGATGAAGTCCACGCTCGACAAGACGCCGCCCGAGCTGGCCGCGGACATCATGGACCGCGGGATCGTCCTCGCCGGTGGCGGCGCCCTGCTCCAGGGCCTCGACGAGCGGGTCCGCCACGAGACGCAGATCCCGGTGCACCTGGCCGAGAGCCCGCTCACCTGTGTCGCCGTGGGCTCGGGTCGCAGCCTCGAGGAGTTCGAGGTGATCCACCGCTCCAACCGCAGTCGCGCCGCTCGTCGCAACGGGCTTCTGCGCGCGTAAGCGCGCTTGTTGCGCCTCCGTGACGGAGGCTCGCGAGGCCGTTCCCTGCCAGATCCGCGGCTACACTGCCCTGCCATGTCCCGGCAGCGCAGCGCGCGATCGGCGGCGCTGGGCCTGACAGTCCGGCGTATCTCCACGGCTCCCACCCGCTCGACGGGACCGCTCCGACGACGACTCGTCGTCGGCCTGCTCGTGCTCGCGTGCCTCGTCCTGATCTCGCTCTCCTTCCGCTCGACCGAGAGCGGGCCGCTCACCGGCGTGCAGTCGGCGGGGGCATCCGCGCTGCGCCCGTTCACGGTCGGCGCCGAGCGTGTCGCGCAGCCGTTTCGCGACGCCTACGGCTGGGCCGACAGCCTGCTCAGCGCCCGGAACGACGCGAAGACCCTGCGCGAGGAGAACCGCGCGCTGCGTCAGCAGGCGATCCAGAGCCAGTTCGCGCTCCAGGAGAACGCGTTCCTCCGCGAGCAGCTCGACTACCTCGACGGCCCCCGCTTCCCGTCCGACTTCCGTCCGGTGGTCGCAGAGGTGACGGGCCGGCCTGCAGGCGCGTTCGCGCAGGCAATCGTGATCGCGGCAGGGTCGAGCAGCGGCGTCCGCCTCAACGATCCCGTCGTGACCGCCGACGGTCTCGTCGGGCTCGTCACGAGAGTCACGGCGAAGCTCGCGCGCGTGCAGCTCCTGACCGACGAGGAGGCGGCCGCATCGGCGATCGACCTTCGTACGGGCGCGACGGGCATCGTGCGCCATGCCCGCGGGACGCGTGAGACCCTCGTCTTCGACCGCGTCCGCAAGCAGGACGTCATCCGCGTCGGAGATCAGGTCGTGACAGCGGGTTGGAGGGCGGGCGCGCTGAGCTCGCTCTATCCGAAGGGCATCCCGATCGGACGCGTGACCAGCTTCGGCCTCACCGACACCGATCTGTTCCAGCAGGTCCAGGTCGACCCCTACGTCGACTTCGGCTCGCTCGATGCCGTGATCGTGCTCGTCCCGCGGGATCGGCAGCAGTGAGCACGGCGATCTGGCTGAGGGCGATCGCCCTCGTCTTCCTCGCCGCGCTCCTCCAGGTCGTCGTCGTCTCGTCCATGGAGATCGGGGGCGGCGCCCCGGACCTCCTGCTCGTCGTGGTGGTCGCGCTCGGTCTCCTGCGCGGCTCGATCCCCGGAGCGATCCTCGGGTTCGCCGGCGGGCTCGTCGTCGACTTCGCGACGCTCGGAACGCTCGGCGTGACGTCGCTCGTGCTCACGCTCGGCGGCTTCTGGGCCGGTCGCTACGGAGAGACGACCGGGCGCGGACGGCGCCTCGCGCCCGTCATCGCGGTCGGCTCGATCACGCTTCTCGCCGGCGCGTTCGGATACGTCCTGCACTACCTCCTGGACGAGGAAGTGGTCGCGCGTCACGCGCTCGTCACCGCGCTCGCGCCTGCCTTCGTGCTGAACCTGATCCTCGCGCTGCCGGTCCACGCGCTCACCCGCAGAGTCGTGGGTGAGGAGCTGCGGGTCGAGCCGTCGCCGGAAGTCGAGGTGCTCGCCTGATGACGACCGGCCCGTACCAGGAACAGCGTGCTCCCTCCGGTCGGTTCCTGCCGCCGGACCCGCGCGTCCGCGAGCCGCACCGGCTCACCCCGCAGCTGGCGCTCCGTGTCGCGATCCTCGGCGCGGTTGCCGTGCTCGCCTTCGTCGTCCTCTTCTTCCGACTCTGGTCGCTGCAGGTGCTCTCCGGCACCGACTACCTGAACGCAGCACAGTCGAATCAGCTCCGGCTCGTCCGCGTCGAGGCGCCCCGCGGGCCGATCCTCGACGAGCGGGGTCGCGTCGTCGTGGCGAACGTCGCGGGGACCGCGGTCGAGCTCTGGGTCGGGGACATGCCGAAGACCGGTCGCTACGAGCTCGTGCAGCGGCTCGCGACCGTCCTCGGCGTCAGGCCGCGGAAGCTCGCGAAGGACGTCGACGACCGCCATCTCGATCCGCTGACCCCGATCGTCGTGAAGACCGCCGTCGGCGAGGAGCAGGTCGACTACCTGTACGAGCACCAGGCGGAGTTCCCCGGTGTGCGGATCGTCCAGATCTACCTGCGTGGCTACCCCTACTCGGCGCTTGCGGCACAGGTGCTCGGGTACACGGGCGAGATCTCGCCGGAGGAGCTGAAGCAGCTCCGCAAGACGTACCGCGCCGGCGACCGGATCGGGAAGGCGGGCATCGAGGCGGCGTACGACTCGTACCTCCGTGGCCGTCCGGGGCTCGGCCAGATCCGCGTCGACTCGCTCGGTCGCCAGGTGAGCCCGTACGTCCCGCGGCAGGAGCCGACCCCCGGCTACGCGCTGCGGCTCACGCTCGACATGAAGCTCCAGCGCGCCGCGGAGCAGGCGCTGCGCTACGGGATCGACCTCGCGCACCAGAACGACCACTGGGCTGCCAACGCCGGCGCCATCGTCGCGCTCGACCCCCGCGACGGCGCCGTGCGCGCGATGGCCTCCTCGCCGACCTTCAAGCCCTCGGTCTTCGTCGGCCGCACCGACCCGAAGAAGCTCGCGGCGCTCTACAGCGACTCCGGGAACCCGCTCTTCAACCGCGCGACGGCCGGCCAGTATCCCCCCGGCTCGATCTGGAAGCCGGTCACCGCGCTCGCCGGGATGCAGGAGCACGTCTTCTCCCCGTATGACTCGATCCAGTGCACGCCGTCGGCGACCTACGGCCTCGACAAGCAGGTGTTCCGCAACTGGAACCCGTACGTCAACCGCCCGATGACGCTCCCCGAGGCGCTCGCCGAGTCGTGCGACACGTACTTCTACGAGATCGGCGACCGTTTCTACGAGGGAGGCACCGACGGCCGCGTGCGCATGCAGCAGTGGGCGAGGCGGTTCGGCTTCGGTGCGCCGACGGGGCTCGACATCGGCGGCGAGGCCGGCGGCCTCGTCCCCACTCCCGACTGGAGGAAGAAGACGTTCAAGAGCGACTGGGACCGCGCTTGGAACCCCGGCGACTCGATCCAGCTCGCGATCGGGCAGAAGGACCTCCTCGTCACACCGCTGCAGATGGCCGCCTTCTACGCGATGCTCGCGAACGGCGGGAGCCTCGTGAAGCCGTATCTCGTCTCGGACGTCGAGCAGCCCGGCGCGAAGGGCTCACCCCGCGTGGTCCTCCGCCGGTTCGCGTCGAGCCCGCCCCGATCCGCAGGTGTCGATCCCGAGGCGCTCCGCGCGGTACGCGACGGCCTCTACGCGGCCACGCACTCGGCCAACGGAACCTCGTCGGGCGTCTTCGCGAACTTCTCCGTCCCGATCTCCGGCAAGACGGGCACGGCCGAGAAGGTCGTGCAGCTGCCCGGCTACCCGGCAGGCCACGTGGAGGACCAGTCCTGGTGGTGCGGCTGGGGCCCGTCCGAGTCGGCGCGCCTCGTCGTGTGCGCACTCATCGAGAACGGCGGTCACGGCTCGAGCGCTGCCGCTCCCGCCGCCCTCAAGGTGTTCGAGCGCTTCTTCCACGTGAAGGGGCCCGAGGCGGCGCTCGTGGAGACCGACTGATGATCGAGGTCTCCCAGCGAGCGCGCGTCCGGTCGTCCAGCGGGCGGAGCGAGCCGGTCGTCATCGCCTTCCTGAAGAGTCTCGACTGGATCCTGATGCTCGCCGCCGCCGGCCTCGTCGGCTACGGCCTCTGGGTCGTCTCCGGCATCACGCGGTTCGACGTGCCCGGCGAGCAGAGCTACTTCGTCGTGCGTCAGGGCATCGCAGCCGCGATGGGAGGCATCGGCCTCGTCGTGGCGGCGATCGTCCCGGTCGACCTCTGGCGGCGCTACTGGAAGCTCGTCTACGGCGCGACGCTCGGCCTGATGGTCGTCGTCTTCGTCGCTGCGGAGACGATTCGCGGCTCGAAGCGCTGGATCGACCTCGGCGTCATCCAGTTCCAGCCGTCCGAGCTCGGAAAGGTCCTCTTCGTGCTCGCCATCGCCGGCTTCGTCGTCGACCGCGTGGGGCCGGTGAGCAGGTGGCGAACGATCTTCGCCGTGCTCGGGCTCGGAGCCGTCCCGATCCTCCTGGTGTTCATGCAGCCGGACCTCGGCACGGCGCTCGTCTACTCGGCGGCGCTGTTCGCGGTGCTCTTCTTCGTCGGTGTCCGCTGGCGCCAGCTGCTCGTGCTCGCCGCCGTGGGCGTCCTCACCATCACGTCCGTCCTCTGGCTTCTCCCCTCCGCGGGCATCCAGGTGCTCAAGCCGTACCAGGCGGCCAGGCTCACGCTCGACCCGAACGCCGATCCCGGCGGCATCACGTACAACCTCAGCCAATCGATCACGGCCGTCGGATCCGGTGGACTCACCGGCCGCGGAATCGTCGGAGCAAGCCAGACGAGGCTCGACTACCTCCCCGAGCACGCGACCGACTTCGCATTCGCCTCGCTGGCCGAGCAGCGGGGCTTCGTCGGCTGCGCGATCCTCCTCCTGCTCTACCTGCTCGTCGTCTGGCGTGGCCTCCGGGTCGTGACGGGCGCTGCCGACCTGTACGGCGTCGTCGTCGCGGGCGGACTCGTCGTGGCGTTCCTCTTCCAGGTCTTCGTGAACGTCGGGATGACGATGGGCGTCGCACCCGTCACGGGGATCCCGCTGCCGTTCGTCACCGTCGGCGGCTCGTCGATGGTGGCGAACCTCGTCCTGATCGGAATCCTCCAGAGCATCCACTCGCGCGGCGAGCTCGGGCGCATGAGGTCGCCGTGAGGCTCGCCGATATCAGAGGGCTGGTGGAGGAGGGCCGAGGGCTCGGCTTCGCCGTCCGTGGTGAGGCGTCGGTGGGTCGGGCCGGCCCGATCGTCGTCAGCGGCATGCTCGCGGAGCAGCTCGCCAAGGAACTCGGCGCGGGCGCCGCGCCTGGCGCGGTCATCGTGGGCTCGACCGCGCCGATGTCGCATGTGTCCGTGCGCGTCCACGTGATCGCGGGCGATCCGACACCGGAGGACGAGGCCCTCGTTCGCAGCGCAGTCGACGCGCACGTCGAGGTCGTCCTCGTCGAGCTCTGGCCGCAGGCCGACTGGACACCGCCGTTCGTGCTGTCGCCCTACGTGGTCGAAGTCCGGGCCGGAGAGGGCTTCCCGATCGAGGAGATCGCGACCAGGATCGTCGAGGCGACCGGGGACGCCCCCGAACTCGCGTCCAGAGTGCCGGCGCTCGCGCCCGCGACGCGCAACGCTCTCGTGAACCAGGCGGTCGTGCGCGCGGCCCTGACCGGCTTCCTCGGCTCGCGTCTCGGCAGCTCTCGCCCGCAGCTCGTCCGTGAGCAGGCGCTCACGCTCGCACGGCTGCGGACCGTGTCGTCCGGCACCGGGGTCTCCGACGAGATGCCCGTTCTCGCGGGCGGTGCGGTCGGAGCGATCGTCGCCGGGATCGTCCTGCGCGAGGTCGCCCGCCGTGCGCGCGGCGTGGTTCCCGCTCCGCTCGCACAGGCCGCGATCGCCGCCGCCGGAACGTGGGCGATCGCCAAGGCGTTCGACGCAATCGAGTCGCGTCTGCCCGCCGCCTAGCTCCGTCCGGACCTGGACCTAGGATGCGCCGCGATCGAGCGCATGGGAGGGACGATGCCGAACACGGAGCTGGCCGAGGAGCTGTTGCAGCTCGAAGAAGCCGACGCGTGGTTCGAGTACCTCGAGTCCACCCGCGGGCAAGCGGAGACGAGATACGCCGAGCTCGAGCCATGGGCGTGGGCGCGTCTGTCGCAACGTCTCCGGGCCGTTCGTGCGCGCCGTGCGCGCCTCCGTCCGGCGGCCGCCTGACCGGGCGTCGGGAACGAGCATTCGAAAGCCGGCTGGTAGCCTGTCGGCAGGTCATGTCGACCATGGTTTTGCATCCACGCAGCGCAGGGCAGGGCACGCCGATGGCGACCCGCGGTCCGCGCGCGACCGAAAGCAGAGGAGAAAGAGAACTTGGCACGACGATGGTTTCGCTTCGGAAAGAAGCAAGAGGACGATGCTGCGGAGACCGCGGCACCGGAGGTAGAAGCACCGCCTGAGGCTCAGGCCGAGGAGCAGGCGACGGACCCCACGGCGGAGGGCGCGCCGGCAGGGCCGAAGAAGAGACGCCGCCGCGGCAGTCGTGGCGGACGGGGAAGGAAGAAGCCGGCGACGGCCGAGTCCGGCGCGGACGGCGGCGCCGAAGCCGTGGATCCGGTGCCTGCACCGGCCTCCAAGACCGGCTCGCAGCGAAAGCAGGCCGCGAAGACGGACGGCAAGCCAGATCGCCGTCAATCGCGCAGCAACGCGCGCCGGCGCACGCCGACGAAGCGCGCCCCGCTCCCGACGGCAAAGCGCGAGCTCCTGATCACGGTCGACGTCGGCGAGCAGCGCGTCGCGATCCTCGAGGACGACCGGGTCGCAGAGGTGTATCTGGAACGACCCGAGAGACGCTCGATCGCCGGCAACATCTACCTCGGGGTCGTGGACAACGTGCTTCCGGGGATGGAGGCCGCGTTCGTCGAGATCGGGCTCGAGAAGAACGGGTTCCTGTACGTCGACGAGATCGTCGGCCCCGAGCTCGAGGGCCGAAAGGGGGCCCGCAAGATCCAGGATCTGATCAAGCGCGGCCAGACGATCATGGTGCAGGCCGTCAAGGACCCGATGAAGTCGAAGGGCGCGCGCCTGACGACGGAGATCTCACTTCCGGGGCGTTTTCTCGTGTACGTCCCGAACGGCGAGGGCTCGGGCGTCTCGCGCCGACTCGAGGACGCCGAGCGCACCCGCCTCAAGGAGATCGTCAGGAACCTCGATCCGAAGGGCGGCGGCATCATCGTCCGCACGGCGGCCGAGGGCGCGTCGGCCGAGGACATCGAGCGCGACCTCGTGTTCCTCCAGCGCTTGTGGAAGACGATCCAGACGAAGTCGAAGGCGACAAGCGCGCCGACGCTCGTCTACGAGGAGGCCGAGCTGCCGCTGCGGATCGTCCGCGATCTCTTCGCCGGCGACTTCGTGGGCGCTCAGATCGACGACGACAAGACGCACCGCCGGATCGTCAGCTACCTGAAGAAGACGTCGCCGCACATGGTCGAGCGTGTGCACCGCTATCGCGAGAAGACGCCGCTCTTCGAGGCGTCGGGAGTCGACGCGGAGATCCGCTCGACGCTCGACCGCCGCGTCGACCTTCCGTCCGGCGGCTACCTCGTGTTCGACTACGCCGAGGCGTTCACCGTCATCGATGTCAACACCGGCCGCTTCGTGGGGTCACGCGGGAAGAGCGCTCAGGGCCGGCTCGAGGACACGATCGTCAAGAACAACCTCGAGGCGGTGACCGAGGTCGTGCGGCAGTTGAGGCTGCGCGACATCGGCGGGATCATCGTCATCGACTTCATCGACATGGCGAACCCGAAGAACCGGGAGACGGTGGAGGAGGCGCTCCGCAGCGAGCTCGAGCGGGACCGGACGAAGACGTACGTCGTCGAGATCTCTCCGCTCGGCCTCGTCGAGATGACGCGGCAGAACGTGACGGACGGGCCGCGCGAGATCCTCACCACGCGCTGTCCCGTCTGCGCCGGCGACGGCATCGTCGTCTCGGATGCCACCCACGCGCTCGACGTCGAGCGGAAGCTCCGCGCGCTCGCCAAGGGGTCGCGCGTCCAGGCGTTCGAGGTTGCCGTCCACCCGCGCGTGCTGCCGCTCCTGGTCGGAGATGGTGGGGCGCGACTCGAGGCGCTCGAGGCGGCGTCGCGACGTCGGTTCTTCCTCGTTCCCGCCTCCGGGAACGGCCACGTCCATCTCGACCACGTCGAGGTCGTCCGGCAGGGCAAGCTCGAGACGCTCCGCCCCGACGCGCCGGTGGCGGAGGGAGCCGAGGTCGAGGTCAAGCTCGTCGAGGTCGGGCTCTACGACCCGACCGCCGGAGTCGCGAAGCTCGACGGGGGCTATGAGGTCGTCGTCTCCGGGGCATCGAAGCTCGTGGGCAAGAAGGTCAAGGTCTCGGTCGGGCGCGCCCTCGCGGGCATCGCGTACGCGACGATCGCCGGCAGCGCCGAGAACGGCGCGACGCCGATCACGTTCGAGGCGGAGGCCGAGAAGCCGAGCCGCGCATCGCGCAGCAAGAAGGAGACCGAGGCGACGGCTCCCGTGCCCGACGTGGACACGGACGTGGAGGTCGAAGCCACGGTCGAAGCGGAGGCGGAGCCGGAGCCTCCTTCCGAGCTCGACGCCGAGCTCGACTCCGAGGCCAGCGCCCACGCCGACCAGGCGCCGAAGAAGAAGCGCACCCGGCGGGGGACGCGCGGTGGCCGCGGACGCAAGAAGCCGGCCGCGGCTGACGGGGAGACGGCGACGGACGGCGAGGAGGGCGAGGGTTCCGAGAACGGGCGCCCGGCTCCGCGGATTCACGTTCCGCCGACCGACCTGGACGCGCCTTCGGCGGAGCCCGAGGCCGTCGCTGAGGCACGAGCCGACGTCGTCGTCGCCGAGGAAGCCGGTGCACTCGCGGACGAGGCGACGGTCGACGGCCAGCCGAAGAAGAAGCGCTCGCGGCGGGGCTCGCGCGGCGGGAAGAAGAGACGCAAGCCCGCGGCGGGTGCGGGCGAGGCCGTCGACGACGACGTCGCGGAGGAGGCGGAGCCGGCGCCGGCGGAGGCCGTGTCGGCCGCGCCGTCTGACGGTGCGGAGGAGTACGTTCCGATGTCGGAGTGGATCGAAGACTTCGACGCCGCACGAGGCGCGTAGTCGGTATCATGCTCGGGCTTTCGCGGGCCGTCCCGGCTCGCGACGACCTCGGAATCACATGACCTACGCGATCATCAAGGTTGCCGGAAAGCAGTACCGCGTCCGCGAGGGCGAGCGGCTGCTCGTCGACCGCCTCCGCCAGGACGAGGGCTCCACCTTCGCTCCGACCGTCCTTCTGGTCGGTGGCGACGGGGCCGCCCAGCTCGAGCCGGGCGAGGGCGTCGTGACTGCCAAGGTCCTCGGCGACACGAAGGGGCCGAAGATCCGCATCGGCAAGTACAAGAAGCGGACCGGCTACCGCAGGCACACCGGCTTCCGCGCGTCCCTTACGCAGATCCAGATCGAATCGATCGGGAGCGCGGCGAAGAGCTCGCGCACGCGCGCGAAGGCGAAGGAGGAGCCCGAGGCGAAAGCCGCGGCTACTCCCGAGGTGAAGCCCGCCGCCGAGGAGACGGACGAGCGCGTCAAGGGCATGCCCGCGGGCTACGAGGATCTCACCGTGGCCCAGATCAAGGAGGCGGCTTCCGGCTGGAATCGGCCGATGCTCGAGGCCGCGCTCGAGTACGAGCACGCGCACGCGGCGCGCAAGGGAGCCGTCGCAGCGATCGAGTCGGCGCTCGCCGACAAGGAGGGCGACGGCTAATGGCGCACAAGAAGGGTCTCGGCTCGTCGCGCAACGGGCGCGACTCGGAAGCGAAGCGACTCGGCGTCAAGGTGTTCGCGGGCCAGCCGGTGAAGACCGGGATGATCATCGTCCGCCAGCGCGGCACGAAGTTCCGCCCCGGGCCTGGTGCAGGTCTCGGCCGCGACGACACGATCTTCGCGCTCCGGGACGGCACCGTCGAGTTCCGCCGCTCCGGCGACAAGCGCTTCATCTCGGTCGCTTCAGCGGACTGACGGCGACCTCGGCACGGCCGGGTCATGTTCCACGACCGCGCCAGCATCCACGTCCAGGCGGGACGTGGCGGTGACGGCGGGCTCAGCTTCCGCCGGGAGAAGTACGTCCCGAAAGGGGGGCCCGACGGCGGTGACGGCGGCCGTGGGGGCGACGTCGTCGTCTCGGTCGATCCGAGCCTGCGCGACCTCTCGGCGTTCAGGCGCGTACACCACGCGAAGGCCGGCCGTGGCGGGAACGGGCGCGGCAGCAAGAAGCACGGAGCGGACGGCGCCGACGCGGAGCTGCGCGTGCCGCTCGGCACCCAGGTCGTCAGCGGCGAGCGCACGCTTGCCGACCTGACCGCAACGCACGGGCGCGTCGTCGTGGCCCGCGGCGGCCAGGGGGGCCGCGGAAACGCGCGCTTCGCGACGCCGAGTCGCCAGACGCCGCGGTTCGCGGAGACGGGGCTCCCCGGTGAGGAGCTCGACCTCGAGCTCCGCCTGAAGCTCGTCGTGGACGCGGCGCTCGCGGGATTCCCGAACGCCGGCAAATCCTCGCTCCTCCGGCTGATCTCGAACGCCAAGCCGAAGGTGGCCGACTATCCGTTCACCACGCTCGAACCGGTCCTCGGGGTCGTCGACGGGCCTGACGCACGCCAGCTGACGGTCGCGGACGTCCCCGGCCTCATCGAGGGCGCGGCCGACGGCGCGGGGCTCGGCCACCAGTTCCTCGCGCACCTCGAGCGGGCTCGTCTCCTCGTCCACGTCCTCGATGCATCCGAGCAGGATCTCGCCGCGCGCTTCCAGGCAATCGACCTCGAGCTCGGCCGCTACGGCGCCGGCCTCGACCGGCGGCCGCAACTGATCGTCCTCAACAAGCTCGACCTGCTCGAGGATGCGCCGGTCTTCGACGTCGTGGACGAGCGCATCGTGCGTGTGGTCGCGACCTCGTGCGCGACGGGCGCCGGGATCGACGAGCTCAGGCATGCACTGTTCGAGCTCTGCCCGTACGCGCCACCCGAGCCTGAGGCCGACGAGCTGCCCGAGTTCCTCGACTATCAGCCACGGCCACGTAGCCGTCCGCGGTTCCGCATCCTCCGGACGGACCGGGGCTACCGGGTGGTCGGGACCCCGCCCGCCCCGGAGGAGCTCGAGAAGGCCTTGCGCGGCCTCGGGATCAAGCCGGGCACGCAGGTCGACGTGGGCGACGAGGAGCTCGAGTGGCAATAGAGGGGATTCTCGGCGGTGTCTTCGATCCGCCGCACAACGGGCATCTCGCGCTCGCGCGAGCGGCGATCGCGGAGCTCCGGCTCGAGCGCCTCCTCGTCCTCGTCGTCGCCGAGCCGGGCCACAAGCACGCGACGACGCCCGCGGAGACGCGGCTCGCGCTCGCGCGGCTCGCGTTCGGGGACGTGCCCGAGGCCGTCGTCGAGCTCGATCTTCACGCGCGCACCGTCGACTCGCTCGAGGAGAGGCGTCCTGCCGATGCGTACTTCATCCTCGGCGCGGACGAGCTCGCGGACTTCGAGCACTGGAAGTCGCCGCGCCGAGTGCTCGAGCTCGTACGGCTGGCGGTGGCGATGCGGCCCGGCGTCTCCCGGGAGGCGGTCGATGCCGTCGCAGACCGGCTCTCCGCGCGCGAGCGAATCGTGGAGTTCGACATGACCCCCGTCCCGATCTCGTCATCCGACATCCGGGCGCGTGTCGCACGGGGCGAGGCGATCGACGCGTTCGTTCCGACGAGCGTCGCCGAGGAGGTCTCGCGGCTCGGGCTCTACGCCTCGCCCGAGTAGACTGGGCGACATTCCGACGAGGACGCGAGAGAGACCGACCTGACACCACTCGAGCAAGCACGCCGCACCGCAGCTCTCTGCCAGGAGAAGCTCGCGACCGACGTCACGATCCTCGACATGCGTGGCGTCTGCGACTTCACCGACTTCTTCGTCATCGCCACCGGACGCAACACGCGGCAGACGAAGGCGATCTACGACGAGGTGTCCGGCGTGCTCAAGCGCGAGCACGGCCTCTTGCCGCGTGCCTCCGCGGGAACGACCGAGGCGTCGTGGATCGTCGCCGACTACCTCGACGTCGTGCTGCACCTCTTCACGCCGGAGACGCGGGGCTTCTACCGCCTCGAGAAGCTGTGGAGCGACGTCCCGTCCGTCGAGGTGGAGGCGGTCGCGGCGGGCTAGACTCAGCCACCTTGGGGCCGTAGCTCAGCTGGGAGAGCGTCTGGCTGGCAGCCAGAAGGTCAGGGGTTCGAGCCCCCTCGGCTCCATCGAAGGTCTCGGCGATCGGCAGCGATGAGTTGTCGATCCGCAGCCCGTCCAATCGTCGTACTTCCGACACGAGGCGGAGCGTGCTTCGCCGACGAGCGAAAGGAGTGGGTATGGCTGGTTCGATGGTGCACTACGAGATCCCGGCCGGCGACACGGCCAAGGCGCGCGAGTTCTGGGGCGGGCTCTTCGGCTGGGAGTTCCAGGCGTACGAGGGCTCGCCGACCGAGTACCACATGGCCCGCATCGACGACTCGTCCGGCAGCGCGATCTACGAGGCCGACGGGGACAAGCGCGGCGGGCGCACGTACTTCGACGTCGACGACATCCACGCAGGACGCGATCGCGTGCGCGAGCTCGGGGGCTCCGCCGGCGAGGCGATGCCGGTGCCGTCCATGGGCTGGTTCGCGGTCTGCACGGACAACCAGGGCAACGAGTTCGGTCTCTGGCAGACGGATCCGAACGCCAGCATGTAGTCCTCGGGCTCGGGGGGCGACGCGGTGCGCGTCGCCCCCGGCAGTCCGTCGGTGCGCTGCTAGAAACACGGTGACACCGACGCGAAAGGGACCGACATGCCCTTCTACCAGCGGCGCGGCGAGGTTCCGCGCAAGCGCCACATCGTGTTCCGTGAGAACGGCCGCCTCCTGACCGAGGAGGTCATGGGCCTCGAGGGCTTCACGGGCAACGAGTCGATCCTCTACCACCTGGAGTCGCCGTGCCGCGTGAAGGAGCTGGGCGAGTTCACCCCGATCGTCCGCGAGGAGTGGGTGCCGGACACGCACGCCCATCGCCTCCAGAACACGTACGACGTGCCACCCGAGGGCGACGAGATCTCGGGCCGTCGGTCGCTCATGTGGAACGACGACGTCGAGATCTCGTTCTGCCGCCCGACGGGCTCGATGGACTACTTCTTCCGGAACGGCGAGGGCGACGAGGTGGTCTTCGTCCACGAGGGGAAGGGCACGCTCGAGACGATCTTCGGCGACGTTCCGTACTCCGACGGCGACTACATCGTCATCCCGCGAGGGACGACGTACCGCTTCATGCCCGAGGGCGCCCAACGCTACCTCGTCTTCGAGACGCCCGGCCTCATCGAGATTCCGCGCCGCTATCGCAACGAGTACGGGCAGATCATGGAGGGGGCGCCGTTCTACCACCGCGACATCCATCCGCCGACCGACTTGCACACGAGGCGGGAGCGCGGCGAGTTCCTGGTCAAGGTCCGCGTTCGCGGCGGGTACCAGGACTACGTCGTCGACTACCACCCGTTCGACGTCGTCGGGTGGGACGGCTTCCTGTACCCGTGGACGTTCTCGATCCACGACTTCGAGCCGATCACGGGCCGGATCCACCAGCCGCCTCCTTCGCACCAGACCTTCCAGGGCCAGAACTTCGTCATCTGCTCGTTCTGCCCGCGCAAGCTCGACTTCGATCCCGAGGCGGTCCCGATCCCGTACCACCACTCGAATCTGCAGTCCGAGGAGATGATCTATTACGTCTCGGGCAACTTCGGCTCGCGCAAGGGGATCTCGGTCGGCTCGATCACGCTGCACCCGTCGGGGCTCCCGCACGGTCCGCAGCCGGGTCTGGCGGAGAAGTCGCTGGGCGTCGCCGAGACGACCGAGCTCGCGGTCATGTGCGACACGTTCCGTCCGCTCAAGCTCTCGACCTTCGCCCGTGACCTCGACGACGGCCGCTACGCCTACTCGTGGTACGAGCCGCCGTCGGACGAGCCGAGCCTCGCGGGCGTGACCAGCCACCTCTAGCCGTGGACGCCGAGCGCTTCCTCGCGGAGCTTCCAGCGCTGTTCGAGGAGTTCCCGGCCTCCGAGCACCCGCGCGACCGTCGCTTCCAGCCCATCTACGAGGGTGTCGAGAACCTCGCACGCGAGAACAACCTCGCTCTCCTCAATCTCGCGGTGAGCTGTCTGGGCTCCGGGGAGGCCTACGTCGAGGTCGGCAGCTTCCACGGTGCGAGCCTGATCGCCGCGATGCTCGGGAACGAGGAGAAGCGCATCGTCGGGATCGACGGCTTCGGGTTCCGCGACGCCTCCGTCGAGAAGGTCCGAGCCAACGTCGCCCGCTTTGGCCTTCGTGACCCGGAGATCGTCGTCGGCGATGCATTCGAGCTCGTGCCGGGCGGCGCGCTCGGAGATACGAAGGTCGGCGTCTGGTACTACGACGCCGATCACTCCTTCGAGGCCCAGCTCGAGGGTCTCCGCATCGCCGAGCCGCACCTGGTCTCCGGCGCGCTCATGATCGTCGACGACACCGACTGGGAGGACGTCGAGCGCGCCATGGACGCCTACCTCTCGGAGCAACCGCGCGCACGTCGCGTGCTCACGATCGACGGCAACACGCGGGGCGCCCCTCAGTGGTGGGAGGGGATGCAGGTCCTGGTCTGGGAGGGCTGAGCTAGGTGCCGACGATCGTGATGCGGCGGTTGAGCTCCACGCCGCTGATGTCGTTCAGCGCGAACGTCACCGTGTAGGTCACGCCCTTCTTCACACCGCCCTTGACGGTCACGCGTGCCCCGATCGTGCAGTCGCGCTTGAGCGGCGCCGACTGCTGGCCGACGCTCACGAGCCTCGATCCCTGGAAGACGCGCCACGTCATGCCGAGCGGCGTCCCTGTCGGATCCGTCGCGCAGTAGCGGCGCGTGTAGAGCGTCAGGAGCGGCGTCAGCGTCCCTGCCCGCAGCTTCACCATCGCGTTGCGTGCATCGAGCGGGCGCGCGCTGGCCGCGAACCGTCCCGGCGACGGGTTCTTGGGAGCGCCGGTGCGCGTGTACACGCCCGAGTCCCACGGCTGGCCCTGGTCGTCCTGGTAGACGAACCAGATGAACATGTCCACGAAGGGGAGCCCGGCCGTCATCGACATCGCCTGCTGGATGTAGGCTGCCTGCCTGGAGTACGGAACGCCGAGCGGATCCTCCGGGCGGGTCTGATGACCGTACTCCGTGATCCAGATCGGAACCGACTTCCGCTTGAACCAGGTCTTCAGGCTCGCGTCGAAGCGCGGAAGCGATGCCAGCGACACGTTGGGCCACTTCACGACCTGCGAAGGCCGTGAGCTCGGGTTGAACGGGTACGGGTGGTGCGACCACGCGTCGAACTTGAGCCTCGGGTTCGCCTTCGCAACGAGCTCGGCGAACTTGCCGGGCGAGTGCGTCGGCCGCAGCCCCGTGGGCTTGTCGCTGCCGCGTGCGGACGTCTCGCCGATCGAGACCTTCGCCTGCGGGTTGCCGGCCTTGATCCCGGCGTAGCCCGCAGCCGCGAGCTTCGCGTAGTTGGCAGGCGCGACCGACTTGCCCTTCGCGTTGAACTGCGGCGAGAGGAACAACTGCAGATTCGGCTCGTTCCAGATCGCCCAGAAGCGCACGAACGGGTAGCCGGCGAAGTTCCCCGAGTAGCGCGACGCGATCGCGCGAGCGAAGTTCCGGAAGTCGGCGACGCGTGTCGGCATCACGTTCTGGCTCTTGCCGCCGTTCGCCCATCTCGGCGTGCCCGTGATCGTGAGGACGACCTCCTGATCGTTCTGCTGCGCTGCGCGCACGGCCTCGTCGACGTCGTCGAACTCGTACGCGGGGTCGAACGGGTTCGTCGCTGTCGTCGGCCGCGTCTTCGCCGTCTCGTTCCACTGCACGAGGAGCCGCATGATCGTCGCGTTGAGCTGCGCCGAGCCGGCGACCTTCGCCTCGCGATCCGCGGCCCAGCGGAAACTCGGGTCGTCGTGGAAACCAACCCACATGCGCTGGGCTCCGAAGGATGCCGGCGCTGCGACGGCTGCGACGATGGACAGGGCGATGACGAGGCGGGCGATACGTCTCACGAAGTGGTCTCCCGAGGTGAGCAGGGAAAGGGGGCGGGAAAGCTCCGGCCACCCTAGCGGCTGCGATGTGAGGCTTGTGTTAGCAAGCCGCACGGGGTGTGTGGGCAGCCGAAGGCGTTACACTGGCGCCGTCGTGAGCGTCTCCGTGTGGGAAGCGATCTTCATGCTGCTCATCCTGAAGATCCCGATCTTCTACCTGTGCGGGGTCGTCTGGTACGCCGTGCACGCCGAGCCGCTCCCGCCGGCCGAGGACGCAGGCGAGGAGGCCGGCGTACTCGCGCCGATCACGCCGTGCGGCTGGAACGAGTGGAAGCGGGGCCGGCGCGTGCCGTACGGTCGTAGGCCGCGCCCGGTTGCTCCGCGGCTCCGACAGGCCCGGCTCGTATGAGCGCCGTGCCCGCCTCGTCCCGTCGCGCCGATCGCGTCGCGGGATTCCTCTGTGCGTTCTCGTTCGCGCTCGCTGCGATTGCCATCACGCGCAACCCCGGGCTCCTCGCGACGGCCGCCATTCTCGTCGCGCTCGTCGCGACTCGCATGACCGAGTCCCACCGGAAGCTCGCCGCTGCCGCGGTGGCGTTCGCGGGCGTCGCCTTCTTCCTCGGCATGGTGGTTGCGGTCCTCACGGACAGCGGTCTCTTCTGACCGACCTCGCGCCCAGCAGATGACCAGCCTCGAGTCGTCCGGCCTCAACGCCGGATACGTCGGTCAGCTCCTCGAGCAGTACCTCGAGAACCCCGAGGCAGTCGATCCCGCATGGCGCGCGCTGTTCGAGGCGGGCGACGGCGAGCTTCTCGCGATGCTGCCGGGGCTCGAGCGTCTCGTCGGCGCACGTCCCCTGGAACGGAACGGGGCGGAGACGACAACGCCCCCAACGCCGGCAGTCGTACCGCCGGCAGCTGTGACGCCGGTCGAGGCCCCACCCGTCGCCGCGGCGCCCGAGCCGGTGGCAGCGGACGACGAGCTCCTCGCGGCAGTCGCCGCGGCGATGTCGCTCGTCAAGGCCTACCGCATGCACGGCCACCTGAACGCGCACCTCGACCCGCTCGGCTCCGAGCCGATGGGTGACCCCGCGCTCGACGAGACCCAGCTCGTGCCGCCACTGACGCCCGATCTCCAGGCGCGCGTCCCTTCCCGCCTCCTCCGTCTCTACGTTCCCGGCGACACGCTTCGCGAGGCGCTGCCGCGTCTGCGCGACGTCTACACGGGCACGATCGCGTACGAGATCGAGCACATCTCGGACCACGCCGAGCGCGTCTGGCTGCGACAGGCGATCGAGTCCGGCCGGTTCCGCGTCGAGCTGCTCCCCGACGAGCGGCGCGGCTTGTTGCGACGGCTCGCACAGGTCGAGGCGTTCGAGACGTACCTCCGTCGCGCGTTCATCGGCCAGAAGCAGTTCTCGATCGAGGGGCTCGACGTGCTCGTCCCGATGCTCGACGAGGCGGTCGAGCTCGCCGCCGAGGAAGGGGCGCACGAGGTCCTCATCGGAATCGCCCACCGCGGCCGTCTGAATGTGCTCACGCACGTCGTCGGCCGTTCGTACGCGTCCATCCTGCGCGAGTTCGAGGGAGAGCGCTCGATCGACGCATTGATCGCCGATCCGGAGGGCGGCACGGGCGATGTGAAGTACCACCTCGCCGCTTCCGAGTCACGTCAGACGGCTGCGGGGGAGATCCAGGTCACGGTCGCGGCGAACCCGAGCCACCTCGAGGCCGTCGATCCGGTCGTCGAGGGGCTGGCGCGGGCGGAGCAGACGGACCGCTCGTCCGGCGCGGGCATCCACGACCCGACGGTCGCGCTGCCGATCCTCATCCACGGCGACGCGTCCTTCGCGGGCCAAGGCGTCGTCGCGGAGACGTTCAACCTGCACAGCCTCGACGGCTATTCGACCGGCGGCACGCTGCACGTCATCGCCAACAACCAGGTCGGCTTCACGACCGATCCCGCGGAGAGCAGGTCGACGCGCTACTCGAGCGACCTCGCGAAGGGCTTCGACGTCCCGATCGTCCACGTGAATGCCGACGACCCGGAGGCGGCGCTCTCCGCGATACGGCTCGCACTCGCCTATCGCGAGGAATTCGGACACGATGTCGTGGTCGATCTCGTCGGCTACCGCCGGTTCGGCCATAACGAGCAGGACGAGGCCGCGTACACGCAGCCGCTGCAGTCGGAGCGGATCGAGCTCCAAGCTCCGGTGCGCCAGTCGTACGCAGACCGGCTCGTGGCCGACGGCGTTCTCGGGCCGGACGACGCGGCGCAGATGCTCGAGGAGACGCTGGGCGCCCTGCGTGCCGCCCACGACGAGCTGCGTACGACGTTCGCCTCGACCATCCCCCCGGCAGAGGCTCCGACGAAGACCGATACGGGCGCCGCAGTCCTCACCGCGGTGCCGGCCGAGCGGCTGATCCAGCTCGGCGAGCAGCTCCTCGAGGTGCCGGAGGCTTTCGAGGTGAACGAGAAGCTCCTGCGCCAGCTCGAGCGCCGCTTCGACAGTCTCCGCGAAGGAGGCATCGACTGGGGGCATGCGGAAGCGCTCGCCCTGGCGTCGCTTCTCGAGGACGGGATCCCGATCCGCCTCTCGGGCCAGGACACCGAGCGCGGCACGTTCTCGCACCGCCACGCGGTGTTCCACGATCCGCGCACGGGTGAGACCTTCACCCCGCTGCAGAGCCTGCCGTCGGCCTCGGCGTCGTTCGAGATCTACAACTCGCCGCTGTCCGAGTACGCAGCGCTCGCCTTCGAGCACGGCTACTCGATCGCGGCGCCCGACGCGCTCGTCCTGTGGGAGGCGCAGTTCGGGGACTTCGTCAACGGCGCTCAGATCGTCGTCGATCAGTTCATCGTCTCGGGTCGCTCCAAGTGGGGCCAGACCTCACGTCTCGTCCTGCTCCTTCCGCATGGCTACGAGGGGAACGGCCCCGAGCACTCGAGCGCCCGCCTCGAGCGGTTCCTCCAGCTCGCGGCGCAGGACAACATCCGCGTCGTCAATCCGACGACCGCAGCGCAGTTCTTCCATCTGCTGCGCCGGCAGGCGCTCGACGCCACCGCGAGGCCGCTCGTCCTGATGACACCGAAGGGGCTGCTGCGGCTGCGCGACGCCACGTCGATGCTCGAGGATCTCGCCCAGGGCTCGTTCCAGCCCGTTCTCGACGATCCGAGTGCGGACCGAACGGCGGTGAACCGGCTCGTCTTCTGCAGCGGCAAGCTCTACTACGACATCGTCGGCCACGAGCTCCGCGCGGAGACCCCGTCCGTCGCTGTGGCACGTATCGAGCAGCTCTACCCGTTCCCGCTCGAGGTCGTGTCCGCGCTCATCGCGTCCTACCCCGCAGTGCAGGACGTCATCTGGGCGCAGGAGGAGCCGCAGAACATGGGCGCCTGGCGCTCGATCCGGCATCGGCTCGAAGAGGCAGCGAGAGTCATTCCGACCGCGCGGGTGCGCTACGTCGGCCGGACCTGGCGCGCGAGCACGAGCGAGGGCTACCCGACACTGCACCACTACGAGCAGGACCGGATCGTCCGCGAGGCGCTCGCGGGCGACGCCCCGCGCTAGGCGCGCGGAAGCCCGCGGCGTCGCACGAGCGACGAAGCCATCCGCGGCCCGTGCCTGCGGGCGGCCAGGAGCAACTGCTGGCGCTGCTGGGGCGGGAGGCGGCGCCAGCCCTCGAGCATCAGAAGCGCCACCGTCGTCGGCTTCACGCGGCGTGCGAAGTAGAGCAGGATGGTCAGGACGAGAACGGGCAGGACGGCATGGTCGCACACACCGGCACCCTCCGGGCGGATCGTCGAGCGGAGTCGATCGGGTAGACTCGCTCGGCCTTTAGGGGGCACTGCGTGGATCAGAGCGACGTCCTTCCAGTCGAAACCGATTCCGGCTTCGCGCGTGCGATCCGGGAGCATCTCGAGCTCAAGAGCCGCAACGCGGACCTCGACTCGGACATGCCGATCGACCGCTACCTGGACGGCGATCCGCTCGAGAACCACCCGCTCTTCAAGAGTGAGGAGCAGGCTCGCATCGAGGAGACGATGGACGGGGAGGAGCCGGCCGCGCAGCTGAGCTCCGAGCGGCTCCCTTGGCCCGGTGAGGAGAACACCGTCGAGGACGTCGAGGGCGCGGCGCTCGACGAGGCGCTGTGGACGGGTCGCCCGCGCGACTTCGACTGGGGCGACTGACGCTGTCGCACCCGGCGTCGTGACGGCGGACGCCCGCCTGCAGCGCTACGCGGAGCTGGCCGTCCGGGTCGGCGCGAACGTCCAGCCCGGCCAGGACGTCGTCGTGATGTGCCTCGTCGAGCACGCCGAGATCGCGCGCGCGGTCGTCCGCGAGTCGTATCGCGCCGGGGCGAAGCACGTGATCGTCAACTACGGCGACCTGCACGTCCGCCGTGCCTCGATCGAGCTCGGGCCGGAGTCCGAGATCGGGTGGTCGGCGCCACACATTCTCGGCATGATCGAGCGCTGGCCCGAGGAGCACCCGGCGGTCATCTCGCTGACGGGCAATCCCGAGCCAGAGCTCCTCGGCGATCTCGATCCGACGCTCGTCGGCCGCGCGGACCCGCAGGAGATTCGCGCTGCGACGCTTGCGAGCATCACCGGCCGACACGTGAACTGGACGATCGTCGCCGCCCCGAATCCCGGGTGGGCGACGCAGGTGTTCGGCGAGCCGGACGTGGAGCGGCTCTGGGCGGCTGTTGCAGCGGCCACGCGACTCGACGCAGACGATCCCGTGGATGCCTGGCGCGCGCACACCGAGATGCTCCTTGCGCGAGCAGGCGCGCTGAATGACCGCTCGTTCGACGCGATCCGCTTCCGCGGGCCCGGGACCGACCTGACCCTGGGGCTCACTCGTGCGTCGAGCTGGCGCTGCGGCTCGATCGAGACCGTCACTGGGATCACGCACGCGCCGAACCTCCCGACCGAGGAGGTCTTCGCGAGTCCTGACTGGCGCCGCGCGGAGGGAACCGTGCGTTCGACGTACCCGCTCGTCACTTCCGGAACGACTATCCGCGGGCTCGAGCTGCGGTTCGAAAGCGGCAAGATCGTCGAGGTCGAGGCGGAATCCGGGGCGGACGTCATCAAGGCGCAGCTCGCGACCGACGCGCAGGCGCCGTACCTCGGGGAGGTGGCACTCGTGGACGGATCGTCGCCCGTGAAGAAGACGGGGCTCGTCTTCAAGGACACGCTGTTCGACGAGAACGCGACCTGCCACATCGCGTTCGGATCCGGATTTCCCAATGCGCCCTCGAGCTCCGACTCACCGGACGAGCTGCTCGCGGCCGGCGTGAACGTCTCGCGGGTCCACACGGACTTCATGATCGGCGGCGCGGACGTCGACGTCGATGGGCTCGACGCCGACGGTGATGTCACGCCGATCATCCGCGGCGACGCCTGGCAGCTCTAGCCGCCGCCACAACGCGGATTTTCTGGCTCTAGGAGGGCGGTTGCACGCTGCCCGCGCACCGATGTCGAAATTGACCTTGACAGACTGCATCCGTGATGTCATAGTGATGTCACAATGCAGCTCGACAGTCACATCCAGGCGATCCAGCAGGAGCTCGCCGCGACGTCCGCACTGGGCGACGAGGCGACAGCCGAGGCCGCTCGCCGGCTCGGGGAGGCCCTCGCTGCGACGCTGCACCTCCACCTGCTCGACCTGCTCGGCGAGGCCGCCCTCGAGATCAGCGGCCAGATCGAGACCGGGCGCGTCGAGGTGAGGCTGGCCGGCCGCGACCCCGAGCTCGTCGTCATCAACGACGAGGCTCCGGCTTCCGACGGCCCGCTCGGATTCGGCGAGGAGGCATCCGGACGAATCACGCTCCGGCTTCCCGAGTCGCTGAAGACCGGGATCGAGGCCGCCGCCGACCGCGAAGGAATCTCGACCAATGCGTGGCTCGTCCGCACGATCGCGCGCACGCTCGAACAGCGCCCGACGAGGAAGAGCCGTAACCGAATGCAGGGCTACGCCCAAGGCTGAAAGGAGAGGACGATGCTTCTGACCTCGCTTCCATTCGACTACGCCGTCCTGCTGGAGTCAGGCGACCGGACGCGCACGAAGTCCAAGCGCGCCTCCGGCCGCCGCGTTCGGCGGGCTGCCCGCGACGACAGCTAGGGACGCGCGATGCCATCGTTCGACACCCCCGGGAGCGTCTCCCTCCAGATCAAGCTCCCGAGTGGACGCGTCGTGGTCACGACGGCCGACGAGCCGAAGACGACCGTCGAGGTCGTGCCGCTCGGCCGCCGTGGCCAGGATGCGATCGACGAGATCGAGATCACGATGGACGAGCGGCCTGGGCGCCACTTCGTGCGGGTCGAGCAGCGCGACCGCTTCCGGTGGGGCCCGATCCAGATCAGCTGGGGCGGAGACTTCGAGTGTCGCATCAGCTGCCCGCCGGGCACCGACCTCGACCTCTCGGGCGCGTCGACGGACCTCCGCGTCGAAGGTGAGCTGGGCGAGGTCTCCGCACGAACCGCGTCGGGCGATCTGCGGCTGCAGACGGTTCGCGGCCAGCTCCAGGTCAAGACGGCGAGCGGCGACGTCTCCGTCGGCGAGGTCGGCGGCGACGCGTCGGTCGTGACGGTCTCCGGCGACATCGGCCTCGAGCGGATCGACAACGCACTCACCGCGCGCGCGGTCTCCGGCGACGTCACGATCGGGACGGTCGCTGGCGATGTCGGTGTCTCGACGACGTCGGGTGACGTCGAGGTCAAGGCCGTGACGGACGGCGAAGTGCGCGTCCAGACGGTCTCGGGGGACGTGCGACTCGCCGTGGCACGAGGCACGCGCGTGTGGATCGACGCGTCGTCCGTGTCCGGGTCGCTCGAGTCCGAGCTCGGGATCGAGGATGCGGCAGCGTCGGAGGACTCCGGCGGCGCCGATGTTCCGCTCCGCATCAAGACCGTGAGCGGCGACGTGAGGATCGTGCGCTCGGCGGTATCCATCTCCGCCTAGCGGCGGCGCACTCCTCCCGCTAGCTCGAGCGGATCGCGGCGACGACCTCGTCCTCGCGACCCTCCCGGAGAAGATCGACGAGGGTGCGGCCGTCACCCCGCAGGCCGAGTGGCGTCGTGAGGAGCGAGAACAGGCTCGCGTCGTCGATGCCCTTGTCCTTCGCCGTCGCGACGATCCGCGCGACTCCGGCACGCGGACGCCCGTTCTCGAACTGCCACGCGGGATAGCGCCACTCGCTCGAGCCGGGCTCCCTCACGGCGATGAGCTCGCCGGCACGGCGCATCCCGTCGATGTACGCGGGATCTACGGCCATCCGCGCGGCGAGCCACGTCGCCGGGAGCGTCTCCGCGTAGAGCCCGGGTGCGGTGCTCATCGCTACGGAGCCTAGCGATCACCCCGTTCGGAGGCTTTCGGGCCGGGAGCCGGGAGCCGATACGGGGAGCATGCGCCGCCACGTGCTCGCCGTCGCCGTCGTGACGCTGGTCCTCGCCGCCGGATCCGCGCCCGGCGCGTCTGCGGGCACGCGCTCGCAGTTCGCGTCCTCCGAGATCGCCACGGTCGTCCGTGCCGGTCTCATGGCGCCGTCCGTCGCCGCCTTCCGGCCGAACGACCTGCTCACCGCGTCCGAGCTCGCCGTCGTCGTCTCGAGCCTCGGCGGAGCCATTTCCGTCGAGGATCCCTACGCCCCTGTCTCCGTTCGCGAGCTCGACGCGCGCCTCGTGTCGCTCGCGGGTCTCCGCCCCTCGGCGCAGTCGATCAGGGTCGCGGCGATCGACGCGGGTCTGACGCCGCGTCCGTGGCTCGGGACGGAGACGATCGCACGGCTCCTGGGCTTTCGCATCAACCATCCCCGCCAAGACGACGAGCTCGAGCTCGAGGTCAACGCCCCCGTCACGCGTGCGGAAGCCGCGTACAGCGTCGCCAACTACCTCCGACTCACCTCGGTTCAGGTCGAGTCGGTCCGGGCGAGCGCGGACACCTTCTCCTTCCCGCCCCTGTCGGAGTGGCAGCGCGTGGTGCTCGATCGCGCGCTTCGTTTCGTGGGCGCCCCGTACATCTGGGCGGGGACCTCCGAGAAGCCGCAGCAGCTCTTCGGCAAGACGCTGCCGGGCGGCTTCGACTGCTCGGGGTTCGTGTGGCGCGTCTACAAGACGAAGCCGTTCGCAGGTGCGCCGGAGCTGACTCGCGTCCTGGTCGGCCGTACGACCTATGCGATGAGCGGCGAGGTCCCCCGCGCGAAGCGCGTGAGCCGTGAGGCGCTCGCGCCCGGAGACGTCGTCTTCTTCGGGTCGAATGGCCCGCGGTCACAGCCGAGCCAGGTGGGGCACATGGGGATCTACGTCGGCAACGACTGGATCGTCCACTCGTCGCGCTACGGAACGACACTCACGCCGATGACGGGCTGGTACGAGAACGAGTTCGCATGGGCCCGAAGCCCGCTCGTCGAAGCAGGCCTCGAGTACTGACGGCTGCGCGCGTCGCTATGCGTCGCGCAGGCGCTCGTCCTCCATCCGCTGGATCCGCATGCCCTCGCGCCCCGTCCGCGTGAACAGGAACACGCCGTAGGCGAAGCAGACCCAGAGGACGCCGACGCCGACGAGCAGCGCTGCGATCCCGATCATCGTCTCCATCGCATACCTCCCGACCGTCTCGGTCGTGCCGGCGCCGGCCCGACCGCCGGCGCCGGCCGTTCGGGTGAGCTAGGCCGCGATCTCGATCTTGCGCGGCTTCGCCAGCTCCATCTTCGGAACGCGTACCTCGAGAACGCCGACCTCGAACGTCGCCTTGACCCTGTCCAGGTCGACGTCCGCCGGGAGCGTGAACTTTCGCTCGAAGTGCTTCTCGAGTCGCTCGTGGAGATGGAAGGTCCGCTCCGCATCCTCCGTTTCCTGCACGCGTTCGCCCTTGACGGTGAGCGTGTGGTCCGTGACCTCGAGCGCGAGGTCCTTCTCGTCGAACCCCGGAACGTCGAGCTCGACCACGAGCTCCGTGTCCGTCTCGTACAGGTCGGCGGCCGGTAGCTGCCCGGGCGCGATCCCGAAGTCCTCGAACACCCGCCGCATGCGGCGGTCCACGAGCTCGAGGTCTCCGAAGGGCGCCCATCTGATGAGCGCTGTCATCGTTCCCTCCTTTCCGTGCACATCGTCCGCCTCGGCGCGCGGGCGGACATCCGCAGAAAGACCGGGTCTCGCTCGGGGAACGGCCTGACCTCGGTGTGGGTCAGATCTCTTCGGGGACCATCTCGATCGCGCCGCACGGGCACTCGACGGCGCAGATCCCGCAGCCCTTGCAGTAGTCGTAGTCGAACGCGTACGGCTCGTCGCGGCCGCCGAGCTTGAGCACGGCGTTGTCGGGGCAGACCCCGTAGCAGTTGTCGCAGGAGAAGCAGTTGCCGCAGGAGAGGCAGCGACGGGCCTCGTACAGGGCGGTGGACTCGTCCAGGCCGCTCACGACCTCCTCGAAGGTCGATTGCCTGCGCGCGATCTCGAGCTGACGCTGGACGGAGCGCGGCGCGTCCGTGTAGTACCAGGTATTCAGGAGCTCGAAGTCCGCAGGCCCACGCGTGTCGGGCCCCGCGCCGTCGGCGCCTCGCAGCCAGGCGTCGATGTGCCGCGCGGCGTGCTTCCCGTGCCCGATCGCGACCGTCACCGTCCGCTCGGCGGGCACCATGTCGCCGCCGGCGAACACCCCGGGATGCCCCGTCATCATCCTCCGATCGACGGCCACGACCCCGTCGTTCACCTCGATGCGGGGATCGCCGTCGAGGAACGAGAGGTCCGTCTCCTGACCCAGCGCGAGGACGAGTGAGTCGGCCTCGAGCTCCTCGAGCTCTCCCGTCGGCTGCGGGAACCCCGTCTCGTCGAGCTCCATGCGCTCGACGAGGAGCTTCCCCTCGTCCGCGTGCTTGATCGTGGAGAGCCACTTGACCAGGACACCCTCCTGGAGCGCCTCCTCGACCTCGAAGTCGTGTGCCGGCATGCGATCGCGCGTCCGCCGGTAGACCACGATCGCCTCCTCGGCGCCCAGCCTGCGAGCCGTGCGTGCAGCGTCCATCGCGGTGTTCCCGCCTCCGTAGACGACGACCCGCCGGCCGAGCTGCGGTGGCTCCTCGCTCTCCATGCTCCGCAGGAGCGACACGGCGTCGAGGACCTTCGCGGCCGATCCGGCCGGGATGTACGCGCGCTTGCCGAGGTGCGCTCCGACCGCCAGGAAGACCGCGTCGAAGCCGCCGTCCGCCATCTCGCCCGTCAGGCTCTCGACCTTGCGGTCGAGCTCGAGCGTGACACCGAGATCGAGGATGCGCTGGATCTCCGCGTCGAGCACGTCGCGCGGGAGCCGGTACTTCGGGATCCCGAAGCGCATCATCCCGCCGGGTCTCGGTCCGGCGTCGTAGATCGTCACCGCGTGCCCCAGGCGGGCCAGGTGGTAGGCGGCCGACAGGCCGGACGGCCCCGCTCCGACGACGAGCACACTCTTCCCGGACGGGGGCGCGGTCACCACGACACGCCAGCCGCGGGCGATGCCCTCGTCGCCGAGGAACCGCTCGACCGAGTTGATGCCGACCGCCTCGTCCAGCTGCGCCCGGTTGCACTGCGTCTCGCAGGGGTGGTAGCAGACGCGCCCCATGACTGCCGGGAACGGGTTGTCGTCCATGATCCGCCGCCATGCCCGCTCGTAGCCGCCGTCGCCTTCCTCCGCCTCGTACAGCCACTCCTGCACCTCCTCGCCCGCGGGGCAGGCGCGGGTACAGGGCGGCAGGCGGTGGACGTAGACGGGGCGCTCCGTGCGCCAGCTGCCCGTCTTGTTGGCCCGGCTCGACCCGACGTCGAGCGTGATCGCGAACGGCGCCTCCATCAGCCCTCCTCCTCCACGAGCCCGAAGCGTTCGATGTTGCGGTCGGCGATCGCCTGCACGTGCTCGATCACGTCGGTTCGCGGCGGATCGCCGAACAGGTGGGCGAAGCGCCGCTGCGGCCGCAGGTACTCCTCGACGGGAACGCGCCTCCGGATCTTCGAGACGGCGACGACCTCGCCCGCCTCGGCCTCGAACACCGGGAACAGCCCGGACTCCTGCGCGAGCCGCGCGAGCCGGATCGTCTCGTCCGACTCCGAGCCCCAGCCGAGCGGGCACGGGACGAGCACGTGCAGGTAGCGGGCCCCGTGCAACTGCATCGCCCGCTCGACCTTGTGCTCGAGATCGTGGAGATCGGCGACCGTCGCGGTGGCGACGTACGGGATCCCGTGCGCCATCGCGATCAGCGGTGCGTTCTTCCCCTGGCCGAACACGTTCCCGGGCTCGTCGCCAACCGGCTTGGTGTTCGCCGTACGCGCAGCCGGCGGCGTTGCGCTCGAGCGCTGCACGCCGGTGTTCATGTACGCCTCGTTGTCGTAGCAGACGTAGAGCACGTCGTCGTTCCGCTCGAACATGCCCGAGAGGCAGGCGAATCCGATGTCGAGCGTCCCGCCGTCGCCGCCCTGCGCGATCACCCGGATGTCGCCGCGGCCCTTGGCCCCGAGCCCGGCTGCGATCCCGCTCGCGACGGCCGGCGCGTTGCCGAACAGCGAGTGGAGCCAGGGGAGGCGCCAGGACGACTCCGGATACGGTGTCGAGAAGACCTCGAGGCAGCCGGTCGCGTTCGCGGCGACGAGCTTCCCGTCGGCGGCGCGCATCGCGGCGTCCAGCGCGTAGCGCGCTCCGAGAGCCTCGCCGCAGCCCCGGCATGCTCGGTGACCCGACGTGAGCGTGTTCGAGCGCTCGGTCTGCGCCTGGACGGTACGCAGCTCCGGATCAAGCAGACGGTTTCCGACCGCGAACGTGCCAACCTGGTACAGCTTGATCTGCTCGGCGCTCATCGACGGCCTCCAGTCCTTGCCGCGACGACGCCGACGTCGCGGAGGACGTTCTCGGCATGCGGCCCGGATCGACGGTCGGTCGCGATGCGTTCGAGCTCGCGCTCGACGAGCTTCCAGTCGAGGTCGACGAACGCGAGCCGGTCCGGCTCGAGCCGTTCCTCGAGGACATCGGCGACGAGGGTGTGCAGTGTCCGCCGCGTGATCGGCCGGCCGCCGAGGCCCGCGACGGCGTCGTAGACCTGGACCGGAAGGCCAGAGAGCGCCAGCCGGACGTTCTGCCCCACGATGCCGCCGAGCCCGACGGCGAATGCCTTCTCGAGGACGATCACGCGCTTGGCGGTCTGCAGGGCCGCTCGGATCTCCTCGAGTGGGTACGGGCGGAAGCACGTCACGCCGAGCGCGCCGATGCCGACCCCCTGCTCCCGCAGCTCGTCCACGACCTCCTCGATCGTGCCGAGCACCGATCCGAGCGCGACGATCACCGTCTCCGCATCCGCGCTTCGGTACGGGCGGAGGAGACCGCCCGAGGTACGACCGAACGCCTGGAAGAACTCGCTCGAGATCTCCGGGAGCCGGTCGAGCGCCTGCATCTGCTTCGCGTGCATCAGGTACTTGACCTCCGCGAACGCCTCTGGACCGACCATCGCGCCGATCGTCATCGGGTGCTCCGGGTCGAGAACCTGGCGCGGCTCGAAGCGCGGGAGGAAGGCGTCGACCTGCTCCTGGGTGGGAAGCTCGACCTCCTCGATCGCGTGGGTGAGGACGAATCCGTCCATGCAGACCATCACGGGCAGTGACAGCTCCTCCGCGAGCCTGAAAGCCTGGATGTGCAGGTCGACGGCCGCCTGGTTCGACTCCGCGTACAGCTGGACCCAGCCCGAGTCGCGCTGGGACATCGCGTCCGAGTGGTCGTTCCAGATGTTGATCGGCGCGCCGATTGCGCGGTTCGCCACCGTCATGACGATCGGCAGCCCGAGACCGGACGCGTTGTAGAGCGCCTCGGCCATGTACAGAAGGCCCTGGCTCGCGGTCGCGGTGTACGCGCGCGCGCCCACGGCGGAGGCGCCGATCGCGGCCGACAGCGCAGCGAACTCGGACTCGACCATCAGGTACTCGCACGGCTCGAGCTCGCCCGTGCGGACGAGATCGGAAAGCGCCTCCACGATGTGCGTCTGCGGCGAGATCGGATACGCCGCGATCACCTCCGGCCGGCAGCTCGCGACAGCCTTCGCGACTGCGAGCGACCCTTCGAGCTGGCTACGCATGCGCGGCCTCGCTTGCACGTGCCGCGGCGAGCTCGTGCGCCGCACGCGCGGCGGCCACGTTCGCGTCGCCGATCCTTCCGGGGAAGCGCTCGTGAATCGCGGAACTGACCGAGTCGATCGAGAGCGTGTGCGTCGCCGCAGCGAACGCGCCGAGCAGCGCGGCGTTCGGAAGCGGCCGCCCGACGTGCTCCCGCGCGAGCTCCGTCGCCGGGACGGTGAGCACGCGCTCCGGGCGGAGCTCGCCCAGGAACTCGGCGACGCCGAGCTCCTCGAAGCTGCGCGACGTGTTGACGAGCACGAAGCTCTCTGCGTCGACGCCGTCGAACAGGTCCACCTGGTGCAGGAGCGTCGGATCCTGGACGATCAGGGCGTCGGGATCGACGATCGGCTCGCGGAGCCGAATCGGATGCTCGTCGAAGCGGCAGAAGGCGACGACGGGCGCCCCCGTGCGCTCGGACCCGAACATCGGGAACGCCTGCGAGTGCTTCCCCTCGAGGAACGCGGCAACCGAGAGGAGCTCGGCAGCGGTGACGACGCCTTGCCCGCCGCGGCCGTGAATCCGAACCTGGAACATCCGTCCTCCCGAAATTGGCCTAGCGCCGAGCATGGTCGCCTGCGCCGGCGGGACGGGCATCCGCGCGGAGCCTCAGCCCTGGTGCGGCGAACTACCGAAGCGGGTGCCCGAGCGGCCACCACCTTTGCCGGCGCCGGCTGTCGAACGCGCGAAACGAAGTGTGCGCAAACTGCGGTATTTCGCGATCCGCGCGCCTTGACGCCCGCGACCCGGCGCCATAGGTTGCGTCTCGCACCGAGCACGGAGCGCGAGTAGGTCGAAGCTCAACCCGGCGGCAGTACGCGGAAGCGGAAGGTCACTGGGTCGAGTGGACGAAAGCGCCACCGGCTCGGTGAATTTCTTTGGAC
>DASUFC010000052.1:0-26172 GCA_036274755.1 Gaiellaceae bacterium
CGGGCGCCGATCCGATACTCGCGGGGGAGGTCGTGAACTGCGCCGGCCTCGGTGCGCCGAGCCTCGCGCGGCGCATCGACGGCTATCCGGCGAGCCTCGCGCCGACCGAGCGCTATGCGAAGGGGAGCTACTACCGCCTCGCGACCAGGGCGCCGTTCTCCCGGCTCGTCTACCCCGTGCCCGAGCCCGGCGGGCTGGGCGTCCACGTCACGCTCGACCTCGGCGGGCACGCGCGCTTCGGGCCGGACGTGGAGTGGGTCGACGGCATCGACTACTCCGTCGATCCGCAGCGCGCGGACGGCTTCTACGCGGCGATCCGGCGCTACTGGCCGGCCCTGCCCGACGACGCCCTCGTGCCCGACTACGCGGGCATCCGCCCGAAGATCTCGGGGCCGGGTGAGCCGGCCGCAGACTTCGTCGTGCAAGGCCCGGACGCGCACGGCGTCCCTGGCCTCGTGCACCTGTTCGGCATCGAGTCGCCGGGCCTGACGGCGTCGTTGCCGCTCGCGGACGCAGCTCTCGCCGCGCTGCGGTGAGCGCCAGGCCCGCGCTGCGCGGGCCTGGCGCATCTCCGTTCGCTATGCCGAGACCGGCGAGGTGTCGAGCTCGACGTCGTGCTCGGTGAGTCCACGCTGCGGCAGCCACTGAAGCCAGCTCGGCAGGTACCAGTTCCAGTCGCCGAGCAGCTTCATCGAGGCCGGAAGCAGGACGCCGCGGACGATGGTCGCGTCGATGAGCACCGCCGCCGAGAGCCCCACGCCGAACTGCTTGAAGAACGGCCACGAGAGCGTCGCGAACACCGCGAACACGGCGACCATGACGATCGCTGCGCTGGTGACGACTCCGGCGGTGGACTTGATCCCGTGGGAGATCGCGTCGTCCATGCTCTTCCCGCGGTCGAACGTCTCGCGGATCCGGCTCAGGATGAACACGTGGTAGTCCATCGAGAGGCCGAACAGGATCACGAACAGGAGCAGCGGGACGACGGCGCTGATCCCGGCCGTCGAGCTGTCGCCCAGGAGCCCCTTGCCCACGCCGTGCTGGAACACGATCACGAGCACGCCGTACGCGGCCGCGACCGAGAGCAGGTTGAGCACGATGGCCTTGGCCGCGATCACGATCGAGCGGAAGGCGACCAGCATGAGGAGGAACGCGAAGAGGAGG
Source organism: Gaiellaceae bacterium (assembly GCA_036274755.1). Taxonomy (GTDB): domain Bacteria; phylum Actinomycetota; class Thermoleophilia; order Gaiellales; family Gaiellaceae; genus GMQP-bins7. The sequence goes on from DASUFC010000052.1 coordinate 1,165, forward strand.
ACGAACGCCACGACGGGCGGCATGTTCGACTTCAGCGCGTCCGCCTGGTCCCTCCACTCGGCCGTCTGCCCCGTGACGCCGGCCTCGGCGTCCGGAAGCGCCCCGATCGTCCGAGGAACGACGTCGTTGCGCAGCATGCGGAATGACGCGTTCGAGGCTGCGTCGGTTCCGTTCCCGGCGATCGGGACCGTGATGTTCGCGACCGTGCCGTCGTCGTTCACTGCGACCGAGATCGGCTCGAACGCGAGACCGCTCGCGAGTGCGCGGTGCTCGAGCTCGCGGATCGCCTCGCGAACGGCCGGTGCGTTCACGTCCGGCGCCTGCACGACGACGTTGGCCGGAAGCGCCGAGCCGGGGAACGCCTGCTGCATGCGGTTGTAGCTCTGGATGACGTCGATCGACTGCGGGAACGAATCCGGCCCGTCGGCAGCGAGGCGCAGCTGCAGAGCGGGTGCCGCCAGTGCGACGAGAAGTCCGGCAGCAAGAGTCGCAGAGAGCACCGGCCGACGCAGGACGCGGTCGACGATCGCGCCCCAGACTCGTCCTTGCCCGTCGTCGCGCCGGAGGCGTCCGACGAACGGGACTCGTCCACGGTCGATCTTGTCGCCGAGCCGCGCGAGCAGGGCCGGAAGCACCGTCAGCGACCCGAGCACCGCGACCGCGACCACGAGGATCGTGGCGAGCGCGAGGGAGGAGAACGTCGCGTCGCCGGTCAGGAACATGCCCGCCATCGCGACGATGACAGTCATTCCCGAGACGAGCACGGAGCGGCCTGAGGTGGCCGCGGCGATCTCGAGCGCCGCCCGCGGGGTGCGGCCGGCCGCCCGCTCCTGCCGTTCGCGCTTCAAGTAGAAGAGCGAGTAGTCGACGCCCACGGCGAGCCCGATGAGCAGCACCATCGCCGGTGCCTGCATCGCGACGGGCAGGACGAGGCTCGAGACGGCAACGAGCCCGAACGTCGCGAAGACGGCGGTCAGAGCGAGCAGCAGCGGGATGCCCGCTGCGACCAGCGAGCCGAAGGTGAGCACGAGCACGGCGAGCGTGATCGGAAGCGAGAGCATTCCGGCCTTGCCGAGATCGTCGGCGTAGGCGGTCTCGACGCTCTTCGCGGCGCTGGCGTCGCCGAACTCGCCGATCGTGTAGCCCGGGTGGGCCTGCTGCGCTGCCGCCACGCCTGCGAGCACGGGTGCGATCTTGTCGGCGGCCTCGTCCTTCGCACCGCGGATGTCGAACTGCACGAGCGCGGCGCGGCCGTCCTTCGCGATCAGGTTCCGGTTTCCGGCGTCGAGCGGCGAGCGGACGTTCTGGACGTCGGACACCTTCGACACGCGGGCGACGACGTCCGCGATCGCCGCGTCGAAGGCGGCCGTGCCGACACGATCGGTCGAGCTCTGGACGAGGACGTTCTCTGCGGCGGGCTGCTCGAACCCGGCCTCGAGGATCCGGTTCATGCGACCGGACTCTCCTGGCCCGGAGGCGTTGTCGATGTTTCGCGTGCCGACCATCCCGCCGAGCCCGAAGGCGACGAGCACGAAGGCGAGCCAGCCGAAGGTCGCGGCCTTCCAGTGAGCGGCGCTCCAGCGCCCCATGCGCGCCGCGAGGTTGTGCGAGTGAGTGGTGTGCGCGTTGCCGAGCATCGTCCTTTCCTCCTTGGTCGATTGCATGGCTCGACGCTAGGAGGGACGCGGCGCGCCGACGTCGTCGCGAAGCCGGATTCGCGCTCCGACTCCACGGCGATCCGGCGTCCTACTCCGGTAGGAGGCGTCGGCCGCGCCGCTGCAGTACGTTCATTCCGCATGACGAGGCTCGGCTTGCTTGCGCGCACGTACTGGTTCGACGCGGTCGTGGTCCTGCTCATGGCAGAGGCCTGCATCGAGCTCGTCGTGCGGAGCGATGCGGCCCAGGCGCCCACGAAGAGTCTCTGGCTCACCGTTCCGGCGATCGCGCTGACAGCGGTGCCCTTGCTCCTCCGTCGACGGTTTCCGTTCGGCGGCCCTGCCGCCTACTGGCTGCTCGGCGCGGCGCTGTCCTTCCTCGACGGACGTCTCCTGACGTTCGAGACGAGCGTCTTCCTGCTCGGCATGGCCGCGGCGTTCCTGCTCGGGAACGTCCGCGACGCGTTCAGGGCACGCGCCGGGCTGGCCATCGTCGTCGGGAGCGCCGCGATCATCGTCTACAACGCCCCCGACCGCTCCGCGAGCACGCAGGTCTTCATCCCCCTGCTCTTCGGCCTGTGCTGGCTTGCCGGTTTCGCTCTGCGCGATCGGGTTCAGCAGGCAGAGGCGGCTGAGCTGCGCGCAGCTCGGGCCGAGCGCGAGCGCGAGGTCGCGGCTCGCATCGCCGTTGCAGAGGAGCGCGCGCGGATCGCGCGCGAGCTCCACGACGTCGTGGCGCATTCGGTCAGCGTCATGGTTCTCCAGGCAGGCGCCGTCCGACACAAGCTGCCGGCCGAGCTCGAGGACGACCGCGCGGCGCTCGGGCACGTCGAGCGAACGGGCCGCGCCGCGCTCGCGGAGATGCGCCGGCTGCTGGGGGCCATGCGCAGCGACGGCGAGGGCGTCGACTTCGCCCCGCAGCCCGGGGTCGACGGGCTCCGCGCGCTCGTCGAGGAGGTCGAGCTTGCAGGCCTCCCTGTGGAGTTGCATGTCGAGGGCGAGACGTTCGCGCTTCCTCGCGCGATCGACCTGTCGGCGTACCGCATCGTCCAGGAGGGCCTGACGAATGCGCTCAAGCACGCGCGCGCGACGAAGGCCGACGTCACGCTCGGCTATGCACCCGACGAGCTGCGGATCGAGGTGCGCGACGACGGTCGCGGAGCGTCTTCGAACGACGGGCGCGGCCACGGGCTCGTCGGCGTCCGCGAGCGCGTGAAGATCTACGGCGGCGAGATGTCGGCCACGACACGGCCCGAAGGCGGATTCGTGTTGACCGCACGACTCCCGATCGAGCGGAACGGCTCGTGACGATCCGCGTCCTCGTCGCCGACGACCAGTCGCTCGTGCGCGCGGGGTTCCGCATGCTGCTCGGCGGCGAGGAGGACATCGAGGTCGTGGCCGAGGCCGCGAACGGCCTCGAGGCCGTCGAGAAGGCGGCGCGCTTCGATCCAACCGTCGTCCTCATGGACATTCGCATGCCGGAGCTCGACGGACTCGAGGCGTCGCGCCGCATCCTCGCGGCGAACCCCGACGCACGCGTCCTCGTCCTGACGACGTTCGATCTCGACGAGTACGTCTACGAGGCGCTGCGGGCTGGCGCGAGCGGCTTCGTCCTGAAGGACGACCCGCCCGAGCAGCTCATCGGTGCGATCCGCACGGTCGCCGCAGGTGACGCACTTCTCTCGCCGACGGTGACGAAGCGCGTCATCGAGCAGTTCGCGCGCGTGCCCCGCCCGGCGCCGCCACCTGAGCTCGACGACCTGAGCGATCGCGAGCGGGACGTCTTCCGGCTCCTCGCCCGCGGCCTGTCGAACGCCGAGATCGGCCATGAGCTCTTCATCGGCGAGACGACCGTGAAGACCCACGTGACGCACATCCTCGCGAAGCTCGGCTTGCGCGACCGCGTCCAAGCGGTCGTGCTCGCGCACCAGACCGGCTTCGTCGACTCGCCCTAGCTCAGAGCGCCGTGATCTCGGACGTCCGCAGGGCCTTGCCGGTCGCGTCGAGTGCCGTCACGGCGAGGAATCCGGTCGTCGTCGCCGGGAGCACGATCGCCGTCTCGAAGCCGGTCCGCTTCTTCGAGGCGACCGGCTTCAGGCCGGTCGGCTGCAGGCCCGCGTCCACGCGCCACCTCGCGACCTCGGTCGCCCCGTTCCAGCTGGCGTACACCGCAACCGTGCCGTCGTCTCCGCGCACGACAGCGGTCGCCGGCCGACCGGTCGGACGACTCGTCCAGGGCATGCGGAACGCGCGGTAGCTGACGTCGCCGTCCGCGAAGCGCGCGTCGTAGCGCACGCCTCCACGCGGGCCGAACTCGGTGAACGAGCCGTCGGTTCCCCAGCCGACGAAGAGCCCGCCGCTCGGGAGCTGCTGCGCGTTCCCCATCGCCCAGCCGGCGCGCTGCCCCGACGGCTTGTACTCGCGGACGAGCGTCGCGCGCTTTCGCTTCATGTCGAGCGCGAGCCGTATCGCGCGGGACGCCACTGCAGGCCCGGGAAGCGATGCGGCGTTGTCGAAGAGCGTGATCGTCCCGTCGGGCTGCCGCCGCGCGTCGTGCTGGAAGCCGAATGCGGCTCCGGGGCCGAACGTGAAGTCGCTGCTCTTCCCGCCGAGCCGCCAGAGGACCTTGCCGGTCTTCCGGTTGAGCTTGTAGATCGTGGACGTGTGCCGGGCGGAGACGAGCAGGTGCCCGTCCCGGTCGACCGCTACCGAGTTCAGGTGGAAGTAGTCGACGTTCCCGGCCGGGGTCACGGCGGTCATGTTCGACTCGGAGAGCGGGACGTGCTCGCGGCTCCGCCACTCGAACAGGACGTCGCCGGTCTCGATGTCGATCTCCTGGACGATCCCCGTCACGAGGCGCCCGTCCTTGGGCCCCCCGATCGACGTGAGGTCGGCGGGGATCTCGAAGTAGATGGTGATGAGCGCGTTCCCCTTCGCGGTCAGGAGGAACTCGTGCAGGTCTCCGCGGCGTCCGCGCCCGGCGGCGACGCGCGCGATCCGGTGGTAGGTCGGGTCGTAGACGACGAAGGCGCCGCCGTACGGGCCGAGCACGGTGCCCTCGTACCAGGTGAGGACGGGCCGGCCTCGAAGGCGCTGGACGCGGAAGTCCATGGCCGTCGACGATCCGAGCGGCAGAAACCAGACCGGCTCGCCCGTGTCGTCGACGACGAGGGGGCCGGATCGGCTCTCGCTCGCCGGGACCGGCGCCGGTGTCCCCGATGCCGCCGAGATGTCGAACGGCGCGAGGAAGATCATCCCCGGCGCGGTGCCCGCGGCGGCGCGCGTGACCGTGATCTGCGGCGGGTTCAGGTCGGGCCGGCTGAGGTACCGCGGTGTCGGCGGAGCCGGCGCTGGGGGCGGGACGACTTGCGCACGGGCCGCGGGAACGCGACCCGCGTACAGGCCGCCGAGGGTGACGCCGGCCAGAGCGACGAGGTCGCGTCTCGTGAGTCGAAGATCCTCCACCGCCACGCCGGCGGCGATTGAACCAGGTCCAGCGGAGCGCGTCCGGGGGATCAGACGACGGGCTCGGCGAGCGGCTCCTCCGGACGGTGGAGCGTGGTTCGGAGCGGAACCTCCTTGAGGAGCCACGAGAGCCCGAAGGGGATGATGGCCAGCAGCACGCCCCAGAGAAACACGGCATGCAGCGAATGCGAGAACGCGTCGAGGAACTGCTCGTGCACGCCCGGCGGCAGCTGCGCAGCCTGCTCGGGGCTCAGATGCACGCCGCCCGCGAGGTACTTCTGCGACTCGGGCGGGAGCTGGCTCAGCGCGTTCGTGAGCTGCGAGGCGAAGATCGCGCCGAACAGTGCGACGCCGAACGAGCCGCCCACGGAGCGGAAGAAGGTCGCTGTCGCGGTCGCGACGCCGATCTCGCGCGGCTTCGCATCGTTCTGGACGACGAGCACGAGCACCTGCATCACGAGCCCGATCCCGATCCCGACGATGGTCATGTACACGGACGCGAGCCAGGGCGCCGTGCCGAGCCCGAGTCGCGAGAGCAGGAACATGCCCCCGACGAGGACCGCCGTTCCGACGATCGGGAAGACCTTGTAGCGCCCGATCCGGCTGATGATCCGACCGGAGAAGATCGCCGCGACGAGCAGGCCCGCCATCAGCGGGATCATCCGCAGCCCCGAGCTCGTCGGGCTCGCGCCGTACACGAGCTGGAGGTAGAGCGGGATGAAGACGATCGCTCCGAACATCGCCATCCCGATCGTGAAGCCCATCGCGCTCGACACGTTGAAGATGCGCGACTCGAACAGCGAGAGCGGGATGATCGGCTCGGTCGCGCGTCGCTCCTGCCACACGAAGAGGCCGAGCAGCGCGACTCCGACGATCGTCAGGCCGACGATCTCGGCCGATCCCCACGCGAACTCGTTGCCGCCCCAGGTCGTCACGAGGATGAGCGAGCTGACCGCGCCGGCGAGGAGCGCAGCGCCGAGATAGTCGATGCGATGGCGGTGGTGGACGACGTGGAGATGGAGCTTGAGCGCGACGATCGCCACCGCGACCGCGCCGACGGGCAGGTTCACGTAGAAGACCCAGCGCCACGAGAGGTTGTCGACGAAGAAGCCGCCGAGCAGCGGTCCCGCGACGGACGCGACGCCGAACACCGCGCCGATGAGGCCCATGTAGCGGCCCCGCTCCCGGGGCGGGACGATGTCGGCGATGATCGCCTGCGCGCTGACGATGAGGCCGCCGGCGCCGATGCCCTGGATCGCCCGGAATCCGATCAGCTGGGCCATCGTCTGACTGAGGCCGGCGAGCATCGACCCGGCGAGGAAGATGAGGATCGCCGCCTGGAAGACGGGCTTGCGCCCGTACATGTCTCCGAGCTTCCCGTAGATCGGGGTGGACACCGTCGACGCCAGCAGGTAGGCGGTCACGACCCAGGACAGGTGGTTGAGGCCTCCGAGGTCGCCGACGATGGTCGGGAGCGCCGTCGCGACGATCGTCTGGTCGAGCGCAGCCAGGAACATGCCGAGCATGAGCGCAACGAAGATCGTGCGCACGGCGGGGCCCGTAGGCGCTTCGGCTCCGGCGGGGGTCATCGCGCTCCCGGCCTTCGCACGCGCTCGAGCTGCTCGTTCGTGAGCGGCGGGTGCGCCAGGGGAGTGGCGGCGTCCGCGCGGAGTCCGTCGAGCAGCAGCCCCAGGTAGCGGCGCCAGAGCTCGGGCGCGACGGAGCAGGTGAGCTCGGCGACGCGGCCTCCGGTCCAGAAGATCATCGGGACATCTTCCTTCGTGAAGTCCGCGCGCAACGTTCCCTGCGACTGTGCCCGCACGATGATCTCGGCGATCAGCGGGCGCAGCTCGGCGCGGGCCGCGTCGAGCCTGCGGTGACCGTGCTGGTCGTCCGTGACGACGTCCTTGATCCCGCGGTTCCGCACGTGCAGCTCGAAGACGCGCTCGAGGAACGACGTGAAGCCGGCCCAGGCATCCTCCAGCTCGAGGGCCTCCTCGGCGGCGTCGCAGATCTCGCCGAGCGCGTCCTCGAGGACGGCGTCGATGAGCTCCTCCTTCGTCGGGAAGCGCCGGTAGAGCGTCGCGACGCCGACCCCGGCGCGACGTGCGATCTCCTCGACCGAGACATCGATGCCTTCGCTCGCGATGGCCGTTCGCGCCGCCTCGACGATTCGGTCGCGGTTGCGCTCGGCGTCGCGGCGAAGGGGACGGGTCGGGGTCTCCGCGCTTCTCACTCACGCAGTGTGCCAGAAAGCGGAGGGGGCACTCCGTTTACATGCGGTTCAGGCGGCGCTGGGCGTGTGCCGTTGCTGGAGCATAATATTGCTCCTGTGTGCATAATACGCAGATGGCGAGCGTCTCCATCGTCGGCGCCTCCGGCTACGTCGGCCAGGAGACCCTCGACCGCGTGCTCGCGCACCCAGCGCTCGAGCTGTACGCCCTCGGCTCGGACTCGTTCGCGGGTGAGACGCCCGCGACGCTCGATCCGCGCCTCGGGCGGAACGGCTGGAGCCGCATGCCGCGGTTCATCACGAACGAGGCAGCGCTCCAGGCGGGCGCCGACGTCACGTTCCTCTGTCTCCCGCACGAGGAGGCGGCAGGCTTCGACCCGCCGTCGCGCGGCGTGGTCGTCGACCTGTCGGGGGCGCACCGCTTCGCCGATCCATCCGTGTACGCGGCCTGGTACGGGTTCGAGCACCCGAAGCCCGGGTCGCTCGGAGAGTGGTCGTACGGGCTTCCCGAGCTGACCGGCCCGAGCGGCCGTCTCGTCGCCAACCCCGGCTGCTACGCGACGGCCGTGCTGCTCGCCCTCGGCCCGATTGCCGCCGAGATCGAGCAGACGGGCGTCGTCGTCGACGCCAAGTCGGGGATGACGGGCGCAGGGCGGACGCCTCGTTCCTCGTCGCACGCGGGTGCCGTGCTCGAGAACGTCTCGCCGTACAAGGTGGGCGCGCACCAGCACGCTCCCGAGATCGCGGCGCAGCTCGGCTTCCCCGTGACCTTCGTCCCGCACCTACTGCCGGTGCGAAGGGGGCTCATCGCGACGTGCGTCGTCCGCTCGCGCGGCGGCGACCTGCGTGCGATCCTCGAGGAGCACTACGCGGACAGCCACGTCGTCGACGTGCTTCCGGACGGCGTCGTGCCCGAGCTCGCGCGCATCCAGCAGACGGACGGAGCCGAGATCGGCGTCTTCGAGGACGCGCTGACCGGCGACACCATCGTCATCTGCGCGCTCGACAACCTCGGCAAAGGCGCAGCCGGCCAGGCCGTTCAGAACGTCAACCTGCTCTTCGGCTTCGCCGAGACGACGGGGCTGCGGCTCTCGGGAGTTCTCGTCTGATGTCCGTCACGTCGGCGTCCGGGTTCGTCGCGTCTGGAGTCCATGCTGGGATCCGGCGGTCCGGCCCCGACCTCGCGCTCGTGCGCTCCGTCGCTCCAGCGGTCGGAGGCGCCGTCTGGACGACGAATCGCATCCAGGCCGCTCCCGTCGTCGTGTCGAAGCGCCATCTCGAGGCGGCGGAGCCGCAAGCGGTCGTCGTCAACGCGGGTGTCGCGAACGCCGCGACGGGAGAGCGTGGCATCGCCGACGCGGAGGCGACGGCAGTTGCGGTCGCCGACCAGCTCGGCCTACAGCCGGACGAGGTCGTCGTCCTCTCCACGGGCGTCATCGGTGTGCCGCTGCCGATGGAGCGTCTGCAGGCCGGCGTGCGCGAGGCGGCGTCCGCGCTCGACAGTGACGGGCTCGCCGCCGCTCGCGCGATCCTCACGACCGACCGCTGGCCGAAGCAAGCCGTGGCCGAGGGTGACGGCTTCGTGGTCGGCGGCATGGCGAAGGGCGCCGGGATGATCCATCCACGGCTCGCGACGATGCTCGCGATCGTCACCACGGACTACCCGCTCTCCCCGGGAGAGCCCGTCGCGCTCCTCCGCGACGCGGTGGACGCGAGCTTCAACCGCATCTCCGTCGACGGGGAGTGCTCGACGAACGACGCGGTCGTGCTTCTTGCGAACGGAGCGAGCGGTGTGACGCGCAACGCGGCGACCGACGAGCAGTTCGTCTCCAACCTGCACGAGGTCTGCTCCGCCCTCGCGCGCGAGATCGTCGCGGACGGGGAGGGTGCGACCGTGCTGCTCGAGATCGGCGTCGCCGGCGCGGCCTCCGACTCGGAGGCCGAAGCGGTCGCGCGGAGGATCGCGACGTCCCCGCTCGTGAAGACGGCCGCGTTCGGTCGCGATCCGAACTGGGGACGTGTGCTCGCAGCAGCGGGATCCGCGCCCTGGAACGGCGGCTTCGCGCACGTCGACGCGGACGCGCTCACGGTCTCCTTCGACGGCACAGCGGTGTTCCGGCGCGGCGAGCCGACCGGCGTGAAGCCGGAGCTCGGAGGCTCCGCGGTGCGGATCGACCTCGACCTCGGCCTGGGGAGCGGCAGCGCCTCTTACCTCGCCTCCGATCTGACGTACGACTACGTGAAGCTGAACGCGGAGTACACGACGTGACGCGCGTCGTGTTGAAGCTCGGCGGCGCGGTCGCCGCTTCCTCGCTCGATGCAGTCCACGAGCGCGACGCCGCCGGCGACGACGTCGTCGTCGTCCACGGCGCCGGGCCCCAGATCAGCGTGGAGCTCCGTGCTCGCGGACTGCCGGTCCGGTTCGTTCGCGGGCGACGCTTCACGGATGCCGAGACGCTCGAGGTGGTGCGTGCGTCGCTCGTGGAGGTCGGGGCAGAACTCGCTGCCGCTCTCGGGACCGAGGCGGTACAGCTCGTCGGCGACGAGATCGGCCTCGCCGCGACGCCGATCGAGGAGCTCGGCCTCGTCGGTCGCCCCGTTCCGTCGGCGCTTGTCGCGGTCGAGGAGCTGCTCTCGCTCGGGTGCATCCCCGTCGTGACGCCGATCGCGCTCGGGCCGCTGAACGTGAACGCGGACGAGGCTGCGACGGCGATCGCGGCCTCCATCGACGCAGATCGCGTCGTCTTCGTGTCGGACGTCCCGGGCGTCTATCTCGAGGGCTCCGTGCTCCGGGAGATCGACGCCGATCGCGCGACTGCCTTGCTCGCGTCCGGCACGTTCGAAGGGGGGATCGTCCCGAAGCTCATGGCGGCGGTCCAGGCGGCCCGCGCAGGGTTGACGGCCGAGATCGGCGAGACGGCGGTGGTGGCGTGACGGCGGCTCTTGCGGCGCACGGGCTGGAGCGGCTCCTCCCGACCTACGCCCGCGCTGACCTGACGATCGTCGACGGCGACGGCTGCCGCGTCCGGGATACCGAGGGCCGCGAGTACCTCGACTTCGGCGGTGGCATCGCCGTGGTCTCGCTCGGCCACTGCCACGCTGCGCCGCTGGCCGCGGCGCACGCGCAGCTCGACCGCCTGTGGCACGCGTCGAACCTGTACCGCACGGAACCCGCGGAGCAGCTCGCCGCGCTCCTGTCCGAGCGCTTCGGCGGCGCACGAGCGTTCTTCTGCAACTCGGGTGCGGAGTCGATCGAGGCGGCGCTCAAGTACGCGCGCAAGGCGAGCGGCAAGACGGGCGTGGTTGCGGTCGAGGGCGGCTTTCACGGCCGGACCATTGGCGCGCTCTCGGTGACGGGTCAGCCGGCGAAGCGAGAGGCGTTCGCGCCGCTCGTGGACGGCGTGCGCTTCGTGCCGCCGAACGACATCGACGCGCTCGTCGCCACCGTCGACGATTCCGTGGGCGTGATCCTGCTGGAGCCGATCCTCGGTGAGGGCGGCGTCGTCCCGCTCACGGCGGAGTTCGTCTCCGCCGCGGCCGAGCTTCCGCCGCTGCTCTGCCTCGACGAGGTGCAGACGGGCGTCGGCCGCACAGGATCGTTCTTCGCCTTCGAGCAGCTGGGCGTCCGCCCGGATCTCGTGACGCTCGCCAAGGGGCTCGCGAACGGCCTGCCCATCGGCGCACTCCTCGTAGCGGACGATGCTGCCGGAGCGTTCGTGCCCGGCGACCACGGCTCGACGTTCGGGGGGAATCCGGTATCGACTGCGGCGGCCTGCGCGGTCGTCGAGGCGGTGGACGACGAGCTGCTCGAGAACGTCCGCGTGCGCGGAGACGAGCTCGCGGCGGCGCTGGATGCACTTCCGGGCGTGAAGAGCGTGCGCGGACGGGGGCTCCTCATCGGCATGGAGACGGTCGCGCCCGCGGCGCAGATCGTCGACGCCGCGCGCGAGGAGGGGCTCCTCGTGCTGAGCGCGGGAGAGCACGTCGTGCGCCTCGCGCCGCCGCTCACCGTGGGCGCCGAGGATGCCGCGGCTGCGGTCGCCGTGCTCGCACGGGTTGTTACCCTCAACCCCTGATGCCCTGCCCTGAGAGCACTTGGTGGTACGAGCCGACGCGAAGCGGGAGCGCGCGCTGAGCGTGGACACCCCGACGTCGCCAGAGGCCTCGTGAGAGGCCTTTTTCGTCGCTCGTGACACCGACGAGCGCCATCCCGGCCGACCTCCTCACGCCGCTCGGCGCCTATCTCCGGCTGCGCGGCGAGGGCGGTGGGAGCTTCCTGCTCGAATCCGTCGAGCGCGGCCGCCTCGGTCGTAACTCCTTCGTTGGCCGCGGAGCTCGTCTCGTCTCGCTCGAGGAGGCCGAGGCACTCGACGTGCCGCTCGTCGGCTACGTCTCGTACGACTACGTCGCGAAGCTCGAGCCGACCGTGCCGATGCCCGCCGTCGGCGCGGGCTTTCCCGAGAGCCGCTTCGTGGTCGCCGACACGCTGGTTCGCTTCGACCACGGCGCCGGTGTCGCCGAGGTGCTCGCCGGGGACCCCGACGACGTCGCTCGAAGGCTCGCGGCTCCGCTCGGCGAGCTGGTCGAATCAGACGGGGCTTCCGGTGAGCTGCGCCGGTTCCCGTCACAGGAGCGCTACGAGGAGATGGTCACGACGTGCCAGGAGCACATCCGCGCCGGCGACGCGTATCAGGTCGTGCCCTCGCAGCGTGCCGAGCGCCCGACGTCGGCCTCGCCGCTCGCCCTGTACCGCGCGCTCCGGCGCGTGAACCCGTCGCCGTACCTCTTCCTCCTCGAGCTCGGCGAGCTCGCGCTCGTCGGCTCGTCGCCCGAGCGACTCGTCGCGTGCGGGGACGGGCGCGCAAGCGTCTGCCCGATCGCGGGGACGACGACCCCCGACGACGGGGACGTCGAGCGTCTGCTCTCCTCCGAGAAGGATCGCGCCGAGCACGTCATGCTCGTCGATCTCGGCCGCAACGACCTCTCGCGCGTCTGCCGCGGCGGCACGGTGCAGGTCACCCGCTTCCTGGACGTCGAGCGCTTCTCGCACGTCTCCCACCTCGTCTCGGAGGTGACGGGCGAGCTCCGTGACGGCGTCATGCCGTTCGACGTGCTGCGCGCGTGTTTCCCCGCCGGCACCGTGACCGGTGCGCCGAAGGTGCGCGCGATGCAAATCATCTCCGAGCTCGAGGGACACCGGCGCGGGCCGTACGCGGGCGCCGTCGGCTACGTCCTCCCGGGTGGGACGATGGACACCTGCATCGCGCTGCGGACGATCGTGGTCGCAGACGGCGTCGCGCGTCTGCAAGCAGGCGCGGGCGTCGTGTCCGATTCCGACCCGGCAGCCGAGCACCGCGAGTGCCTTGCGAAACTGGCGGCGCTGGAGGCCGCGATCGAGCTGGCGGAGGCCGAGTACGCATGAGGATCCTCGTCGTCGACAACTACGACTCGTTCACCTGGAACCTCGTCCACCTGTTCGAGGAGCGCGGGGCCGAGGTCCTCGTCCACCGCAACGACGCGATCACGGTCGAGGACGCGGCGGCGCTGCGGCCGGACCGCCTCGTCGTGTCTCCCGGCCCCGGCAGGCCCGAGGACGCCGGCCTGTCGCTCGAGCTCATCCGCGCGCTCGGCCCGGAAGTCCCGACGCTCGGGGTCTGTCTCGGCCACCAGGCGATCGTCGAGGCGTTCGGCGGATCGATCGGGCAGGCGAGGGCGCTGCTCCACGGAAAGGCGAGCCGCATCCGCCACGACGGAGGCGGAGTGTTCTCCGGCCTTCCGGAGGAGATCGAGGTCGGCCGCTACCACTCGCTCGCAGCGACCGCGGTGCCCGACGACCTCACGGTCACGGCGAGGACCGACGACGGCGAGGTGATGGGAGTGCGGCACCGCGCGCTGCCGATCGAAGGCGTCCAGTTCCATCCCGAGTCGGTGCTGACCCCGGACGGCGGGGTGATGGCCGACAACTTCCTGCTGGAGCGGTGAGGCGGCCGGAGACTGCCAGGACGTCTCCGGCCGCCCGTTCGCGTTACGTCGGCTCGGGCAAGGGAACCGCCTCGTGCGCCCCGGCAAGGGCGGGTCTCGAAACATGGGCGTTTCCGAGATGGCTGTGCGACTCGGTTCCGTACCCGCCCGGTACCGGGATGTAGAACTCGGGATACCCCCACATGCCGTGCTCCGAGACGTCGAGGCCTGCCGTCTCGTCCTCGGGCTCGGTGCGAATGCCGAACGTCACCTTCATCAGCCAGAGGGCACCGAATGAGGCCGTGAAGGTGAATGCTCCGACGGTCAGGAGTCCGAGGAGCTGCACCCACAGTTGGTGGACGCCGCCTCCGTAGAGCAGTCCGCCCTGGCCCGTCGCGAGGCTCTCCGCCTGGCCGGGTAGCGCGAGGAAGCCGAGCGAGAGCGTCCCCCACACGCCCGCCATCCCGTGCGCGGAGATGGCGCCGATCGGGTCGTCGATGCGAGCGCGCTCGACGAGGAGGACGCCCAGCACGACGATCGCGCCCGCGACGAGGCCGATCACGATCGCCGCCCACGGCGCGACGAACGCGCACGCCGCGGTGATCGCGACGAGCGCCGCGATCGCGCCGTTCAGCATCATCGAGAGGTCGGGCTTCTTGATGACGAGCCACGACGTGACGACCGCGCCGACCACTCCCGCCGCCGCCGCGAGGTTGGTATTCAGGGCGACGTACGCGAAGAAGCCCACGCCGCCGAAGTCGACGCCGAGCGTGGATCCGGGGTTGAAGCCGAACCAGCCGAACCAGAGGATGATCACGCCGAGCGTCGTGAACGCCATGTTGTGGCCGGGGATCGCGTTCGGCCGGCCGTCGGCGCCGAACTTGCCGATGCGCGGGCCGAGGAGCAGTGCACCCGCGAGCGCGGCGAGAGCGCCCTGGTAGTGCACGACCGTCGAGCCCGCGAAGTCCTGCATCCCCTTCGAGAAGAGCCAGCCGTCCGGTGACCAGATCCAGTGGGAGACGAGCGAGTAGACGATCGTGAAGAACGCGCCGAAGGCGAAGTAGACCCAGAGCTTCGTGCGCTCGGCCATCGCGCCCCACACGATCGCGAGCGAGACCGCGCAGAAGACGGCCTCGAACAGGTAGCCGGCTGCGGCCGGGATCTGGCCGAACCAGGAGAAGGGCGACTCGCCGACCGTGAGCAGGTCGTCGATCGACGGCAGGAACCCGGAACCGCCCACGAAGCCGTTGCCACCGTCTCCAAAGGCGATCCCATAGCCGACGAGGAAGTAGATGAGCGAGGCGAGAGCGAAGATGAGGACGTTCTTGGCGGCGATGTGACCCACGTTCTTCATCCGGGTCAGACCCGCTTCGAGGAACGCGAACCCCGCCTGCATGAACATGACGAGGACGGCGGCGAAGATCACCCACACGGTGCTCGTGGCGATCGTGAGCTGGTGCGTCGTCATCCGATCTCCACCTCCTCGAGGCTCAGCCCCGTGCGGTTGTGCGTGACGTTCCCGATCGGGGTCGTCCAGACGATCCCGTCGCCCGACTCGTTGCCGCTCCGCGCCGAGTCGACGATCGCCTCCACGACGTCAGCGACGATGTCGTCCTCCACGACGAACGTGAGCATCGCTTTCGGCAGGAAGCGGGATTCGAAGATTCGTCCTCGGTACTCGTGCGTGATCCCGCGCTGGCGTCCATGCCCGATCGCCTCGACGACCGTCACCCCGACGTGCCCGGTCTGATCCTCCACCGCGTCGATGACGGTCTCGACGCGTTCCCTGATCACCACCGCCTCCACCTTCGTCATCACCGCTCCTTTCCGGGACCACAAAAAAGACCCCAGGGGCACATCCCCTGAGGCCTCGATGCCTGTCTCGCGCCGCCGTCCTCGGCGGCGAGAAGGGGGCACCCTAGCGCGCGCGGACGACGGACGCAAGACGGTACCTTTGCCCCTCGTGCCCAAGACGCTCTTCGACCGCATCTGGGAGGCCCACGTCGTCCGGGAGCCGCCGGGCGAGCCTGCGCTGCTGTACATCGACCTCCACCTGATCCACGAGGTGACGTCGGCGCAGGCGTTCGAGGGGCTGCGGCTGGAGGGTCGAAGAGTCCGGCGGCCGGACCTCTCGCTGGCGACGATGGACCACAACGTCCCCACCGTCCCGGGCCCCGTGAGCGACCCGCTCGCCAAGGCGCAGCTCGACGCCTTGCGCGCGAACTGCGAGGAGTTCGGGGTACCGCTCTACGCGACGGGCAGCGGGCGTGAGGGAATCGTCCACGTCATCGGTCCCGAGCTCGGGCTCACCCAGCCCGGCTCGACGATCGTGTGCGGCGACAGCCACACGTCCACTCACGGCGCGTTCGGCGCGCTCGCATTCGGGATCGGCACCTCGGAGGTCGAGCACGTGCTGGCGACCCAGTGCCTGCCGCGGCTCCGGCCGAAGACCATGCGGATCCTCTATCGCGGCGAGGTGCCGCTCGGCGTCACGCCGAAGGACGTCATCCTCGGAACGATCGGGCTCATCGGTGTCGACGGGGCCGTCGGTCACGTGCTCGAGTACGCGGGCGAGGCGATACGCAGCCTCTCGATGGAGGGACGGCTCACGATCTGCAACATGTCCATCGAGGCAGGTGCGCGAGCCGGTCTGATCGCCCCGGACGACACCACCTTCGCCTACCTGGAGGGCCGTCCGGCTGCTCCGTCCGGCTCCGACTGGGAGCGCGCGCTCGAGCGCTGGCGCAGCCTGCGGACGGACGAGGAGGCCGTGTTCGATCGCGAGGTCGTGATCGACGTCGCCGAGCTCGAGCCCCAGGTGACGTGGGGGACGAACCCTGCGATGGTCGCGCCCGTCGGAGGCGTCGTGCCGGATCCGGCGGACTTCACCGACGAGGACGAGCGTATCGCCGCCGAGCGCGCGCTGAGCTACATGGGTCTGAAGGCCGGGACGCCGTTGCAGGAGGTCGAGATCGATCGGGTCTTCGTCGGCTCGTGCACGAACGCACGCATCGAGGATCTGCGCACTGCCGCCGCCGTCGTTGCGGGCCGTCGCGTCCATCCGCGCGTCCGGGCGATGGTCGTTCCCGGGTCGGTCGCGGTGAAGCGTGCGGCCGAGTCCGAGGGTCTCGATCGAGTCTTCGAGGACGCCGGCTTCGAATGGCGGCAGGCAGGCTGCTCGATGTGCCTCGGGATGAACCCGGACGTGCTCGCTCCGGGGGAGCGCTGTGCCTCGACCTCGAACCGGAACTTCGAGGGTCGCCAGGGCAGCGGGGGGCGCACGCACCTCGTCAGTCCGGCGATGGCCGCTGCAGCCGCCATCGCGGGTCGCTTCGTGGACATTCGCGAGTGGGAGGTCGCGGCATGAAGCCCTTCCGCTCGGTCACGTCCCGCGCAGCCGTCCTCGACCGCGCCGACGTGGACACTGACCAGATCATCCCGAAGCAGTTCCTGAAGCGGATCGACCGGACGGGCTACGGCGAGTTCCTCTTCTTCGACTGGCGCAAGGAGCCCGACTTCGAGCTGAACCGCGAAGACTGCGCGGGCGCGCGCATCCTGCTCGCCGGTGCGAACTTCGGCTGTGGATCGTCGCGCGAGCACGCCGCCTGGGCGTTGCAGGACTACGGGTTCGAGGTGGTGGTCGCGCCGTCGTTCGGCGACATCTTCTATTCGAACTCGGTGCAGATCGGCCTGGTGCCGGCGGTGGTCGGCCACGCAGAGGTGAAGCAGCTCATGCGAGCCGCCGCGGCCGGAGACGAGGTCACGATCGATCTCGTGGCGCAGACGGCCGGCGCCGGCGGTCTCTCGTTCCCCTTCGAGATGGACGCCTTCGTGCGCCACGCGCTGCTGAACGGGCTCGACTCGATCGCACGCACGCTCCAGTTCGACGAGGACATCTCCGCGTTCGAGGAGCACCGCCCCTGGTCGCTCGCGACGACGTCGCTCTGAGTCGCTACGCGGCCGCGGCGTCCCCGTCGCCGGCGATCTCGCGCTTCGTCAGGTCCAGCAGGTCGCTGAAGTGCTCGCGCACGCCTTCGTCCGACAGGGGCCCGTCGTTCGCTGCGACGAGCTCGTCGAGCAGCTGACGCTCCCGGTCGGGATCGACGAACGGCAGCCCGACTTCCTGCTTGTGGCGGCGTAGGGTCGCGACGAGCTCGATACGCGCGTTCACCGCGTCGAGAATGGAGCGGTCGAGATGGGAGATCTCCTCGCGGAGACGCTGAACGGTCGGGTCAGTCATGGTGGACCTCCGCAGGATAGGAGCCGAAGACGCGGAGCAGGCGCGTGCGCTCGCGCAGCTCGGCGAGCGTCTCGCGCACGATCGGGTCGAGGGGGTGGCCGGTGAGAACGGCGTCGAAGCGGTACTTCCAGGGCGATTGCGGGATCGGGCGGGACACGAGTTGGAGCAGATCGATGCGATGCCTCGCGAACGGCTCGATCGCTCTGTGCAGCGCGCCGGGCTGGTGGTCGGTGACGAACGAGAACGCCGTGCGCCAGGGCTTGCCGTTCACGTCGAGGCGCATGTGCGTCGCGACGGACACGAAACGGGTGAACGCCTCGGGGTGGTCGCCGACGTCGGACGCGACGATCGCAAGATCGTGAAGGCGAGCAGCTCGCTCGCTCGCGATCGCCACCTCGGCAGGGTCTCCGCGCTCGGCAACCTCGGCCGCTGCGTCCGCCGTCGTTGCGGCGGCGATCGCCGTCGCCTGGGGGAGCGATGCGAGCAGCCGGCGGCACTGGTCGAGCGCGACCGGGTGCGAGTGCACTGCGCGAATCTCGTCGAGCGCGATCTCGCCCGGACCGACGAGGAAGTGGCGGATCGGCACCACGGTCTCGCCGGTGATCGCGAGCGGTGAGTCGTAGAGGAGATCATGGGTCTCGGCGACAGGCCCGACGAGCGAGCTCTCGATCGGGAGGACGCCGACGTCGATCGTGCCGTCGGCGGTCGCCTGCGTGACGGCAGCGAAGCTCGGAAGGGCGACGAGGTCGGCGTCGCCCGAGAAGAGGCGTTCGCAGGCAGCCGCGCTGTGGGCTCCGTCCCTGCCCGGGTAGCCGACGATGGGTCTTGTGGTCGTCCGTTGCGACATGGTCGTTCCGATGGTCGAAGGAAGCCCGCCTCTCGGATAGCTAGTCGGCGGAGGCGGAGGGTGCGGAACGCCGACTAGCGCGCAAAGATGCGCGCGGCAAAGCCGAAGAGGGAGAGCTTCGTGCCGGCGCGCGTCATCGAGCCCACAGGCTAGGCACCGCGCGCGGGGACGTCAACCACCGTTCGGAGGGCGTACCGAAAACGCAACAGCACCTCGTTGTCCCTCTCGGGCGATGTATCGTGCGGGCAATGTCCAGTCGCGCTCTTCCCGCGTTCGCCGCTTCGCGGCTGGCCCTTCTGATCGCGATCCTTCCCCGCTAGGGGAATCGGCGCGTCGACATATCCGAGCCGTTCGCACCCCAGGTGCGTCCTCGTCCCGATCCGCCAGAAGGAGCTCTCCATGTCCATGCCGCACTGGAAGTACCGACCGTACGAGACCGTCGACCTCCCCGACCGAACCTGGCCGGACCGCGTCGTCGACCGTGCGCCGATCTGGTGCTCGACCGATCTTCGCGACGGGAACCAGGCGCTCGTCAATCCGATGGACAGCACGCGCAAGCGGCGCTTCTTCGACCTTCTCCTGGCGCTCGGGATCCCGGAGATCGAGGTCGGCTTTCCTTCCGCTTCGAAGGCGGACTTCGACTTCACGCGGCTGATCATCGAAGAGGGCCTCGTCCCGGAGGGGACGACGATCGCGGCGCTGACGCAGGCCCGGCCGGAGCTCATCGAGCGGACATTCGAGGCGCTTGCCGGCGCGAGGCGGGCGATCGTCCATCTCTACAACTCGACGTCCGTCACGCAACGGCGCGTCGTCTTCCGCCTCGACCGCGAGGGCATCACCGAGCTCGCGGTGCGCGGTGCGCGGCTCTGCCGCGAGCTCGCGGCCGACGCACCCGCCGAGATCGTCTTCCAGTACTCGCCCGAGAGCTTCCACCACACCGAGCTCGAGTACGCCCTCGAGATCTGCGAGGCGGTAGCCGAGGAGTGGCGGCCGACGCCCGAGGCGAAGATGATCGTGAACCTGCCGACGACCGTCGAGCAGTTCCCCCCGAACGTCTATGCCGACCGGATCGAGTGGTTCGGCCGGCACTTCACGAAGCGCGAGTCGGCGATCCTGTCCGTCCACCCGCACAACGACCGTGGCACCGCGGTGGCAACGGCGGAGCTCGGCCTCATGGCGGGCGCCGAGCGCGTGGAGGGGACGCTCTTCGGCAACGGCGAGCGCACCGGAAACGTCGACCTCGTCACCATCGCGCTGAACCTGCTGACACAGGGCGTGGATCCCGGGCTCGACCTGTCCAGGATCGACGAGGCGAGGGCGATCGTCGAGGAGTGCAACGAGCTGCCCATCCACCCGCGACATCCCTACGTCGGCGAGCTCGTGTACACGGCGTTCTCCGGCTCGCACCAGGATGCGATCAAGAAGGGCATGCACGCGCAGGAGCGCTCGGGCTCGGATCTGTGGGACGTCCCGTACCTGCCGATCGACCCGAACGACCTGGGACGGAGCTACGAGGCGATCATCCGCGTCAACTCGCAGTCGGGAAAGGGCGGGGTCGCGTACCTCATGCAGGTCGAGCATCACCTGGAGCTTCCTCGCGGGCTCCAGGTCGACTTCGCGCACAAGGTGCAGGCGATCACGGATGCCCGCGGCGGCGAGCTGACGTCCCCGGAGCTCATGGACATGTTCCGGGAGAGCTATCTCGACCACGTCTCGCCGCTCGAGCTGGCCTCGCACTCGCACTCGAGCGAGGGTGGAGCCGACCGCATCGCAGCGAGCCTGGTCGTCGACGGCGAGGAGAGGATCGTCGAGGGCGAGGGCAACGGCCCCATCGACGCGCTCGTCAATGCGCTCGCGCGCGGGGTCGGCATCGAGATGCACGTGCTCGACTACCACGAGCATGCGATGAGCCGTGGCGAGGACGCGACAGCCGCCGCCTACGTCGAGGCGGACGTCGACGGCGACGTCGTCTGGGGCGTCGGCATCCACCCGTCGATCGTCACGGCCTCGCTCCGGGCGGTGCTCAACGCGGTGAACCGGGCGCATGCGCTCCGCGCTGCGCAGGACGCGGTCGCGTCCGCGTTCGACTCAGTCTGACTCGTCGAGCGAGAAGGCGACCCGGAGAGCGCGGACGGCGCGGTCGATGTCGTCGCGCGGGATGAGGCACGAGATCGTGATCGGGGAGGTCGAGATCATCCGCAGGTTGATCCGCTCGTCCGCGAGCGTGCGAAACATGCGGGCGGTTACTCCCGGGTGAGAGCGCATCCCGGCGCCGACGAGCGCGACCTTGCCGAGGTCGGCGATCTCCTCGACGTCGAACGGTCCGATCGAGGCGTGCACGCTGTCCAGCGCCCGCCGCGTCGAGTCGACCTCCTCGGACGGGACGGAGAACGACACCGTCGCCGCGCCGTGGACGACGTCTTGCAGGATCGTGTCGACGTTCACCGCCTCGCCCGCGACGGCCTCGAAGATCGCAGCGGCGATGCCGGGCCGGTCCGGGAGGCCGCTGAGGTCGAAGACGACCTCGTTCTCCGAGTGCGTGACCGCGGACACGATGGGTTGCTCGAGGCCCTCGGCCCCGTCGTTCCAGTCGGTCACGCCGCGAGACCCGCGACGACCGCGTCCGCGAACTCGTCCGTCGTCGCCGTCCCTCCGAGGTCGCGGGTCGGCGTGCTCGCACGCGCTTGTTCGACGACTGCCTCGAGCGCAGCCGCCTCGGCCGGGCGGCCGAGGCCGTGCTCGAGCATGAGCGCAGTCGAGCGCAGCATGCCGGTGGGGTTCGCCGTCCCGGTGCCAGCGATGTCCGGCGCCGATCCATGGACGGGCTCGAAGATCCCGGGACCGTCGTCTCCGAGGCTCGCCGAGGGCGCGACCCCGAGCCCGCCCGTCATGGCCGCCGCGAGGTCGGAGAGGATGTCGCCGAACATGTTCTCGGTGACGATCACGTCGAACTGCTCGGGCGAGCTGGCGAGCTGCATCGCCGCGTTGTCGACGAGCATGTCGTCGAGCGCGACGTCCGGGTAGCCGGCCGAGACCTCGCGGACGACCCGCCTCCACATGCGCGAGGTATCGAGGACGTTCGCCTTGTCAACGGAGGTGAGCTTCCCGCGCCGGGCCCGCGCGATGTCGAAGGCTCGCCGCGCGATACGCTCGACCTGGCTCGGGTGGTACTCGCACGTATCGAACACGGTGCCGTCCTCGCGCACCCCGCGTGCGCCGAAGTAGAGACCCCCGACGAGCTCGCGGACGATGACCATGTCGACGTGCCCCTCGCGCGCCGGCCTGAGGTTGGCATAGACGTCGAGCTCGGAGCGCAGCCTCAGCATGCCCTGCTCGGGCCGGACGTCCGCGGCGTCGAACTCCGGGTGGCCGATCGGCGCCTTGAGGACCGCCTCGGCACTGCGGCAGGCGGCGAGCGTCTCCTCCGGAAGCGGGTCCCCCGTCTGCCGGATGGCGTCGGCGCCGAAGAGGTGCTCCTCGAGCTCGACGTCCGGGGCGAGCGCGGCCAGTGCGCGTAGAGCAACGGCCATGACCTCTGGGCCGATGCAGTCTCCGGGTAGGCAGACGACGCGTGTGCTCACGGCCCCAAGCCTATGTCGTGCTTTCGGGCCTGGTCAGCGGCAGGTTGCGGAGCATGCTTCATTTCGTATAGCGTCGACGCTTCAGTTCGTAAAGCGGATAGGAGGCATCAATGTCAGCTCTCGCAGAAGTCGTATCCGCCAATGACGTCTACGCCGGCGAGTTCGACAAGGGCTCGCTCTCGATGCCACCGGCGCGGCGCTTCGCGGTCGTCACGTGCATGGACGCGCGGATCGACCCGGCGCGCGCGCTCGGGCTCGAGGAGGGCGACGCGCACGTGATCCGGAACGCCGGTGGCGTCGTCAGTGACGACGCGATCCGTTCGCTCGTCATCTCGCACCACCTGCTCGGGACGCAGGAGGCCTTCGTCATCGGGCACACCGACTGCGGGATGCTCACCTTCTCGAACGACGACCTTCGGGCCACGCTCGAAGAGCGGCAAGGTGTCGACGCGAGCCACATCGACTTCCAGCCGTTCGGCGACTGCTCCGAGCGCGTACGCGCCAGCGCGCGGCGGATCCGTGAATCCGGCCTGCTGCCCGACAGCTTCGAGGTGCACGCGTTCGTCTACGACGTCCATACGGGAAAGCTCCACCCGGTCGACGAGTAGCTGCTCTCGACGTCAGACGGCCACGCCGATGCGCTGGAGGAGCGCGTCGGCGTCGGCCTCGATCTCGACAGGGCGAAGCCGATCCGCGACCGGCTGCGGCGTCTTCAGGCCGTCGCCGGTCACCAGGAGGACGACCGTGTCCTCTGCGCCGAGCGCACCGTCCTCCACCGCGCGGCGAAGCGCACCGAGCGTCACGCCGGTCGCCGTCTCTCCGAACACGCCGCTCGTCTCTGCGAGGAGCGCCATGTTCTCTCCGATCTCGTCCTCGGCGACCGAATGGATCGCGCCACCCGACGCTCGCGCGGTCGCGACCGCCAGGTCGCCGTCCGCGGGGTTGCCGATCGCGAGCGAGCGCGCGATCGTGTCGGGCCGCAAGGGCGCGACCTTCCGGTCATCCGCGAACGCGGCGGCGACCGGGGAGCAACCATCCGCCTGCCCGCCGTAGAGCCGCGGTCCATCGCCGTCGACGAGCCCGATGTCGCGGAGTTGGCCGAACCCCTGCTGGAGCTTCGAGAACAGCGCGCCCGACGCGATGGGTGCGACGACGGCTGTCGGAAGCCCCCAGCCGAGCTGCTCCGCGATCTCGAACGCGAGCGTCTTGGAGCCCTCGGCGTAGTACGAGCGGAGCCCGACGTTGACGAAGGCCCAGTCGAGCTCGAACGACAACTCGACCGAGAGGCGGCTGCAGTCGTCGTAGCTTCCGTCGACCGCGTAGATCGTCGCGCCGTACACGGCTGTGGCAGTGAGCTTCTCGGGCTCGAGGCTCGCCGGGCAGAGGACGACGGCGTCGATCCCTTCGGCCGCGGCCCGCGCGGCGACGGCATTCGCCAGATTGCCGGTCGACGAGCACGCGAGCGTCGTCGCGCCGTGCTCGAGTGCCTTCGCGCAGGCGACCGCAACGACGCGGTCCTTGAAGGAGTGTGTCGGGTTCGCGGTGTCCAGCTTGAGATAGAGGTGCCCGAGCCCGAGTTCCTCGGCGAGCCGCTGCGCCGGGACGAGCGGTGTGAGTCCGGGCGCGAGCCGCGGCTCGGCCGGGGGCGACACGGGGAGCAGTGGCGCATAGCGCCACAGCGACTGCGGTCCCGCGGCGACGGTGTCGCGCGTGAGCGTCGCACGCACCTCGTCGAGGTCGTACACGGGATCGAGCGGGCCGAAGCAGCGGGCGCACACGCCGATCGGATCGAGCGGGTACTCCGCGTCGCATGCGCGGCATCGCAGGGACACACAGGAACTGGACGGAACTGGCACGACGGACCTCCCTTTCGCTCGCTCGACACATCCACCCGGGATTGGCACCGTGCTCCGAAAGCCGGTTGCCGAGGCGTCACAGGGCCGGTCCCTCAGCCTCTCTCGATGCGGAGCGAGGCGTGCCTCGCTGCCGACGGCCAGTATACGAAGTGAAGTGACCCTGCGCGAGGACATCGAACGCGAGGCTCGAGACGCGGGCCGGGCGCTCTCCGCGCTCGCCGACGACGCCGTGAGCGAAGCGCTCCGCCACGCTGCGTCGCTGGTGCTCGAGCGTCGTGCGAGCGTGCTGCGCGCGAACGCGATGGACGTCGAACGCGGCGCCGGTACGCTCGACCCCGGGACACTCGATCGCTTGCGGCTCGGCGACGCAAGGGTCGACGCGCTCGCGCGCCAGCTCCGCACGATGTCCGAGATCCCTGCGCTCGAGCGCGAGGTCGACGCGTGGACGCTCCCGAACGGCCTGCGCGTCAGCGAGCGACGGATCCCGATCGGGACGGTCGGGGCGAACTTCGAGGCGAGACCGAATGTCGCGCTCGATGTCGCCGGCCAGCTCCTGAAGAGCCTCAACACCGCGGTGTTGCGAACCGGAAGCGCCGCGCTCGGCACCGTGACGACCCTCGTCGACGACGTCCTGCGGCCCGCGCTCGAGGCCGCCGGTCTCCCGCCCGGCGCTGTCGGGCTGGTTCGCTCGGCGGATCGGGAGGGCGCGCGACTGCTCGTCTCGCTGCCGGCGCTCGTCCCGCTCGTGATCCTGCGAGGGAGCGGCGAGACGACTGCGGCGCTGGCCCGCCTCGCGGCGGAGAACGGCGTGCGGACGCTCGCGCACGCCGAGGGCGGAGGCGTGCTGTACGTCCACGGGTCAGCATCGCTCGAAAAGGCGCTCATGCTCGTGGATGCGAGCCTCGACCGGCTCGGCGTGTGCAACCGGCTGAACCTCGCGCTCGTCGATCGCGAGGCCGCCGACATGGTCCCCGCCCTGCTGCACCTCTTCGCCGAGAAGGGCGTCGAGGTGCGCGGCACGGTCGACGGAGCAGAGGCTCTCGACCGCGCGCTCGGACACGAATGGGCGAGCGAGCCGGATCGCGTGTCCACGGTGACCCTCGCGCTCGTCGAGGACCTCGAGGAGGCCGTGCGCATCGCGAACGAGGAGACCTCGGGGCTCGCGGCCGG
>DASUFC010000053.1:0-2854 GCA_036274755.1 Gaiellaceae bacterium
CCAGCGGTCGAGGCCGAGCACGAGGTCGAAGATCCCGCGCGGGTAGCGGCCGGTGAACAGCAACGCCACGCCCGCGATCAGGACGAGCAGGCCGATCAGCCCGCCCCCCCACGTCCAGCCCCAGTGCTCCCCTTGCCAGGCGAGCCAGCTGCCGCCGCCCGCAATGACGCCGACGATCAGGTACTGCGGGATCGCGAGGAGCCACCACTTGACGAGGACGAGGCCCCGCGACAGCCGCTCGGGGTACTCGACGTCGAGCGAGGCGGGGTAGTCCGCTTCCGCGCTCAGCGTGAACGGCGGGTAGCGGTCGGTCCCGAGCGCGCCGTACGTGTAGAAGCCGACACGCCACGTCCAACGCAGCACGCCGACGTTGAAGTCGAAGAGCGAGCGTGGGTAGCGGCCCGTGAACAGGATCGCGAAGAACGCGACCACGCCGAGCAGGAAGAACGCGATCCAGAGGAACACGAGGACGATGTAGTGCGGGATCGCGAGCAGCCACTTGACGAGCCACAGCCAGCGACTGGGCTCCCCTTCGAGCCTGCCCTCGATTCGGACGGGATAGGACGGGACGGCGGACATCGAATCCTCCTCTCGGAACCTCGGCTCGGCTCAGCGTACGACGACAAAGGGTGGTGGCGTGTATCGCGCGACGCACCGCGTGTCCAGGCCGTCCGCGGTCCCACGCTCGACAAACTGCTGCGCGACCCGCGCGGTGCAGCCGAGCTGCAGCGCGCCGTGCCCGGCATGCGGGACGACCACGGTTCGACTCGCGGGCAGCTCGCGGCGGGCGTTGCGGACGTTCTCGAGCGGATCCTGCGGGTCGCTGCCGCCCACGACGAGCAGCATGGGTACGTCCGAGCGGACGCGCGCCTTCGACCAGGCCGGCTGTGCGACCCTCGGCATCGCCGAGCACACGACCCGGGCGAGCGCGGCGTCGGCCGCCGTGCGCTCGGCGAGGTACGTCCCACGCGCCTCCGTCCGCGTCCGCGCCGGATTCCACCGCGCCCACGGCTCGTTGCAGACGATCGACCAGAACATCAGCCGTCTCGTCTCCACGCCGCCCGTTCCCATCTCGTCCATCGCGAAGGCGAGCGGATCCCAGTCGCCGACGGCTGCACGGTGGGCGATCCACGGGATCCGCGCCGCGCCCCCGGGCGTCCGCGTCAGCGCCTGCAGCGCTCCGGCCGCCTCCGCCGGGCGGATCACGATCCCGTTCGCGCGCACGGGCGCGCGCCGCAGGGTCGCGATCAGCTCGAACGCCTCGCTGCGGACGCGTGGATAGGCCCGTGCGCAGCGGGGCGACGCCGCGCAGCGCGAGAGGATCGACCGGAGCGATCGCTCCCCGTTTCGCGCCCAGAGCTCGAAGATCGGGACGTCGAGGAGCGTCCCGCCGTCGAGGATCGCCGTGCGCACGAGGTCCGGGTGCTGGGCGAGGAGATACTGCGCTGCGGTCGCGCCGTAGGAGACGCCGTAGACATCGACGTGCTCGTAGCCGAGCGCGCGCACGACCTCGGCGACGTCCTCCATCGCGGGCACGGTCGTGTACTGCCTGACGTCCTCGTCGAACCGCGCGACACATGCCTTGACGTAGGCGCGGATCGCCTTCGCGTCGGCCCCGAGCGGCCTTTTCGGCACCGGGCAGTCGAGCCGGTTCGAGGATCCCGTTCCGCGCTGGTCGACGAGGACGATGTCGCGGGTCTCGTTCGTCGCGGAGAAGAGCTGTCGCACCCCGACCGCGCCCGCGATGGCCGATCCGCCGGGGCCGCCCGCGAGGTAGAGCAGCGCGTCGGGCGTCGATCTGCCGTCGCGCGCGGGGACGACCGCCACCCGGAGCGGGATCGTTTCGCCGCTCGGGACGGCACGGTTCTCCGGCACCCGGAACGTGCCGCACGTCGCCTGCACCGCGCCGGCGAGAGTGCACGTCCTGAGCGGAGTCGCGCTCGGGCGGGCGGCGCCGAGGGGGACGAGCGCGAACGCGGCCACCAGGACGAGCCCGAGACGGTGCTCGGGCTGCGTCCATCCGGCCGCGCGTCGCATCATTCGAGGCTGCGTTCGGCGAGCACGCGCGCCACGTCGAGCGTCGAGAGAACTCCGACCGGCCTGCCGGACTGGTCGACGACGAGCAGGTGGGCGACGGCGTGCTCGGTCATCATCTGCGCCGCGCGCTGCAGGGTGTCGTCGGGGCGGATCGCGAGCGCGGGCGTCGCTGCCGATCCGCCGGCCGACTGCGCGTCGAGGTCGCGGACGCCCGCCGCAGCGACGAGGTCGAGATCGGAGATCACGCCCCACACACCGAGGTCGTCGGCTTCGGTGACGACCACGCAGTGAACGCCGCGACCCGCCATGAGCTCGGCGACGGCCGACAGCGGCGTGTCCGCGGAGCAGGAGAGGACCCCCTCGTGCATCGCATCGCGCACCCTCGTCTCCTCGAGCCCGATCGCGCCGGATGTGACTGCCCTGGCGTTCATCGCAACCCCTTTCCTGTGTTCTGCCTGAAGGTTGAGCCGGTCGCGTGGGCGTCGCATCAGCGGTCCGCCGGATCGGGGCCGTGGGGAACTACCCATGCGACGGCCGGTGCGAGGCGCGACGCTGGGTGTCGTGGCGGCGATGCCTCACGAGCGGGAGAATGCGCGGGTGACCGACGTCGTCGACGTGATCCTCCGCGACGGAAGCACCCTGCGCCTTCGGCCGCCGACGCGCGCGGACGCCGACGCGATCCTCGACTTCTTCCGGTCCCTCTCGGAGCAGAGCCTCTACATGCGCTTCCACGGGTTCCCGTCGCTCGGGCCCGAGGTCGTCGAGCAGGTGCTCGAGCCTGACTGGGTCGAGCGCGGCGCGCTGCTCGGCTCGCTCG
>DASUFC010000054.1:0-13514 GCA_036274755.1 Gaiellaceae bacterium
GCTCGTCGCGCTCGCACTCGCCGCGCTCGTGGTCGTCCTGCTGAACGCGGTCGGGCTGTTCGCCGACCTGCACTTCGTGCTGCCGGTCGCGCCGGCCTTCCTGCTCCTCGGTTGTGCCGGCCTGGTCGGCGAACGCACCCCCGGTAGGATCAGTCCGGGCTGACCACCTCCACGATGGCGTCGGCGACGCGGTCGGCCGCGCGGCCGTCGACGACGCCCAGGACCTCACGCACCACCCGCTGCCGCTCGTCTTCGAACTCCGCAGGCGCGGCGAGCGAGCGCTCGATGCCGTCCGTCACGCCGTCGAAGCTCGACGCCCGCAGGAAAGCGGCGGAGGCGATGAGCTCCTCGTAGTGGGTCCCCGTGACGTTCAGCGCCGCATACCGCTCATGCGGTGGCGCGCCTTCGTCGTACAAGACGCAGACGACCGGTCTGTCGTTCACGAGGGCGTCGAGGAGGATCGTGCCCGCGTTGCAGACGACGCAGTCCACGTACCGCAAGAGGACGGCGAGCACCTCCAGATCCGTATACGACGGCTCCTGCACCGCGACGCCCTCGACCGCGACGGCCGACGCGAACCGAGCACGCCACTCACGGTCGCGCGGATGCGGGCGGAAGAGGAGCTGGGGACGGCGCTCCGCCGCGGGCGGCGTCTGTGACCACGCAACGAGGCGCTGAACGAGGCGTCCCTCGTAGGGCGCGTTCGTCGGCGTATTGCCGGCGACGAGCACGACGCCGCGGCTCGGGTCGAGACCCAACTCCCCGAGCACCTCCTCGTAGCTCGCACGCGGACGAGCCCGATGGAACACGTCGCTCTGCGGCCAGCCCGTAACGATGACGCGCCCAGGGGCGATGCCGTGGTGGCGGGCGAGATCGTCGCGCATGAGTGCGTTCTGGACGAGATAGCGATCGACGTGGGTCGAGACGATGCCCTTGCCGACGGTGTGGTCCCAGCTCGCGACGTACCCGACCGCGGGGAGGCCGAGGCGCCGGGCGGCGTTGAGATACGGAACTGCCTGGAGGCTCTGGACGTTCGCGACGACCAGGCCGCTGCACTCCTCGCGCATGTGCTCGACGAGCGCGCGCGATGTATACCGGCGGGGCGAGAAGAGCCAGCGGCGCACGAGACCGTCCAGCCGCTCGGACTCGGGAAGGGCGCCCGTGCGCGCCGAGTCGAGGAAGAGGTTCGGGTGCCCCCGGCGCATCCGTTCGGAGTTGAACCCGTGGCGCAAGCTGTGGCGCACGGAGAGCGGGTAGTAGCCGATGCCGCGATCCAGGGCGAGGTCGACGCGGCGAGGAATCCGCTCCCAGAGCGGAACGTCGCGCGGGAAGTAGTCGTCGCCGAGACTCCAGGGGACGTCACCGAGACGCGGCGTCCACTCGCGCGCCTCCTCGACGGGCAGCGCGAGCACCGCGTGCAGCGCGCCGGGAAGGCGCTCGGAGAGTCGGTCGACGATCCCGCTGTCGACGAAGACCCTCGTCGGAAACGGGTCGGGGAGGACGAGCCAGGCCGAGCGCGGCATCGCTAGCGGCCGCAGAGCTGCGCCGTGATCCGGTCCGCGAGCGACGCACCGTCGAGACCGTGCGCATGCAGCGCCTCCGCGGGCGTGCCGCACGCCGGCCACCCCTCGACCCCGAAGACGGAGACCTCTCGGTCGAGACGCCGGCGCAGCGCGTCTCCCAGGCCGCCCACCGGCGCGTGGTCCTCGAGGACGAGCACGTGCGGGAAGGCGTCGAGCTCGACGAGCCACTCCTCGGCGAAGCGGTTGAGCCACGGCATGTCCTGGACGGCGAGCCCGACGTCCCGCTCCGCAAGGAGCTCGGAGGCGACGAGTGCCTCGTGGAGCATCACAGGGCCGTAGGCAAGCACGATGGCGTCCTCGCCGGAGCGGAGCGCACGGCCCCACCCCGGGCTCAGCTCGCCCTCGACGTCGATCCGACGTGGCGAGGGCCCGATGGCGAGTCTGATGGCGACGTTCCCCTCGGCCTGTTCGACCGCCCAGCGGAGAAGCTCGCGTGTCTCGTCGGGGCTGCCGGGCTGGACGATCGTCGTCTCGGGGAGCGCGCCGAGGAGCGAGATGTCCCGGATCGACTGGTGCGACTTCCCTGGTCCGGCCGGGATGAGCCCCGCATAGTGCAGCGCGTAGAGGACCTTCGTGTGCTCGCTCGCCTGGTTGTAGATCTGCTCGTTGGCCCGGGATGCGAGGAACGACGCGAAGGAGTTGACGACGGGCAGCAGCCCGTGACGGGCGAGGCCCGCTGCCGTCGAGACCATGTCCTGCTCCGCGATCCCACACTCGACGAAGCGGTCCGGATACGCGAGCTCGAAGCCGCGGACGCGGCAGTCGGATGCGAGGTCCGCGTCGAGGACGACGAGGTCGTCGTGCTCGGCGCCGAGTCGGACGAGCTCGTCGCCGTACGCGTCGACGACGTACTCGTCGGTCACCTTCGGACGCCGAGCCCCCGCCCCGGACTCGGGCTCGCCTTCGAGCACCTCACGCGCGTCCTCCGCGCCGACCGCATCGAGCCGAAGCGGATCGAGCCCGAGTCGCGCGAGCGCGCCGTCGATCCGCTCGGAGATCTCGGCGAACGCGAGCGCGAACGTCTCGTCGTCGGGCGCGCCCGCATGCCAGCGGTACGTCCCTCCGCCCTCGCGGAGCGCGACCGGATGCTCCATGAACGAGACCCCCTTGCCCTTGATCGTGCGGGCGACGAGCGCCTGCGGCCGATCGTGGACGGCGCGGAACGCCCCGAAGACGGTACGGAGCTCGTCGAACGAGTGCCCGTCGCAGGTCGCGACGTGCCAGCCGAACGCACGGAAGCGGGCCTCCAGCTCGCCGAGCGAGACGATCTCGTCGGTCGGCTTGTCCGACTGCAGCTCGTTTCGATCCACGACGACGGTCAGCCCCGAGAGGCCCTCGTGCGCCGCCGCCTGCAGGCCCTCGTAGTTCTGGCCCTCTTGCAGCTCGCCGT
Source organism: Gaiellaceae bacterium (assembly GCA_036274755.1). Taxonomy (GTDB): domain Bacteria; phylum Actinomycetota; class Thermoleophilia; order Gaiellales; family Gaiellaceae; genus GMQP-bins7. Next base: position 2,974 of record DASUFC010000054.1, read on the forward strand.
CGCCGACCATCACGACCACGCGGCCGCCGCGACCCAGGTGGCGCTTCGCCCACGCGATCCCGCGCCCCTTCGAGATCCCCATGCCGAGCGAGCCCGAGTTCGCCTCGATCCCCGGGACACCAACGTCCGGGTGGCCGTCGAGGCCGCCGAGCTTGCGCAACTTCAGCAGCCGCTCGGCCGGGATCGCCCCCAGCGCGAAGAGGACGGAGTAGAGACCGGGGACGTCATGGCCCTTCGACGAGAAGTAGACGTCGCGGTCCGACGAGTCCCAACCGATCGTCGCAGTGTTCAGCTCCTCGAAGAGCAGGAGCGCGACGATCTCCATCGCGCTGAAGGTCGAGCCGAGATGACCGGAGCCCGCGCGTTTCACGGCGACGAGCGCGTTCAGTCGGCAGACATCCGCGAGCAGCGCGAGGCGCTCGTCGGGGGGCAGATCGGATTCCCGGATCCGATCGAGCTCGGCTTTCGGAGCCAGGGCGAGGTCGGGCATGGCCCCGGACGCTACCCCGGACGGTGAGGGGTCACGACGTCCGAGAGGTCCTGCCCGGCTCGGAGCTCGTCGGTCTTCTCGCACAGGAAGAGCGCTTCGCTCGATCCCGGCCTGTAGTCCGTGAAGCGCGTGACCTTGCGCCAGCCGGTCCACGCGAGCTCGAGCCGCACGGCCTGCACCGTGGGCACGCCCTTCGCCTTCCCGTTCTCCGGCCACCGCAGACGCACGACTGCGTCGGGCCGCGGGTCGACCGTCGTCTCGAAGAGCATCGCCCCGCCGGGCTTCGTGATGCGGTTGAGCATCCCGAGCAACGGCAGGTGGTGGATCGAGTGGTAGAGCACGCCGAGGAAGAAGACGAGGTCGAAGGCCTCGAGCTCGAGGAGCTCGTCTGCACGGCTCAGGTCGCCGTAGACGAAGCGATGCGGACTCGCGAGCGAGTCGACCCACTTGGCGTGTAGATGTGTGTCGGACTCGAAGTCCGAGAACACGAGCTCCGAGGGACTGAGCTCGCGGTCGATCCAGCGGGCGTGGACGCCGTACTTCGGCCCCACCTCGAGGATGCGGGCGCCGCGGAAGCGCTCGACGTCGACGATGCCGTCGAGCGTCTCGGGCAGGAGCGTGAGGTCGGGCAGGTCCTCCGCTGCGGTCGTGGGGCGGTCGTCGGCGATCGGACGAGCGTCCTCGACGTACTCGGTGAGCTCATCGAGGCGCGGAAGGTTCTCGGGATTCGGCTCGTACACCTGAAGCCCCATGCGCACCGCCGCCGACCAGGCCGCCCGTCTCAGGAGCCTCACGTCACGACCTCGGCCACGGATGTGCGCGCAGCACGTCCTCGTTCACCTCGACCCCCCACCCGTGGCCCGTCGGGATCCGCAGCTCACCCGCCGAGATCTCCGGCAGCGCGGTGACGAGCTCGTCTCGCCAGGGCACGTCGTCGACGTCGTACTCGAGAATGCGCGCGTTCGGGATTGCGGCGCACCACTGCGCCGCGATGAACGTCGCGAGGTGGCTGTAGTAGTTGTGCGGCGCGCAGTTGACCTCGAACGTCTCGGCGAGATCGGCGATCTTCTTCGCCTGGTGGAAGCCGTTCCAGATGACGTCCACCGAGGCGACGTCCATGCCGCCCGCCTCCAGGAACGGCCGGAAGTCTCGGCTGCCGTAGAGGTTCTCCCCCGAGCAGATCGGCATCGGCGCGACGTGGCGAACGTGCGCGAGCGCGCCGGGGTCGAACAGGTCGACCTCGAGCCAGAGGAGATCGAACGGCTCGAGCGCCTTCGCGACGCGCACGCAGCCCTCGGGCTCGAGGTTGAAGTTGAGGTCGACGATCGGACGGGCCTCCCCCTTCGTCCCGGCCGCGAACGCCTCGAGCAGCGCGGCGAGCGCATCGGAGATCTCCTCCGTCCGAAGCGTCCCTCCGCCCTCGTTGAAGCCGGGCATGAGGACCTGGGGATCGACGCCGGGGACGACCACGTTCGTCTTGAACGCGCCGTACCCGTGCTCCACCACCTCGCGCCCGAGCGCTGCGACGTCGTCGTACGACGCGAGCTTCGGCGTCCCGGTCACCTCGTAGGCGCGCGCACGCGTCGTTCCGCAGTGCGACCAGTACATCGGGATCGTCTCGCGCGTCGGCCCGCCGAAGAGCTCGTACACGGGGACGCCGAGCGCCTTCGCCTTGATGTCGAGGAGCGCGTTCTCGATGCCCGCGAGCGCCTTCGCGATCACCGAGCCGGGGCTCTGGCGCGTCGCGCGATAGAGATCCCAGTAGATCGCCTCGACCGGCCTTGGGTCGCGTCCGACGACGAGCGGCGACAGGTCCTCGACGATGCCGGAGAGGCCGCGCGGCGAGCCGTGCGAGTCGGTGATCTCGGCCCAGCCGACCAGGTCGTCGTCGGTCGTCGCCTTGAGGAAGACCCAGGGACGCCAGCCGGCGTCGCAGTAGAGCGTCTCGAGGGAGGCGATCCTCACGGCGAGGGAGGATACGGAGCGCGCCCGACCTCGGTCAGGGTCGCCGCACCGCTCGCGACGAGCCGCTCCGCGCGATCCCAGTCCTCCTCGTCGTCGACGTTGAAGCCCTCGAGACCGCTCGTCAGGAAGGGCGCGAGCACGTTGCCCTCGCGCGTCCCCGCCTCGGTCACCACCCGCGTCCACGCGATCTCGAGCGCCGAGTTCTGGACGTAGACCTCCGGAAGCGCCTGGTACTGGCCCGCGTGCCACGCCACCTCGAGGTGGGACTGGTCGAGGAGCGGCTGCATCGTCCTCCCGTCGTCGGCGACGAGCCACATCTTCCCCGGATGCTGCTTCACGAGCTCGACCGCGCGCAGCGAGTCGGCCTCGGGCGTCGCGAGAAGCTGGTCGAGGCCGCGTCGCACGACGTCAGGGCCGCGGAACGGGTTGGTCGCTCGCACGAGCGCGAACATGTCGTACTCCTCGTCCAGCTGCGCGATCGTGTACGTCAGCCACTCGATGTCCGGCGAGGTCGAGGTCGCGTACTCGGGCGGACGCAGGAACGGCACGTCGGCGCCGTACCAGCGTGCGATCTCGGCGATCTCCTCCGAGTCGGTGGACACGACCACACGCTCGAAGCGGCCGGCTTGCAGCGCGGTCTCGATGGCGTAGGCCAGGAGGGGATGTCCGGCGAGGCGGCGGACGTTCTTGTCGCGGACGCGCTCGGAGCCCGACCGAGCGGGAACGAAGGCGACCGCGGAGGGGTCGCTCACCGCAGGCCCGCAGCGACGGCCAGCTCGGTCAGCGTCGGACACGGGACGTCGAGGCGCTCGGCGGCACGCAGGACGCCGCCGAGGATGGCGTCGAGCTCCGAGCGGCGTCCGGCGGCGACGTCGCGTGCAGCGGACGTGGTCGTCTCGTCGGCCATCTCCTCGATGATCGCCCACTGCGCAGCCGGTCGCAGCGAGACGCCTTCGGCCTCCGCCACCGCGCACGTCTCCGCGATCGCGCCCTCCAGCCGCGGGCGCCACTCCGGGTCCTTGCGCAGGTCGCCGACGGAACGACCGGAGACGGCAGTGGCCGCGGCGAGCGGGGCGATCCGCGCGAGCTTGTGCCAGAGGACGCGCTTCTCGCTCTGGCCGACCCGCACGTCGATGCGACCGCGGCGAAGCATGTCGGCTGCCTGCTCGACCTCGCTCCCGGAGAGCGACTCGGACGCGATCGTGATCACGGGTGAAGGCGTCGCCTCGATGATCTGGACGCGCCCCGGCCGGTAGGCCTGGAAGTGGGAGATCGTTCCCGCAGCCACGCGCTCTCCGAAACGCGCGCGGAGCAGCTCCATGTGCTCGAGGCCGTTCAGGAGCGGGAGGACGACGCCGCGCTCGACTGCGCTCGGCTCGATCCGCTCGACCGCGTCGTCGAGGGCGGGCGCCTTCACGGTGACGAGCAGCAGGTCGACGGGCTTGACGAGCCGTTCCACGACCTCGGGACGGGACGTGAGCGTCCCTTCCGGCGACTCGACCACGAGCCCGGCGAGGGCGATCAGCCCCGCTGACTCGGGAGGCGCGACGCAGATGACGTGCACGCCCGCGTTGGCGAGGCGCACGGCCAGCGAGCCCCCCACGGCGCCGGGGCCGAGGACTGCCGCAGTGTCGTTCACGCTTTCGCCGGGTCGACCACGAGATTCACGACTTTCGCATCGGAATACACGTCGAGCGACTCGATCCCTGCCTCCCGCCAGCCGGTTCCCGAGTCCTTGACGCCCCCGAAGCCCATGTGCGGCTCCGAGCCGTGCGTGCCCGCGTTCACCACGACGACGCCTGCCTGCACGCGCTCCGCGAACCGCATCGCGCGGTGCAGGCTCGCCGTGTGGATCGCGGCCGTGAGCCCGTACGGCGAGTCGTTCACGAGCTCGATCGCCGCATCGAGATCCGGAACGCGGTAGAGGACGGTGACAGGCCCGAAGAGCTCGGTGCGAGAGATCGGAGCGTCCGGATCGGCGCCCTCGACGATCGTCGGACCGAGGAACCAACCTGCGCGCTCGAGGCGCTCACCCCCGCTGAGGATCCGCGCGCCCGCTCCGCGGGCCTCGTCGACCGCCCCGACCATCCGTTCCAGCGACTCCCGGCTGATGACCGGCTGCAGATCCGCGCCGGCAGCGGCTGGGACGAGGCGATCCACGAAGTCGTCGTAGACGGCGTCGAAGACCACGATCCTGCTCGCTGACGCACAGCGTTGCCCGGCGTTCGAGAACGCCGACGCGGTCGACCAGTGGACGGCGTTCTCGAGATCCGCGTCGTCGCACACGACGAGCGCGTTCTTGCCTCCGAGCTCGAGACACGTCTTCGCCAGGCGCCTCGCCGCGACCTCGTTGATCGCCCGGCCGGTGTGCGCTGAGCCGGTGAAGCTCACGAGGTCGACGGCCGGATGGGCGACGAGCGCCGCGCCCGCCTCGTCCCCCAGGCCGTGAACGACGTTCAGAGCGCCGGCCGGAACACCGGCCTCGAGCGCGAGCTCCGCGAAGAACGACGCCGACGCGGGGGTGTGCTCCGACGGCTTGACCACCGCCGCGTTCCCGCAGAACAGAGCCGGAAAGGCCTTCCAGGCGACGTTCGGGAGGGGCGTGTTGAAGCTCATCACGAGCGCTGCCACGCCGAGCGGCTGCCGCGTGGTCAGCACCGTCCGGTGCGCCATGCTCGCGGTCGTCGTGCGTCCGTACGAACGACGGCCCTCCCCCGCGATGAAGAGGCCCATCTCGACGGCTGCGTCGGTCTCGCCGAGCGCCAACGCCTCGGGCTTTCCGGTCTCCTCGACCACGATCGCTGACGCCTCCTCGCGACGCGCGCGAAGCAGGAGCGCGAGCTCGCGCAGGACGTCGCCGCGCGCGACCGCCGTCCGCTCCGCCCATGCGCACTGGGCCTCGCGCGCCGCGGCCACCGCGTCCTCGACGTCGTCGGCATCGGACCGGGCGACCCGGCACAGGACGGTCTCGTCGGCAGGCCGGATCTTCTCGAGCCAGCGCCCGGACCGAGCGGGCGTCGCCTCCCCGCCGATGAGGTTCTCGACGTCTCCCGGGGTCACCAGGCCGACCAGCCACCGTCCACGACGAGGTTCGAGCCCGTGACGTACGACGACGCGTCGGAGCCGAGGAAGACGAGCGCGCCGAGGGCCTCGCGCTCGTCGAGCATGCGGCCCATCGGCGAGCGTGCCGCGAACGCGTCGAGGAACTCCTGCTGCTGGTCGTTCCAGACACCGGCGAGCGTGAGCGTGTTCACGCGTACCCCGTGCTTCGCCCAGTACGTCGCGAGGTAGCGCGTGAGATTGACGACCGCGCCCTTGGAGACGGAGTACGCGACCGGCTTCACGAACGTCTCTCCGCGCGCCCGGCGGAACTCGTAGAGATCCTGGACCGGGGAGAGCATCCCGTAGACCGACGAGATGTTGACGATCGAGCCGCGGCCCGCACGAGCCATGGCCCCCCCGACCGTCTGACAGCAGAGAAGGGTGCCCTTCACGTTGACGTCCAGCACCCGGTCGAACGCCTCCTCCGGGACGTCCTCGAACGGACCGACCTCGGCCTCGGGTGCGTCCGGCGGGGAGTCGAGCCCCGCGTTGTTGACGAGGACGTGTGGCACGCCGAGCTCGCGCACCACCGCATCGACGGCCGCAGCGAGCGCCTCTCGATCCGTGATGTCGACGACGTGCTCGACGACGCCCTCCGGATGCGCGCCGCTCTCAGCCAGGTCGAAGCTCGCGACGCGCGCTCCACGCTCGGCGAGGCCCGAGACGAACACGCGGCCGAGCTGGCCCGAGCCTCCCGTCACGACCGCGACGCGCCCCTCCAGATCGAACAGCGGATCGCCGCTCATGCCGGCTTCCCTTTCGCGCTCCACACGGCATCGCAGAACTCGCGCACGCAGCCGTACCCGCCCCGCCGGGTGAGCACCAGGCCGGCGAGCGGCAGCACTTCGGGCCACGCGTCCGCGGGCACGACGGGCAGCCCCACGGCGCCGAGGCACTCCGCGTCGTTGACGTCGTTCCCGACGTAGGCCGTCTCCGCGAGGGACAGACCGCGCTTCTCGACCTCGGCGGTGAGCACCGGAAGCTTGTCCCCGACGCCCTGGATGCACGCGGCCCGGATCTTGTGTGCGCGGGCTCCAACGGCGGCGTTCACCTCGGTCGAGAGGATGAAGTGGTCGACGCCGGCCGACTCGAGGCGCCGCAAGCCGAGCGCGTCGCCCCGCCAGCACGCGACGCTCTCCTCGCCGTGCTCGTTCGTCCAGACGCGGTTGTCGGTGAAGACGCCGTCGAAGTCGAAGACGGCGAGACGGATCCGGTCGAGATCCGGAGCCGTCACGAGCCGCGGGCCGCAAGTGGCCGGAAGGCCGGCTCCACGTCCTCTGCGGCGATGGTCTCTCCCTCGGCCAGAGCGCGGGCCAGCGAACGTCCCAGGAGATCGTCGAGCTCGTACGGACGCAGGCCGGCGTCGGCGGGCGACTTCGCCACGAGGTCGCCGGTGGCGAGCACGTGCCCCGCCGGCAGGCTCCGTGCCGCGACGAGCTTCTTCCCCATCTTCTCCAGCGGCCTCTCCTCGCTCGCAAGCGGGCGCTTCACCCCGTCTCCGACGGCGTCCGGTATGCGATGCAGGTCGCGGACGAGACGCCGCAGGCCCTCCGGCATGAGGGAGAACGCCTGGTCCGACCCCTTCCAGGCGTGGTTCAGGGTGAAGTGCTTCTCGAGAACCCGCGCCCCGAGCATGAAGGCGATCAGCGACATCGCGATTCCGCTCTGGTGGTCGGAGATCCCGACGACGAGATCGGGAAAGCGCTCGCGGTAGGTCTCGATCACGCCGAGGTTGAGCTCCTCCACCTCGCACGGATACGACGCAGTGCACTGCAGGAGGCAGAGCTGCTCGTTGAGCGGCAGGATCGCGTCGACTGCGCGTTCGACGTCCTCGAGGGTGCCGCCGCCCGTCGAGACGAACACCGGCCGCCCGAGCGCCGCGACGTGTCGCAGGAGCGGGACGTTCGTGAGGTCGCCGGACGCGATCTTGATCGCGGGCAGGTCGAGCTCGACGAGGAAGTCGGCGCTCGCCTCGTCGAACGCGGTCCCGAAGAGCGTGATGCCTTCCTCCTTCGAGAACTCCCGAAGCTCGAGCCACTCGGCCGCGGACAACTCGAGCGCCTCCCGGTGCTCCCCGTACGTGCGGCCGAAGGAGTGCTCGTTGTCGTAGGGCGCGTCGTACAGCTCGCTCGTGTACAGGTGGGCGTTGTCGCGCTTCTGCAGCTTGACGGCATCGGCTCCGCACTCACGGGCCGCCCGGACGAGCGCCTTGGCCTTCTCGACGTCGCCCTGGTGGTTGTGGCCGACCTCGGCGATGACGTAGGCAGGCCCGTCCCGCGAGATCACGCGTCCGTCGACGACCAGGTCGGGCACGGCGCGATGGTACTAGCGAAGGCGGAACACGATCGCGTCGCCCACGCGCTCGCGCTCCACCGGAAGCCCTGCGACCGGCTTCGAGGCGGCCCGCTCCCACGTCGTCCCCTCCGCGGCGCCCGGGTACAGGACGACGGATCGGATACCGGCCTTCTCCAGCGCGGCGATCGAGGCTTCGTCGGGAAAGCCCGCCACCGCGTGGCGCAGGCGGTCGTAGCCCGTCGGATCGAAGCCCCCGGCTCCGTTCACCGTGAGCGGGAAGCCCGCGGTGCTCCAGTAGCTGTAGCGGAGGTCGTCCAGGAAGCCCGCCGGGAGACTGAGCTGCGGTTCGGGGGCGACGGACACCGCGGCGGGGGGAGTCGGGACGCGTGGATGCGCAATGGGGCCGAGGCCGTCGAAGAGGACGAGCGCGATCAGCGCTCCTGCCGCGAGCCTGCCGAACCGCACGCCGCGGCGGGCACGCAGGTACCCGGTCGCGACGCAGAGGCCCGCTCCGGCGAGGAGGGCGATCCCGAGCGATGTCAGCGTGTTGATGCGCCCGGGCGTTCGCACGCCGTCCCAGCCGGGCCCGAAGTCGAAGAGGAACCGATAGGGGGTCAGGTAGCGATGGAGCCCGTCGACGTCGCGGACCCCGAGCGAGAGGAGCGCGCAGACGACGACTCCGACGGCGAGGCCGATCCGCAGCCGTCTCGGAAGGACCGATCCGAGAACCCCGGCGAGCGCGAGCAGCGAGATCGTGAGCCCCGGGAACAGGGCCATCTCGTCGGGCGCTTCGAGCGATGCGCGAGCGCGCGCCGTCACACGCGCCCAGGGATGGCTCTCCACCGGGCCGGCGAGGAAGCTCCGTGCCCTCGGCGAGAAGGTCTGGACGTACTCCACGGAGCGCCGGGCCTCCGGATGCGCGTCGAGCACGCGCAGATAGGGCCGCGCCATGAGCCCCGACACGAGGACGAAAGCGGCGATGCCCAAAAGGCTCGCGACCAGCACCCGGCGGTCGGGGCGTGGAAGCCACGACCGCCAGAAGGCGACGCCGGCGATGACACCGAGGACGAGGAGCAGGTACGCGAGCTGCAGCCCGAGCGTGAACCCGAGCGTCATCTGCCACGCCGCGACCAGCCAGCCCGCGAGCACGGTCGGCGCGCTTCGCCGTCGGTATCCGCGCACGAGCAGGAAGATCGCGAGTGGGATGCCGCCGCTCGAGAGGACGTGGAGATGGCCGTTCTGCGCCAGCCGCCAGGGCGCGTACGCGAAAGCAGCCCCGGCGGCGATCGCGCCCGGCCAGCCGATGCCGATCTCTCTGGCGAGGAGGTACGCGCCGAGGAAGGCGAGCGCGTAGGCGAAGAGGAACAGGAGGTTGTAGCCCACGAGGGCGGCGTGCGGGCTCGACTGGGACAGCACCCCGACCGGGGCGTAGCCGATCAGGGCGTCGGAGAACGCGAGCGTGTCGTCGTACGGCCAGAACGTGTTCGCCTGCCAGAGGTGCAGCGGCGCGTGGAGGAGCGCGTGCCCGATCCAGGCGACCTGCCAGGCCTGTAGCAGCGGGTCGCCGAGATCCTTCCCGATGTCGCTCCCGAGATGGAGGACGAGCGGCCAGGTCATGACGACGGCCAGCAGAGCGCCTCCGCCACCGGCGAAGAACGCCTCGCGCCACGTGACCTCGCGTCGCATCGCGCTACGCCCGGGCACGCGCGCCGCGATGCCGCGCGAGCTGTCTCGCACCGCGCAGCCCGAGCGCGACCGCGCCGAACACCGTCGTGGGCACGTACCACGCGGCGTGCACCAGGATGGTGAAGGCGAGCGCCGGCTCGTGGTCGACGTCGAGCAGGCCGAGAGACGCGACACCGAGCCACTCGTACGTCCCGACGTACCCCGGAGACGAGGGCACGGCGGAGCCGAGGTTGAGGACAGCGGTGACGAACAGCGCTTCGGTCAGCGACAGGTCGATCTCGAGCGAGCGCGCGACGAGATACGCCGCGACCGCCCACATCGCCCACGCGGCGAGCGAGAGCCCGAGCCAGACGGCGATGTGGCGGCGGCCGAGGGGCTCTGCGAGTCGCTCCACGGTGTCGCGCACGAGCCGACGCACGAGACCGCGCTCCCGGCGATCGCGCTCCCGGCGGCCGATGTACACCCTGGAGAAGAGCAGGACGCCCGCGATCGCGAGCACGACGACGGCGCCGGCAGCGGCGAGCTGCCAGAGCCAGGCCGAGCTGGCGACCGCCGCCAGCCCCACGATGAGCAGGCCGACGAGGACGACGACGTCGAACGCCCTGTCGAGCACGACCGTGCCGAAGGCCTTGCCGGCCGGCATCCGGGCTGCGAGCCCCAGCCAGCGGGCGCGCAGGAAGTCGCCGAGCCTCCCCGGTAGGACGTTGTTCACGGCGACGCCGCTCACCGTCATCTCGTAGAAGCGCGCGAGACGAACGTTCGGCGTCCCGGCGATACGCCGCCAGCGCACGGACTGCACGACGTACACGACGCCGAACGCCGCGATCGCGAGCGCGACGAGCGCGAGGTCGGCACTGCGCAGCGTGTCCCACACGGCGTCCAGATCCGCGTTGCGAACCGCGAGCCAGAGGAAGAAGAGGCCGATCGGAACGCCGAGGAGCGCGACGGCCGTGCGGAGACGCCCTGACGACACCGCGGCGAATCTACCCGCCGAGGCGGTCGC
>DASUFC010000055.1:0-2425 GCA_036274755.1 Gaiellaceae bacterium
GAGCTCCTCGAGCGGATCCGCGCCTCGACGCGCCCGCTCGCGCTCTTCACGAACGGCAGCCACATCTCACCCGCCGGGTTCGCCGCGGGCCTGCGCGACGCGGGCCTCGACGTCGCCGACGACGAGCTGCTGACGCCGCTCTCGAGCGTCCGGACCTACCTGCGCGCCCACCACGGCGCCACGGTGCTCCTGTTCGGCACCGATGCGGCACGGGAGTACCTCGCCGCGAATGGGATCGGCGTCGCCGACGGAGAGCGCGAGCGGGTCGACGCCGTCCTCGTCGCACACACGGACGCCGTCGACTTCGGCGGGCTCGAGCGCGCCGCCCGGACGATCCTCGCCGGCGCGCCGCTCCTGACCGGAAGCTACGTGCCCGCGTACGCCGGCGCGAACGGGCCGATCTTCAGCCGCGGAGCGATGGTCACAGCCGCCCTCGCCAAGGCGACCGGCCGGCGTCCCGTGGTCGTCGGCAAGCCGTCGCGTGCCGCGGTGAGGACGATGGTGGAGCGCCTCGGCGCACCTGCTTCCGAGCTCGCCGTGATCGGCGACGACCTGGCGCTCGACGTCGCGCTCGGCCGCCTCGGAGGATCCCGCACGATCCTCGTGCGGAGCGGGATCAGCGCCTCGGTCGACATGCAGAGCGTCCCCGAGCGCCGCCGTCCGGACGCGGTCGTCGACGGCGTCGCCGACCTGCTCGACCTGCTCTGAGCTGCCGGGTCTACGATCGCGATCGTGACTGCGTTTCCCGAATCGCACGCCGACCTGCTCGATGCGCCGTTCGGGACGCTGGCCACGATCGACCCGCAAGGCCTCCCGCAGCTCACCGAGGTCTGGTTCCTCCATGACGCGGGGGAGCTCAAGCTCTGGCTCAACACGCGTCGCGCGAAGACGAGAAACCTGCGGGAGCGCCCGGAGTGCAGCCTGCTCGTGCTCGACGTCGAGAACCCGCGCCGCTATCTCGAGGTGCGCGGCCGGGCGAGGATCGAGCCCGACCCCGACTACGCCTACGCCTCGAAGCTCGGCGTGAAGTACGGGATGGACCTGAGCGGGATCGACGGGCCTGGTGAGTCGCGCGTTGTCGTGACGATCGAGCCGGAGAAGGTCTACGCCGTCGACATGAGCCGCTGAGCGAGGAGGGCGGCTTGGCGACTTGGCTGGTGACCGGAGCGAGCCGCGGGATCGGGCTCGAGCTCGTCAGGCAGGTGAACGCGCGAGCGGACGATGTGATCGCGACGTGTCGCACGCGCACACCCGAGCTCGACGCGGTCGGCTGTCGCGTCGTCGACGGGATCGACGTCGGGAGCGACGACGTGGGTGCCGCGTTGCTCGAGGCGCTCGGGGACGGGCAGTCGGTCGATGTCGTCGTCAACAACGCGGGCCTCGCCCGGTGGGACACGCTCGAGACGATCGACGTCGACGCCGCGCGCGAGGAGCTCGAGGTCAACACGCTCGGGCCGCTACGGGTGACACTCGCCCTGCTTCCGCGCCTCGGGCCTGGGGCGAAAATCGCACTGATATCGAGCAAGGCCGGATCGATCGGCGACCGGCCCTCCGGCGGTAACTACGGCTACCGCATGTCGAAGGCGGCGCTCAACATGCTCGGCGCGAACCTCGCCGCCGACCTGGCCGCGCGAGGGATCCACGTCGCCGTGCTTCACCCGGGGTTCGTCCGGACCGAGATGACCCAGGGCGGCGGCAACGTCGACCCGACCGAGTCGGCTGACGGGCTGATCCGGCAGATTGACGCGCTCGACGCATCGCGCAGCGGACGGTTCTTCCACGCCGACGGAAGCGAGGTCGCCTGGTAGTGGCCCGTCAGCGAAGAGCGCGTTGCCAAAGGTCGCTAACAAACGGGCCGTTTCGGCGTCGCACCCCTGCAAAGAGGCGCGGGCGCGCACCGGTCCACGGACGTCCCCTGGGGGATGGGAGGATCGCCGAGACGAATGACAGGGTGCGGCGCCCGCGCCTCTGAGCTTCCATCCTCCAAGATCGGCCGAGGAAGCGCAAACGCGACGGTCCCCCAAACTGATTGACTCTCCGCGCCGATGTCCAGGCGAGAAGAACGACTTGCCCGCAACGAGGCCTTCTTCCGGGAGCTCAACGAGCGTCTGGAGGCCGTGACACCGGACTCGGCCGAGGAGCTCGTCGTCGTCTGCGAATGCGCGGACGAAGACTGCGCCCAGCGGCTGACGTTGCGGGAAGGGGAGTACGAGGCGATCCGTGCTCATGACACGCACTTCGTCGTGGCCGTCGGTCACGTCGACATGAGCATCGAGGACGTCGTCCGGCGGACCGACCGCTTCGAGGTCGTCGCGAAGCGGGGTGTCGCGGGCGACGTCGCCGAGGATCTCGACCCGCGGAACGCCGCGTAGGCCGTTCGCTACGCGGCGGGCGGCCGGCCGAGCGACACGACGATCCGGCACGC
>DASUFC010000056.1:0-3140 GCA_036274755.1 Gaiellaceae bacterium
GCCAGTGAGATCCGCTTCGTTCGACTCCTTTCGGGCTCGAAGGTCGTAGGTCTCGAGCCGTTCCACCGAATCCAGGAGTCGTATGTCTCAGAACACGTTCGCCGCGCTCGGCGTGGGCGCGGACTTGTCGGCCGCGCTCGATGCGCGCGGCATCACCAGCCCCTTTCAGATCCAGTCCCGCGCGATCCCACCCGCGCTCGCAGGCACCGACCTGCTCGCGAAGTCGCCGACGGGATCGGGCAAGACTCTCGCCTTTGCGATCCCGCTCGTCGAGCGGGCCCCGCGGGACGATGCCCGCCCCGCCGCGCTCGTCCTCGTCCCGACGCGCGAGCTCGCAGTGCAGGTCTCCGAGGCGATCGAGTCGCTCGCCGACGTCCGCGGCCTTCGGGTGGCGACGGTGTACGGCGGTGTGGCGCTGCGTCCGCAGGCGAACCTCGCCCGCGACGCACACGTGATCGTCGCCACGCCGGGCCGCCTCCAGGACCTTCTCGACCGGCGGCTCGTCACGCTCGACGCCGTCGAGATCCTCGTCCTCGACGAGGCCGACCGAATGCTCGACATGGGCTTCAAGCCGCAGGTCGACAGGATCGTGAAGCGGCTGCCGCGCGACCGCCAGACGATGTTCTTCTCCGCGACGCTCGACGGCGAGGTCGGCGAGCTCGCAAGCGCCTACACACAGTCGCCGGCCCGGATCGAGGCCGAGCTTCCGAGCGAGCACGCGCCCGGCGAGATCGAGCACCGGTTCGTCTCGGTCACCGCCGACACGAAGGTCTCGACGCTCGTCGAGCTGCTGGAAGCGGAGCGTGGCCTCGCGCTCGTCTTCGTGCGCACGAAGCGCGGCGCCGACCGGCTCGCGCGCAAGCTCGCGCAGCACGGCGTGAAAGCGGCCGCGATGCACGGTGACCTCACGCAGGGCCAGCGGCAGCGCGCGCTGGAGCGGTTCGATTCCGGTGTCGTCACGACGCTGATCGCGACCGACGTCGCCGCCCGCGGCCTCGACCTCGACGACGTCACGCACGTCATCAACTTCGACCCGCCCGAGGACGGGAAGGCGTACACGCACCGCGTGGGCCGCACCGGCCGCGCGGGACGGTCGGGAACAGGCGTGACGCTCGTCCTGCCCGAGCAGCAGGCGGACATGAGCCGCGTCGCTCGGCTGAACGGCCAGCACGAGACGTTCGCGTCGACGGGGATGAAGACGGCGTCCCCGCGCCTCGTCTACGCGTCCCGGAGGCGCGGCGGCTGGGGCTCGGCACGCGCTCGCGGCCGGCGCTAGGCGACTACTCGAAGAATGTGTCGTCGTGTGAGTACGGCGGAGCGCACATGCACAGCAGGCGCGCCCCGCCGGCTCCGGCGACGAGCTCGTGCCACGCACCGGGCGGGATCAGCACCGCGTCGCCGGCGACCACGTCGCGCGACTCGCCGTCGACCTCGAGCACGCCGCCACCGGCGGTGAGGAGGTAGATCTCCTCCGTCCGCGCGTGGTAGTGGCGCTGGGTCGCCTGACCGGCCTCCAGCGTGGCCTGGGCGAGCGACTGCGCGGCGGTGTGGTGCAGCTCGCGGATCGTCGACCCGTCCTTGGTCGTGAACGGCTCGGCACCGGCCAGCGAGCGAAGCTCCATGTCGCGATGCTACGCGCCGCGGCTCATCGGGCGTCGGTCACGCGCAGGAGCGCTTGCTCGATCCGCTCGAGACGCGCGACGAGCTCGGCCCGCTCGGCGGCGTCCTGCTCGTGCTGCTTGGCCTGCAGACGCGTGAGAAACACGGAGACGACGAGCGACGAGGCGATCGGGATCGCGCTGACCCCGACGAGCATGAGGCCCGACGCGATCAACCGGCCCGTCGTCGTTTCCGGCACGACGTCGCCGTACCCGACCGTCGTCACCGTGACGATTGCCCACCAGAGAGCGTTGTCGAATCCATTGATCCCCGAGTCGACGAGCAGCTCGAGGATCGCGGCGACGACGGCCAGCGTGAGCGCGACCGTCGCGACCATGCGCACGGCCCTGAAGAGCGTCAGTCGCTCGACGCCGCGCTGAAGCCTGTCCTCGAGCCGGCTCGCCACACGGAGAGATTCGCGCACGCGGCACGACTCCCTTGTCAGAGGATTCGTGCCGACACTGCTGCGAGCTGCCAGCAGGAGACCGCCGTGACGACGACGAGCGCGGCGGGCACGGCGACCCGGGCAACGCGCGCGAGCAGCGAGTCGAGCCTGGCCCGGCGCACGACGAGCGCTCCCGCCGCGACCAGGGCGGCGAAGCCGAGCGCGAACGTCCCGGCGACCGCAGCGATGCAGAGCCCGACCGAGAGACGCCTGTCCAACCACGGCTCGACGCGCATGCAGCGCTCGACGAGCAGCACGACCAGCGCGGCCGCCGCTCCGGGAAGGAGCACGAAGAGCGCGATCGCGAGCGCGGCGGGCTCGAGGAACACGAAGTCGACCCCGTCGTCGTGGACGATGTTCGCGCCGCCGAGAGCCGCCGCGAGGACCGACCAGAGCGGCAGTCGTAGCTTCCGCGGAAGAGCGCCACGGAGCGCGGCGTACAGCACGCCGTTGATCCCCCCGAGCATCGCCATCGCGAGCACGAGCTGGGCCGTGTCGAACGAGACGACGCCGATCTCGAAGCCGTCGTCCGAGAGCATGCCGGTCACGTCCTCGGGCGATGTGAGGCGCAGCAGTAGCATCGCGAGCCGGCCGCCGACGCCTCCGACCAGCGCCCCGGCGATCGCGCCCGAGGCCGCGCCGACGAGGACCCACCAGGCGACCGCGGCCGCGTCGTGGCTGACCGTGGCGGAGCGGCTCGTTGCGTTCAGAGCGTCCAAAGGCTTCCGACGGTCAGATGGTGAGCTCGGCCGCGAGCTGAGCGGTCTCGGTCGGCGTCGTGCCGACCCGGATCCCGCGCTCCTCGAGCGCCTTCTGCTTCGCCGACGCGGTTCCGGAGGAGCCGGAGATGATCGCCCCGGCGTGGCCCATGGTCTTTCCGGGCGGCGCGGTGAACCCGGCGATGTACGCGACGACGGGCTTCGTCATCTCGGTCTCGATGAAGTCGGCCGCCTTCTCCTCCTCGTCGCCGCCGATCTCGCCGACCATCACGACGTACTTCGTCTCGTCGTCCGCCTCGAACTGGCGGAGGATGTCG
>DASUFC010000057.1:0-2875 GCA_036274755.1 Gaiellaceae bacterium
CTGGTTCGACGAGGACGAGATCTTCCGGATCGACCACTACCTCGGCAAGGAGACCGTCCAGAACCTGATGGCCCTGCGTTTCGCGAACGGGATCTTCGAGCCGATCTGGAACCGCCAGATGGTCGACCATGTCCAGATCACAGTCGCCGAGTCGATGGGCATCGAGGGCCGCGCCGGATACTACGAGCAGGCCGGCGTGATCCGGGACATCTTTCAGAACCACCTCCTGCAACTCCTCGCCCTCACTGCGATGGAGCCGCCGATCGACTTCACGGCGGATGCGGTGCGGAACGAGAAGGTGAAGGTGCTGCGCGCGATCAACACGCCGGGGCCGAAGTCGGTCGTCCGCGGCCAGTACGGTCGCGGGTGGGTCGAGGGGGAGGAGGTGCTCGGGTACCGCGAGGAGCCCGGCGTCGATCCTCGCTCGCAGACGGACACGTACATCGCCGCGAAGCTCTACGTCGACAACTGGCGCTGGGCCGACACGCCCTTCTACGTGCGGGCCGGCAAGCGCCTCGCGCGGCGCGAGACGACGATCGCGATCCAGTTCAAGAGCGCGCCGCACCCGCCGTTCGAGTCGATCGCGGGCGACGGGCTGCGGCCGAACGTGCTGCTGATCCACGTACAGCCGGACGAGGGCGTCTCGCTCGCGATCGGCGCGAAGGTGCCCGGCGCCGGGATGTCGATCCGGACGGTGCACATGGACTTCCTCTACGGCGGCGCGTTCCGCGAGGGCGTGCCCGAGGCCTACGAGCGGCTGATCCTCGACGCGATGCTCGGCGACGCGACGCTGTTCACGCGCGAGGACGAGGTCGAGGAGCAGTGGAAGCTCGTCGACGCGATCGTCGGCGCCTGGGGCCGCGACCGGCCGACGTTCCCCGACTATGCGGCCGGGAGCTGGGGGCCGGCGCGCGCCGACGAGCTGCTCCATCACGACGGCCGCTCGTGGCGGAGGCACTGACGGTGTCAGACACCGCTCTCCGTCCCGCCTGGCGCCTTCGGTCGCGAGGTCGCTCGTGCCTTCCGTGTATTCCGTCCAGATGCAGGATGTTCTCCTGTGGAACGATTGGTACGAAGTCGGCGCGGTTCGCCCTTGACAGAAACCGGTGTCTGACACCGTTCGTCGGTGTGGACGAAGCGGCACGAAGCCGGCACGTTCATCCCTCGACGGAGAGGGCGGGCTGAGCGGCGTGGGCGTCGTCGCCGAGGTGGAGCGGAAGCTCGCGCGGCAGCGCTGCCGCCAGGAGGCCGACGGCGAGCCCGAGCTCCGCACGAGCACGATGACCCACGTCGTCTGGGCGCCGCCCAAGTGGCTGCCTCGGGCGAAAGTCGTCCTCGCCGGACTCGCGGAGCGTCACCCTGCGCGCACGATCTTCCTCGTGCCGGTGCCGGGACGGAAGAGCGACGTCGAGGCCGACGCCGTCGTCCACGACTTCGCGATCGGCGACGGCCGCGAGGTGCTGTCCGAGGTGATCGAGCTCAGGCTGAGCGGCGAGGCAGCGCGTCATCCCGCGTCTGTCGTCCTCCCGCTGCTGATCTCCGACCTCCCGGCGTTCTGCCGCTGGCGCGGGCGCCCCGACTGGAACAGTCAGGCGCTCGGCGAGATCGTCGACGTCTGCGACCGCTTCGTCGTCGACTCGAACGAGTGGAAGGGCGTCCCCGGCGCGTACGACCCTCTCGCCCGCCTCTTCGATCGGATCGTCGTCTCCGATCTCGCCTGGCGGCGCGGGCTGCCGTGGCGGTCGGCGCTCGCGGAGCGCTGGCCCGGGATCCGCACGATCGAGCGGGTCTCGATCGAAGGCCCGCGCGCGGACGCTCTGCTGCTCGCCGGCTGGCTTCGCTCGCGGCTCCGCAGGAGGGTGTCACTTACGCGCCGCGACGCGGTCGCGCTCGCGGGCATCGCGGTGGACGGCGACACCATCGCCCCGCCGGCCCGCCCGGCGCTCTCCGGCAGCGACCTGCTCTCCGCCGAGCTCGACACCCTCGCGCGCGACCCGGTCTACGAGGCCGCGGTGCGCGCGACCGCCGCGTAGACGTCAGGTTTCCGTGTGCTCTGGTGGCGGAAGCTCGCGCACCGCTTCGAGCAGCGCTGCGTGGAGATGGCCGTTCGAGGAGATCGCGCTGCCGCCATCGATCCGGTGCTCGCCGGCGAAGTCCGTGAACCTCCCGCCCGCCTCCTCGACGATCACCTGCACCGCAGCGAGGTCCCACACGGAGACCCCCATCGCGTCGATCGCGCCGTCGATCGACCCCTCGGCGACGAGCATGTGGCTCCAGAAGTCGCCGTAGCCCCGGGCATGCCACGCGCGGCCCGCAAGCGCCGGCAGCGGCTGCTCGAGCGCGAAGCTGAGCACCGCGTCCTCGGGCCTGCGCACCGCCGAGACGTGGACGACGTCGCCGCCCGCGTGCGCGCCCCCGCCACGCTCTGCCCACCAGCGGCGATGGAGCGCGGGCGCCGAGACGACGCCGAGCACGACGTGGCCGTCCTCCTCGAGCGCGATCAACGTCGCCCACACGGGAATCCCGCGCGAGTAGTTACGCGTCCCGTCGATCGGGTCGATGATCCACCGGCGCCGTCCCGAGCCGGACGCGCCCTGCTCCTCGCCGAGGATCGCGTCCCGGCGGCGCTCCGCGCCGAGCATCGCCCGCAGCTCGTGCTCGACCTCGCGGTCGGCCTCCGTCACCGGCGTCAGGTCGGGCTTCGTCTCGACGACGAGGTCACGGGACCGGAACCGCGCGAGGGAGATCGCGTCTGCGGCGTCCGCGAGCCGCAGCGCGAGCTCGAGGTCGGGTCCCACGCTCAGTCCACTTGCAGGTAGACGAGCGCGACGATGCAGGCGCCGACGAAGAGCGCCACGAAGATCGCGGCCAGCGC
>DASUFC010000058.1:0-28513 GCA_036274755.1 Gaiellaceae bacterium
TCCTCGAGCGTCGAGTACGCGGTGATGTACGCGTCCGCCTGGATCTTCGTCAGCGCCCCGATCGTGGTGTCGTTCTCGATCAGCGATCCCCGGCCGAGCACGACGTCGTCGCCGACCGTCACGCGCTCGCGAACACAGGACTGGTCGCCCAGGATCACGCGCCGCCCGATCCGTGAGCCGGCGAAGACGATGGCGCCGGTGGAGACGATGGTGCCGTCGCCGATCTCCGTCGGAGGCAGAGGCTCCCGCTTTGCGGTGGAGCGGGGCGAGAGCGACGGCTGCTTCCCGACGACCGCGTGCTCGAGCACCTTGACGCCTTCCCCGAGCACCGTTCCGGGGTGGACGACCGCGGTCGGGTGGATCTCAGCCGCCATGCAGCGAGGTCGTGAGCATGTCGAGCGCCCGCACCACGCGTGCGCCGTCTCGTGCGACCTGCGCGCGGTCGCCATCACCCTGGACGAGCGAGAGGAAGTGGCGGCACTCGAGCTTGAGCGGCTCGTCCGTGGCGATCTTCGGGATGTGGATGTCGCCCGTGCGCGTCTGCCACTCGCCGTACGTGTCGACGGGCTTCCACGGCGCCTTCTCGTAGACGGTGATCTTGCGATCGAGCTCCATGTCGTCGAATACGGCCATCTTCTCGCTGCCGACGACGGTCATCTTCCGCATCTTGTGCGGGTCGAGCCACGAGAGGTGCATGTGGGCGATGCGCCCGGACGGGAACCGCAGGTAGCAGAAGACGACGTCCTCGACGCCGGGCTGGAGGAAGTCGCGGCCGAGCGCGATCGCCTCCACAGGATCCTCGTCGAGGAGGTAGAGGATCACGGACAGGTCGTGGACGCCGAGCGACCAGAGTGCGTTCTCGTAGGGGCGGATGCGGCCCAGGTTCTGCCGATTCCCGTAGACGCAGAGGACGTCGCCGAGCTCGCCCGCGTCGACGAGCTCCTTGAGCTTCAGGACGCCGGGGTGGTACAGGAGCAGGTGCCCCGGCATGAGCACGAGGTGGCTCCCCTCCGCGATCGAGACCAGCTCGTCTATCTCGGCCGCCGTCATCGCGGGGGGCTTCTCGACGAAGACGTGCTTGCCCGCCTCGAGCGCGCGCTTCGCGAGCTCGTGATGGGTCGGCACGGGCGTTGCCAGCACGACCGCGTCCAGCTCGGGATCGGCGAGCATCTCGTCGAGCGAGTCCGCCCAGCGTGCCTGTGGGTAGCGCGCGAGGAACTCGTCCGCCTTGCCGCTCGCCGGGTCCGTGAGCCACGTCAGCTCGGCGAGGTCGGCGAAATTCCGGGCGAGGTTCTTGCCCCACTCGCCGAGGCCGGCCTGGCCGATGCGTACGGTCACAGCTTCCAGACCTTGTCGGAGCGGCTGCCGACCGCGCCCGTGGCGTTCCGCAGGTCCACGACGAGCTCCGCCTCGTCCACGAGCGCCTCGTAGTCGATCTCGGCGTGATTCGTCACGACGACGACGCAGTCGTAGGCGCCCGGCTCGTAGGGCGCGGAGCTCAGGCCGACTCCGTGCTCCGAGAACGACGGGACGTGGGGGTCGTGGTAGGAGACGTCGGCGCCGGCGTTCTGGAGCAGGCTGATCAGCTTGATCGCGGGCGACTCGCGCACGTCGGATATCCCCGGCTTGTAGGCGACTCCGAGGACGAGGATCCGCGAGCCCTTGAGCGAGCGCTGCTTCGCGTGATTCAGTGCCTGGGAGACGAGCGAGCGGCAGAAGTACGGCATCGACTCGTTGACCTTCCCGGCGAGCTCGATGAACTCCGTGTAGAAGCCGAACTCCCGCGCCTTCCACGTGAGGTAGAAGGGGTCGATCGGGATGCAGTGCCCGCCCAGGCCGGGGCCGGGTTGGAAGGACATGAAGCCGAACGGCTTCGTCGCCGCGGCCTCGATGACCTCCCAGACGTCGATCCCCATCCGGTCGCAGAGCTGCGCGAGCTCGTTGACGAGCGCGATGTTGACCGAGCGGAAGATGTTCTCCAGGAGCTTCGTGAGCTCGGCGGCCTCGGGCGACGAGACCCTGTGCACGTTGTCGATCGCCGCCCCGTAGAGGGCTGCCGCGGCGTCCGTCGAGCCCTCGTCGACGCCGCCGACGACCTTCGTGACGGTCTTCGTCGTCCAGTCCTCACGGCCCGGGTCGACGCGCTCGGGCGAGAACGCGAGGTGGAAGTCGACGCCCGCCTTGAGGCCGCTGCCGCGCTCGAGGACCGGCTGGACCTGCTCGCGGGTCGTTCCCGGATAGGTCGTCGACTCGAGGACGACGAGGTGGCCGGCGCGCAGTCGCGTCGCGATCTGCTCGGCGGCGGACACGAGGATGCGCAGGTCGGGCTCCCGCTGGCGCGACAGCGGTGTGGGAAGGGCGACGAGGATCGCGTCGACATCGCGTATCTCGTCGTAATCGGTCGTCGCGGCAACGAGACCGTCGTCGACGAGTGGCTTCAGCACGTCCGAGGGCACGTCCTCGATGTAGCTCTCGCCGGCGTTCAGCAGCTCGATGCGCGCGGGGTCGACGTCCACGAGCAGCACGCGCTTGCCCGCGTCGGCGAACGTGCGTGCGAGGGGGACACCGACGTAGCCGGCTCCGACGATGGCGACGTCGCGCGTCATCGGCTCGGGATCGTAGCGACGAGCACCTGTGCGATCCGCTCCGAGGCGTGGCCGTCGCCGTACAGGACGGGCCGGCCGGGCGGCAGCGCGGCTGTCGCGACGGCGGAGGCGATCGCGTCGGGGTCGGCGTCGACCAGCACGTTCGCGCCGACGGCCACGGTATCGACCCACTCCGTGGACGGCCTGACCGTGACGCACGGGACGCCGTACCAGTACGCCTCCTTCTGCAGGCCGCCGGAGTCGGTGACGATGACCCGAGCCTGCGAGGCGAGTGACGCGAGCTCCAGGTAGCTGAGCGGCTCGATGAGCCGCACGTGCGGTCCGAGGGCGAGGCCCTCCTCCGCCATGCGGGCACGGGTGCGCGGGTGGACCGGGAACACGACCATCTCTTCGATCCGGTTGAGCCCCTCGACGATGGCGCCGAGCCGCGGCTGGGCGACGTTCGCCTCCCGGTGGATCGTCACGACGACGTACGACCCCGGTTCGTGCGGCACGGGGAACGCCGAGCGTGCGATGGGTGCGAAGAGTCGGGTGGCGTCGGCCATGACGTCACCGACGACGTAGATCCGCCCCATCACACCCTCTTCGTCGAGGGTGCGGCGCGAGCGGTCGTCGGGGCAGAAGAGGAGCCAGGCGAGACGGTCCACCTCGATCCGGTTTCGCTCCTCGGGCATCTCGAGGTCGCCACTGCGCAGGCCGGCCTCGACGTGGGCGACCGGGACGGACGCGTCCGCTGCGGCACGTGCGCCCGCGACGGTCGAGTTCGTGTCCCCGTAGACGAGCACGAGGTCCGGCGACTCGGCTGCAATGCGCTCGGCGATGACGGGCTGCATCGCGGCGACGTCGGCTGTGTGGAGGTCGAGCCGGTAGCGAGGCTCCGCGAGCTCGAGCTGGTCGAAGAAGACCTGCGACATGGTGTGGTACCAGTGCTGGCCCGTGTGCAGGACGATCTCCTCGACGCCGTCGTCGCGGAGCGCCGCGGAGAGCGGAGCGGACTTGATGAACTGGGGCCGGTTCCCGACGACGGTGAAGACCTTCACGCGTCGAAGCCTACGAAGGACCGGTGAGGGCGCCCGTCTTGGTGACGCAGCCGATCAGTTCGCGCGCCGGATGTGGCCGGTCTCGTCCTCGATCGCGAACGCAGCGTCGATGAGCGCGTCGATCGCCCGGCGACCACGCTCGAGGTCGTTGGGCGAGACCAGGCTCTCGATCGTGGCGCGGAGCTGGTGGCGGGGCATGACGGACAGCAACCTCGCCGCCCTATCGACGAGCTCGTCGTCGACCGTCTCCTCGTCGAGCACCGGCACGGGAGCGGCCTCGTACGCACCGAGGCGTTCTGCGACGCCCATCACGCGGTACTCGTCCCCTGTGCGCTTCGTACCCACTCCCGCCCCCTTCGCGCTCGCCCCAGTGTCGCAGAAGGCGGCGGCCTGCACGAGAGCAGACCCTGAGCAGAGTTCCGCGACGCGCTCGGTCGAGCGCGTCGAACGGGCGATCACGTTGCGACCGGTGCCCCGGCCGCGTCGCGAACGAGCGCGACGTAGTCGATCTTCCCGACTTTCGTCTTCGGCAGCTCGTCCCGGAACTCGACGTCGCGAGGGCACGACCACTTGATGAGGTGCGAGCGGCAGTGCTCGATCAGCTCGGCGGCGAGCTCCGCGCTTCCGTGCGCCCCCGGCGTGACGACGACGAACGCCTTCACACGCTCTCCCTGCGCCTCGTCGGGGATGCCGACGACGCATGCTTCCGCGACTGCGGGGTGCTCGAAGAGGATCGCCTCGACCTGAGCCGGGTACACGTTGAATCCCGACGACTTGATCATTCGCTTGAGGCGGGAGGTGAAGTAGAAGAAGCCCTCTGCGTCCATGGTCCCGATGTCGCCCGTGTGGAGCCATACCCGGCCGTCCTCGTGCGTACGCAGCGTCTTCGCGGTCTCCTCGGGATCGTCCAGGTACCCGAGCATCACCGCAGGCCCGGAGATGCAGATCTCGCCCTCCGTGCCAGGTGGCAGCTCGGTCGTCGTGTCGGGGTCACAGATCGCCGCGAGAGTGTCCGGGAAGGGGAGCCCGATGCTCCGCGGCCTGCGCTCGTGCAGTGGCATCCCCATGATCGCGGTGACTGCTTCCGTCAGTCCGTAGCCCTCGAGCAGTCGGACCGAGCCCCGACGCTCCGATACGAGGTTCTCGAAGCGCTCACGGACAGGTTCCTGCAGCGTGTCCGCCCCGGAGAACGCCGCCCGAAGCGAGGACAGGTCCGCCTGTTGCAGGGACGGGTCCTGCGCGAGAGCCTCGAAGAGCGTGGGCGGCCCGGCGGTGAGCGTCGGCCGTTTGGTTCGAAGGAGCTCCGCGACGATTTCAGGGCTGAACTGCGGCACCATGACGACACGAGCTCCATGCATCAGCGGTGCGTGGCAGAGGGCGGCGAGCCCGAAACCATGGAAGATCGGCAGCGCGGCGAGGATGACGTCGTCCGGGCCGAGATCGACCCATGCGGCGAGCTGCGCTGCCTCGCTGACGAAGTTGCCGTGCGAGAGCATGATCCCCTTCGGCGAGCCGGTCGTCCCGCCCGAGTAGAGGATCGACGCGAGCGCGTCCGCATCGACATCCGCCGCCGGGGCTGTGGCGCTCGCACCGAGGAGCTGCGACCACCAGCGCACATCGGCGTCGCCCGGAACCCGCGGGATCTTGCGACCGCGCGTGAGCCAGAAGCCGAGTCGCTTGTGGACCGGGAGGTAGTCCGGGACCCGCGCGAGGATGAGCGTCTCGAGCGGCGCCGAGGCCCTTGCTTCCGCGAATGCGCCGTAGAAGAGGTCGAGCGTGAGCGCGACTCGCGATCCGCTCATCGTGAGAAAGCCCGCGATCTCCTTCGCCGTTGAGAGCGGATGGATCAGCGAGCTGACCGCCCCCAACTTGGCGGCCGCGTAGAAGGCGATCATGCCCTGAGGCGAGGTGGGCATCGAGATCGTGATGCGATCTCCCGGTGCAAGGCCGAGGTCAGCGAGAGAGCCGGCGCAGGCATCGATCTCCTCCAGCAGTCGGCGGTACGTCAGCGTCGATCCGAGGAAGTCGATCGCGATGGCATCCGGGGTCGCGCGCGCGGAGCGCGCGATCGCTTCGTAGAGCGTGATCCGCGGATACTCGATCGTCGCGGGGACGTCGCCGTAGTGGTCGAGCCAGGGCTTCGCGGCGTCCACGTCAGTCGCTGTCCGCGCGTGCGGGCATCGCCGGCTCGGGCGCGACGGGCTCGAATGCGGAAGGCTCGGCGAGGTACGCGCGGACGCTGCGGGCGAGCTTCGCGGCGTGCGCGCCGTCGAGGTAGCGGTGGTCCATCGTCGCCGAGATCGTGAGGATCGGGCGGATCACGATCTCGTCGTCCACGACGACCGGCTTCTTTGTGACCTCGCCGACGAGTGCAAGGAAAGGTATTCGGTAGTACGGCGACAGCGGGCCGTATGCGCGCTGGACACCGAACATGCCGACGGACGTGACGATCGCGCTGCCGAAGAACTCGCGCGGAAGGCCGAAGCGCCGGAGGTCGATCCGGCGGTCACCCGTCATCCAGTCGGCGACGCGGAGCCCGAGACGCAGAAGCCACGTCGGAGACCGATCGACGAGCTGCTTCGTCTGACCGTAGTCGGCGTCGTCGCCCGAGCGGATGCGTTTCACACGCTCCTCGAGCTCGAGCGCGATCTCCGAGACGGACTTGCTATCGGCCGCACGCACTTTGACCCCCGACAGGTCCTTTCCACCCTCGACCGCGACGACGAAGAAGATGTCGACGGAGTCGTGCGGCACGAAGCGGCTGCGCGAGCGATAGGTGTTCAGCTCGGGGTGCTCGGAGAGGGCGTGGGCGACCGCCTTGCCAACGATGTGGGTCACCGTCACGTGTACCCCCGCCTGCTCGCGCTCCCTCTCGACGAACTCGAGCAGGGCGCCCGCGTCGATCTCGATGTCGCCGTAGATCTGCGGGTCGGTCGGGTCGCTCCAGATCGCCCCGGCGACCTTGCGCCAGCCAGTCGTGTGGTTCATCGCGCGCGACCTCGAGTGGACAGGACGACCATCGGGTCGTAGCTCATCCCACACTCCTCAAGAACTGCTCAAAGCGTGAAGATTGAGGCGCCCGGCTCACATCGCGACGGCGACGCAGGCGAGGGAACACGCGATGGGCCGTGAAGGATTCGAACCTTCGACCTTGGGATTAAGAGTCCCCTGCTCTACCAACTGAGCTAACGGCCCGAGACGGGCCAGTGTAGCCCCTTCCCGAAACGCGTTACGGCTTCAAGCCGGTACACCGGCGCAGTCGCTTCCAGGACGCTACGGCGGCCTTCCGCGCGCTGCCCGCGAGCGGTCGCGGCGTCGCGTCCACGATGCGCGCGGGCTCCCAGCGGTACCGCTCGACGCGACGTCCGTCCACCGTGACGAGGAGGACGCCGGTCTCGGTCGACGGCCCGCTCGTCGAGTACCAGACGAAGTTCCCGAGCCCGTAGTCGACGAGGGCAGGTCCGAGGCGGCCAGCGCCCTGAACGCGGTGTGCGTGCCCGCCGACGATCACGTCAGCGCCCGCCGCGACGAGCTGCTTCGCGAGCGTGCGCTGCGTGTCCGACGGGCACGTTGCGAGCTCGACGCCCCAGTGCAGGAAGACGACCACGGTGTCGGAGGTCCGGCGCGCGGCACGCACCTCCTCGAGGAGGCGCGGGACGTCCTTGGCCGAGGCGAGCCCGGGTTTGCGCGGACCGGCCGTCCATGCGGAGATGAGCTCGTCGTCGAGCACCTGCGTCGCGCCGATCACGGCGATGCGCTGCCCGTTGATCGTACGGCGGAACGGCCGGTACGCCTGCTTCGCGTTCAGGCCGATGCCGATGACCGGAAAACGCTGGCGCTTCGCTGCCGCCACGGAGTCGCGGAGCCCCGACTCGCCGAAGTCCATGCCGTGGTTGTTGGCCATCGACGCCACATCCACACCGCCCGCGCGCAGCGCCGCGAACGCAGTCGGAGGCGCGCGGAACGCGAACTGCTTCGTGACCTCCGAGCCGCCGTTGGTCACCGCCGTCTCGAGGTTCACGACCGCGAGGTCCGCATGCCGGAGCACGGGCGAGATCGAGCTGAGGACGAGCGAGGGGTCGGAGGCGAGCTCCGTGCCCGCAGCGCCCTCGAAGTGGATGTCCCCTCCGAAGGCGAGGACGACGGGCTTCTTCACGACCGTGCTCGGAGCCGTTCGCGCGGCCGCTTCGGCACCTCCTCCGAGGCGAGCCACGAGCAGTGCACCCGCGGCGAGGGCGAGCACGACGAGCGCTGCGAGCTTTGCAATTCGAGGCACGAGACGAGGCGGGAGGAGCGGCGGGTTCACGTCCCACGATAGCCAGCTGTTGGAGTAGGCTCGGAATCCGTGCGCAAGGCCTTGGTTCAGCTCGCCGCGATCACGGTCGTGGTCGGAATCGGCGTGACGCTCGTTGCCGTCCTGTTCCAGTGGCTGCCGACGTCTGCGAGCGAGGAATTCGACCGAATCCAGGACATCTACTGGTTCGCCACGATCATGTCGATCGTCATCTTCTCCCTGGTCGTCGCCGTCGTCCTCTACTCGGTGTGGAAGTGGCGCGTGCCTGCTGACGACGACTCCGAGGGGCCGCCGATCCACGGCCACACGGGGCTCGAGATCGTCTGGACGGCGGTTCCCGCGATCCTCGTGATCATCCTCGGGATCGTGAGCGCGTTCGTGCTCTCCGAGAACGGCCAGGCAGGGTCGAACCCGCTGCAGGTGAAGGTCATCGGGCAGCAGTTCGCGTGGAAGTTCGAGTATCCGGACGACGTCAAGAGCGGCGAGCTCGTCCTCCCCGTCGGGCGCGAGACGAAGTTCACGATGGAGGCCGTCGACGTGATCCACTCGTTCTGGGTGCCGAACTTCGGCCAGAAGATGGACGCCGTTCCCGGTATCGAGACGACCATCCTCGTGACGCCGACCAGGACGGGTGAGTTCGCCGTGGTCTGCGCCGAGCTGTGCGGCCTCGGGCACGCGACGATGCGTGCGAAGGCGCGCGTCGTGTCGGAGGCCGAGTTCGACAAGTGGATCGCGGAGCAGAAGGCATGACGGCGACCCATCCCGAGCAGGCCGAGCAGTATCCGGCGCACTTCGAGCCTCCGCGCGGCGCTGCGTGGAAGCTCCTCTTCGGGCCGGGGCTCGTGCGCGGCGCATGGATGGCGCTGCTGGGCTTCGGGCTCGGCACCGCGCTCGTCTGCCTGCTCCGCGCGTGGTGGGGATGGGATCCTGTGTGGAACACAGAGATCGTCCTCGTCGTGGGCGCGATGGTCGTCGGCCCGATCTTCTTCCTCGCGGGGATCGGCTCCTTCGACTACTGGCTCTACTACATCTCGGGCCGCCCCACGGTCGCGGAAGACCACTCGGGGCACGGCGCGAAGACGTGGAAGGACTACTTCCGGGTCAACACCGACCACAAGGTCATCGGGATCCAGTACCTCGTCACGACGTTCGTGTTCTTCACGATCGGCGGGCTGATGGCGATGTTCTTCCGCGCCGAGCTCGCGCAGCCGGGCCTGCAGTTCGTCGACTCGCAGACCTTCAACGGCCTCGTCTCCGTCCACGCGACGCTGATGATCTTCCTCTTCATCATCCCGGCCTTCGCAGGCCTCGCGAACTTCGCCGTGCCACTCATGCTCGGCGCGCCGGACATGGCGTTCCCGCGCCTGAACGCCCTCTCGTTCTGGCTCCTGCCGATCGCCGGAATCATGTTCGTCGCGAGCTTCCTGGCTCCCGGCGGCGCGTTCGGCGCGGGCTGGACGGGCTACGCGCCGCTCTCCGAAGGCCAGCCGCTCGGCCAGACCTTCTTCAACATGGGTGTCCAGTGGGCCGGCGCGTCCAGCATCATGACCGCGCTCAACTTTCTCGTGACCATCATCACGATGCGGGCGCCGGGGATGACGTTCTGGCGCATGCCGCTCCTCGTCTGGGCGAACTTCACGACGTCACTGCTCGTCGTGCTCGCCACGCCGTTCATCGCGGGCTCGCAGTTCTTCGTGATGTTCGACCGGATCCTGCACACGAGCTTCTTCACGCCCGACAACGGCGGCTACGTGCTCGGGTACCAGCACATCTTCTGGTTCTACAGCCACCCGGCGGTCTACATCATGATGCTGCCCGGATTCGGGATCGTCTCCGAGGTGATCTCCGCGAATGCGCGGAAGCCGATCTTCGGGTACCGGCTGATGGCGCTCTCGCTCATGGGGATCCTCGTGCTCGGGTTCTCCGTCTGGGCGCACCACATGTTCGTCGCAGGCATGGCCGACTGGCTGCGCGTCCCCATGATGGTGACCACGCTGCTGATCGCGGTGCCGACCGGGATCAAGGTGTTCTCGTGGCTCGCGACGCTGTGGCGCGGGCGCATCCACCTCACGACGCCGATGCTCTTCGCGCTCGGCTTCGTGACCATGTTCGTGATCGGCGGTCTCTCCGGGATCTATCTCGGCTCCGTGCCGATCGACATCGCCGCCTCGGACACGTACTTCATCGTCGCGCACATCCACTACGTGCTCTTCGGCGGCTCCGTGTTCACGATCTACGCCGGCGTCTACTACTGGTTCCCGAAGATGACCGGCCGCATGTACGACGAGCGGCTCGGCAAGTGGCACTTCTGGCTGACCTTCGTCAGCTTCAACGCCACGTTCTTCCCGATGCACTACATCGGCCTGCGCGGGATGCCGCGGCGCGTGTTCGACTACGACGAGGCGTTCGGCGACATGAATCTCTTCATCTCGATCGCGTCCTTCGTGCTCGGCGCCTCGTTCATCCTGTTCGTCTACAACATGATGACGAGCTGGGTGCGCGGCCCGATCGCCGAGGCGAACCCCTGGCACGCGCGCACGCTCGAGTGGCAGGTCTCCTCGCCGCCGCCGATCTTCAACTTCGATGAGATCCCGCAGGTCGTCGGCGGCCCCTACGAGTACGGGGTTCCGGGCGCGCGCCACGCGATCCTCAGCCCGACGAAGGAACCGGTGCAGGAGGAGGTGCACGCGTGACGGAGGACGCGACCTCCGTGCTCGTCGTCGCCAACGAGACGCTCGTCGGGGACGAGCTCGTCGACACGCTTCGCGCTCGTGCCGAGCGTGGGCCGATCCGGGTCGCGGTGGTCGCGCCACTCACGCAGCCGCGCGAGGGCTACGTCGTGTACCGCGACTCGCGCCGCGCAGCGGCCGGGCGTCGCCTCGACCGCGTGCTCGCCGCGCTGCGGCTCGCCGCGATCCCCGCCCATGGAGCCGTGTACGACGACGATCCGCTCCCTGCCGTGAAGGACGTGCTCGCGTCGGAGGAGATCGACGAGATCGTCGTGTGCACGCACCCGGAGACGAAATCGGGCTGGCTCCGCAAGAGCCTGCTGGACGAGATCCGGAAGGCGGCCGGCGACCGCCCGGTCGAGCACGTCGTCTCGGACGTCAGCGGCCGGGTCGGCGCCAACGTCCTCGTCGTCGCGAACGAGACGGTCCTGGGAGAGCCGCTGCTCGACCGGATCCGCGCGCGCGCCGAGGAGGGCCCCGCGAGCTTCCTGATCGTCTGCCCCCAGAGCGATCCCGCGCGCGGTGACCATCCCGAGGCCGAGAGGAGGCTCCGCAGCGCGCTGTCGCTGCTCCGCTCCGAGGGGCTCGACGTCCACGGTCAGATCGCGCATCCCGATCCGTTCATCGCTGCGATGGAGGCGATCGAGGACGACCGGACGGACGAGCTCATCGTGTCCACGTATCCGGGCGAGCGCTCCGGATGGTTGCGTCGCGACCTCGTCGGGCGGCTGCGCGCGCAGAGCGGCCTGCCCGTCCAGCACGTCGTGGTCGAGGAGCTCGTCGGAGCCGGCGTATGAGCGCACACGCGGAAGCCCTCCACGGGCACGACGAGCACCACGGGCCGCCGATCGCCAATCAGAGCTCCCGCGTCGACGCGCGGACGCTCGGGATGCTGCTCTTCATCGGCTCGGAGATCATGCTCTTCGGGTCGTTCTTCGCCGCGTACTTCTTCGTGCGCGTCGTCAACCCGAGCGCCCCCGCGGAGTGGCCGCCACCGCCGTACGAGTTTCCGGTCTTCGTCGCAGGCGTGAACACGTGCATCCTCGTGACGTCGAGCTTCACGATGCACTGGGCGCTGCAGTCGATCAAGCGCGGGGAGCGAAAGGGGTTCCTCGCGGGCATGGTGCTGACGTTCTCCATGGGCCTCGCGTTCCTGTGCACGCAGGTCATCGAGTACCTGAACGTCGGCTTCAACACCGGCTCCGGCGCGTTCGCCTCGGTCTTCTTCGGCCTGACCGGCCTGCACGGCGCGCACGTCGCCGTCGGGCTCAGCCTGCTGCTCATGGTCACGATTCGCGGGTTCCGCGGCCACTACTCACCAGAGCACCATCACGGCGTCGAGCTCCCCGGCATCTACTGGCACTTCGTCGACGTGATGTGGATCGTCGTGTACGCGACGGTCTATCTCCTCTAGGGTCGTCGTATGGAGAGCCCGTTCCGCAGCGAAGAGGCGGCTTTCCGGTTCCTGCTGATCACGATCGGTGCCTTCGCGCTCATCGTCGTCGCGTCGTGGATCTCGACCGCGCTCGGCTTCATCACCTTCCTGGGGCTGTCGGCCGCGGCTGTCGCGGTGTACTTGCGTCAGCGCGGTCCGGCGCCCGAGCGAGAGCACGTCGAGCCGCTGTCGGCATCGGGCGAGCGTCGCGTGCTCGTGGTCGCGAACGAGACCGTCGGCGGCGAGGAGCTGCTGAGCGCGATCAGCACGCTGGCGCTCAGTGAGCAGACGCAGTTCCTCGTCGTCTGCCCGGCGCTGAACTCGCGCCTGAAGACCTACACGTCGGACGAGGACCCGGCGCGCGAGGAGGCCCAGAAGCGGCTGGACGAGACGCTCGCCCGCCTCACGTCGGTCGGCATCTCGGCGCGCGGTGAGGTCGGAGACGGAGACCCGCTCGTCGCGGTCGGCGATGCCGTGCGCACCTTCGGTCCCGACGAGATCGTCATCTCCACCCACCCGCCGGGGCGGTCGAACTGGCTCGAGCGTGGCATCGTCGAGACCGTGCGCACGCACTACGACGTGCCCGTGACACACGTCGTCGTGGCTCTGCCGGAGCCTCCCGCCGCGTCGTCGTAGGCGCGAGGCGTCTCTCGCGCGCGTGGCGCGCCCTGCGGGTTACTTGCCGGCTACGGACGAGACGTAGTCCGCGACTGCCTGGATCTGCTGCTCGTCGAGCGTGCCCTTGAACGGCGGCATCGCGCCGCCACCGTTCGTCACCTGCGTCGCGACGTGCTCCTTCGTCGGCTTTGCGTCGTCGAGGTTCGGCCCGACGGTGCCGGTGGTGCCGGCGTCGGAGAGCGTGTGGCACGAGCCGCAGTTCGTCGTGAAGATCGACTTGCCGTCCGTCGGGGCCGCGGCGACGGCGCCGGTCCCCGCGACCGAGCCGACGTAGACGGCGATGTCGTCGACCGCCTGGTCCTGATCCTCGACGCAGAACCCGTCGCCCTCGACGTCGTCGCACGAGGGCAGCGTCTGGTCGACCGCGGGCATTCCGGGCGCGCCGGTCACGGGGTCCGTCACCGGGAACCTGATCTGCGTCGCGACGACCTGGGTGAACGTGTCGGACGTCATGCCCGCCTCACGTGCCTGCGCGAACGCGTCGTCCAGGTTGGGCCCGACGGTCCCGTTCGTCCCGGCGTCGGCGAGCGTGTGACAACCGCCGCACGACTGCACGAAGAGCTTCTTCCCGGCCCCCTGGCTTCCAGAGCCCACATAGCCGCCGGTGCCGCAGCCCGCGAGGGCGAGGGTGAGCGCACCCGCGCACGCGACGGCGACGAAGACGACGGGCCTCACGGGAGGCGAGTCTAATGCGTGATGCGGAGCGCCGAGAGAGGGTCCGTTCGCGCGCCGCGGGACGGAGGGAAGCTAGCCGGCGAGGTTCGTCGAGCTGTACTTCTCGAGTTGCTTCAGCTGGCGCTTGACCTCGGCGGCAGTCGGATCGTCCGGCGCGAGCCGCAGGAACGCCTTGTAGGCGGCGATCGTGGTCGCGATGTCGCCCGCCGACTGGGCCGCTGACGCGAGCTCGAGTCGAACGGTCGGAACCCTCGGCTGGATCTCCGCGATCTTCTTGTACTGCTCGACGGCCTGAGCGGACGCGGACTGCGCTTCCGACGAGGCGGTCGAGATCTGGGTCTCGTAGTCCGTGCTCACGGCGCTCGTGATCGGATCGGGCTTGATCGGGCTCCCGCTGAGCTGGTAGACGCTGTCGAGAACCGTTCCGGGCGCGAGGAACACGGAGCGCGCCTGGTAGATCTGCGCGCGCTCCTGGGCGGCGGAGACCTTCTGCAGGTAGAGCGCCGCGAGCTCGCGCAGCGCATCGGTGTCCTTCGGACGGAGGGCGGTGTAGTTCGTCAGTGCCTCGATCGCGTTGTCGGTCTGGCCGGCGGCCTGATACGCGGTCGAAAGATCCTTGAACGCCTGCGCGTCCTTGGGGTTGTCGAACGTGCGCTGCTGGGCCTTCGAGATCGACGGCTGGCCGCTTCCGCCTGCCGCGTCCCTGATGACGTCACCGAAACCGATGCCGCCCGCGCCGACGCCGAAGCCGACGAAGCCGAGCCCGAAGACGAGTGCGAGGAACAGGAACATCCACTTCGCGTGCCTGCGAAGGCGCGGGAAGAACATGGTGTCCTCGATTACGACGTCGGATCTGCGTGTTGCAGCAGCCGGCCTCGCGCGTTGCGCGCGGCGCCTGTCAGCTCGAGCCATGACTTCCCTCCCTTCTCATACCGCGGTTCGCCGGACACGAGAGTAGCGACGACGTGCTCGGAGGATCCGCCGAGCACGGCTCCCGTAACAGGATCTTCCCACGGGATGAACGCCGTCTCGGCGAGTGAGAGAACGGTCAGATCGGCCTGCTTGCCGGCGACGAGCGACCCGAGCTCGCCGTCGAGTCCCAGCGCACGGGCGCCGCCCAGGGTCGCGAGCTCGAGCGCATCGGCGGCGGTGAGCGCGTCGGGGCGCCCTTCGCGCGCCCGGGAGGCGAAGATCGCAGCCCGCATCTCGTCGAACATGTCGAACGACGGGGTCGAGGCAGGACTGTCGGTCGCGATGCACACGCGAATGCCTGCCTCGCGCAGATCCCGAAGGGGTGCCACTCCGCAGCCGAGCATCGCGTTCGAGCGAGGACAGTGCGCGACCGCGACGTCGTGCTCGGCGAGCAGGTCGATCTCCTCGGCGTCGGCCTTCACGCAGTGCGCCGCGACGACGCTCGAATCGAGCAGACCGGCTTCGGCGAGCGCGCGGATCCCGGTCGTGCCCGGCGGCGGGACGAGCAGCTCGGCGAAGGACTCCCAGGCTCCGCTGCCGGTTCGCAGGAACTCGGTCTCGGCGTCGCTCTCCGCGAGGTGTGTCGCGACGGGGAGCCCGAGCTCGGCGCACGCGCGATAGAGGTCGATCGTGCACGTGTACGGAGCGTGCGGCGAGATGCCGAGCCTCACCTCGTCCGACAGCACGCCGGCGATCCGCTCGCGCGTCGGCTCGAAGCGATCGCGGATGGGGTCGTCATCGACGCCGAAGACCTCGAGGTAGACGATCCCGCGCAGGCCGAGCTCGCTACACGCCGTTGCGGCGGCCCCGCTGAAGCTGCAGTCGCCGACGGCCGTTGTCCCCGAGCTCAGGCAGTGGAGCGCTCCGAGGCGTGCGATCGCCTCCATGTCCTCGAGCTCGATCCGCTGCTTTCGCCGTACGTGGAGCCCGATCCAGTCGGCGAAGCCGAGGCCGTCGCCGAAGCCTGCGTAGACGTCGTACTCGAGGTGCGTGTGCGCATTCACGAAGCCGGGCAGGATCACGGACTCCGCGTAGTGGACGTCGCTGCCGACCTCGTCGCGCGGGCCGATTGCAGCGATGCGTCCGTCGTCGCCGATGACGACCGCGCCGTCGGCGATCGGTGGCCCCTCGACGGGAACCACCCAGTCCGCGCTGACCGCCCTCACGTGCCTGCTTCGGCGAAGTCCTCGTCCCAGCCGCGGTTCCAGCGCCGCTCCATGAGCACCGCGAGCCAGATCGAGCCCTCGTACAGGAGGACCAGCGGGACCGTCTCGAAGACGAGCGAAACGGGATCGACCGTCGGCAGGAGGATCGCGAAGACGAGGAGCAGGACGTACGCGATGCTGCGGTTCTTGCGCATGCGCTGCGTCGTGAGGACGCGGAGCCTCACGAGCGCGAGCACGAAGATCGGCATCAGGAAGCCGAGCCCTCCCGCGAGCAGCGTGAGCGCGGCGAAGCTGTAGTAGTAGCTCGCCCGGATCTGGATGTCGTAGATGTTGTCGTCGTACGACGTCAGGAAGTCGAGCGCGCGGGGCAGCACGAGGTAGTACATGAAGAGCACGCCCATGACGAACAGCGCGGTCGCGAGCAGGACGAAGGCGACGAGCGCGCGCTGGACCTGCGGCTCGACTGCCGGCGCGAGGAACGCCCAGATCTGCCAGAGGATCACGGGCAGGGTGATCGCGATCGCGGCGATCAGGCTGACCTTGATCGAGACGGTGAACGGCTCGACGACGCCCAGCGTCACGAGCTTCTTGTCGTCGGGCAGTGGCCCGGTGAGCCACTCCATGATGCGCTCGTGGAAGGCGAACGTGAGGGCGAACGCGGGCACGATCGCGACGAGGGCGATGATCAGCCTGGAACGGAGCTCGTCGAGGTGCTCGACGAGCGTGGCCTCCTCACCGTGGTCGAGGCGGCGCGGGAGCCACCGGCCGAGCACGTCAGGTCTCCGCTAGGAGACGGTCTCCCGCTTGCTCTCCGACGAGCCGCCGAGCGACTCGAGGATCGCCTCGCGCTCCTCGTCGCTCAACGAGGCCAGATCGCGCTCCACCTGTGCGACGCTCGGGGTGGTCTCGGTCTGGGGTGCTGGGGGGGGCAGCTGGGCCTGAGGTGCTGGCTGCTCCGGCGCGTCGGTTCCCATCACGCTCGATTCCATGCCGGAGACGCCGTCCTTGAACTCGCGCATTCCCTTGCCGAGCGAGCGCCCCATCTCGGGCAGTCGCTTGGCTCCGAAGACGAGCAGGAGCACGATCAGGAGGATGATCAGCTCCGGGAATCCGACACCGAACGGCACGGGCGCACCTTAGCACCGGTAGGTAGTGAGAACGGGTCCGGCTACGATGCGCACGGAGCCCGGTTCGGGCCGCATTTCCACGGTTTTCACGCTAGGGAGGTCTCTTTCACGTATGGCGCAGCTCGAGATCAGGAATCTGCACGTCGCCCTCGAGGACGGCACCGAGATCGTCAAGGGTGTCGACCTCGACGTCGATCTCGGGCAGAAGCACGCGATCATGGGGCCGAACGGCTCGGGCAAGTCGACGCTCGCGTATGCCCTGATGGGCCATCCGGCCTACGAGGTCACCGAGGGGCAGATCCTGCTCGACGGGGAGGACATGACAGAGCTCGGCGCCGACGAGCGAGCGCAGCGCGGTCTCTTCCTCGCGTTCCAGTATCCCCACGCCATCCCCGGCGTCACCGTCACGAGCTTCCTGCGCAGCGCGCTGAACGCGATCCGCAAGGCGCGCGCCGGCGGCGAGGACGATCCGATCCCGATCCCCGAGTTCCGCACGAGCCTGCTGGCGGCGATGGAGGATCTCCGCGTGCCGCGCGAGCTCGCGTCCCGCTACCTCAACGATGGTTTTTCGGGAGGCGAGAAGAAGCGAGTCGAGATCTTGCAGATGGCGATGCTCAAGCCGAAGATCGCGGTTCTCGACGAGACGGACTCGGGACTCGACATCGATGCGCTCAAGATCGTCGCGAATGGTGTGAACGCGCTCGTCGGCGCGGAGATGGGGGCGCTCGTGATCACGCATTACCAGCGGATCCTCGACTACATCACCCCGGACTTCGTCCACGTCTTCGTCGACGGTCGCATCGTCGCCGAGGGTGGGCCGGAGCTCGCGCACAAGCTCGAGGCAGAAGGCTACGAGGCCTTCACGCCTGCAGTCGTCGGAGGCAGCGAATGAGCAGTACGCACGAAACTGACGTCGTTCGCGGGATTCGGTCCGAGTACAAGTACGGGTTCTCGAATCCCGACGACGCGAAGGACTATTTCTACAAGTCGGGCAGGGGCATCTCACACGAGGTCGTCGAGGCGATCTCGGAGCACAAGCAGGAGCCAGAGTGGATGCGGCAGTTCCGGCACAAGTCACTCGACTACTTCTTCGCGCGACCCATGCCGAACTGGGGCGCCGATCTGTCGGGGATCGACTTCGACAACATCTACTACTACATCAAGCCCACCGAGAAGCAGGCGGACTCCTGGGAAGACCTGCCCGCCGACATCAAGGACACCTGGGACAAGCTCGGCATCCCCGAAGCGGAGAAGAAGTACCTCGCGGGAGTCGGCGCGCAGTACGAGTCGGAGGTCGTGTACCACAAGCTCCAGGCCGACCTCGAGTCGAAGGGCGTGCTCTTCCTCGACATGGACTCGGGCCTGCGCGAGCACGAGGAGCTCGTCAAGCAGCACATGGGGACGATCATCCCGCAGAACGACAACAAGTTCGCGGCGCTGAACTCGGCCGTGTGGTCGGGCGGGTCGTTCATCTACGTGCCGCCGGGCGTGCGGATCGAGATGCCGCTGCAGGCGTACTTCCGCATCAACGCGGAGAACATGGGCCAGTTCGAGCGGACGCTCATCATCGTCGACGAGGACGCCTACGTGCACTACGTCGAGGGCTGCACCGCCCCGATCTACTCGTCGGACTCGCTGCACTCCGCGGTCGTCGAGATCGTCGTGAAGCGCGGCGGGCGCTGCCGCTACACGACCATCCAGAACTGGTCGAACAACGTCTACAACCTCGTCACGAAGCGTGCCGTCGCCCACGAGGACGCGACGATGGAGTGGGTCGACGGCAATCTCGGATCGAAGGTGACGATGAAGTATCCGGCGATCTGGCTCATGGGCGAGCGCGCCCATGGCGAGGTGCTCTCGATCGCGTTCGGCGGCAAGGGCCAGCATCAGGACGCGGGCGGCAAGGTCGTCCACGTCGCTCCGCGCACGTCGTCCGTCATCACCTCCAAGTCGATCTCGAAGGACGGCGGGCGCGCGGGGTACCGCGGGCTCCTGCAGGTCGCAAAGGGGGCCGTCGGCTCGAAGTCGAAGGTCGTCTGCGACGCGCTGATCCTCGACGAGGAGTCGCGCTCGGACACGTATCCGTACATCCAGGTCGACGAGAACGACGTCGAGTTGGGCCACGAGGCGACCGTCTCGAAGATCGGCGAGGAGCAGCTCTTCTACCTCATGAGCCGCGGCCTCTCGGAGGCGGAGGCGTCGGCGATGATCGTGTCGGGCTTCGTCGAGCCGATCACCAAGGAGCTCCCGCTCGAGTACGCGGTCGAGATGAACCGCCTCATCCAGCTCCAGATGGAGGGCAGTGTCGGCTGAGGGCGTCGGCGTCGAGCGCGTCGACTACATCCGCGTCCCGGTGACCGACATCGACGCGGCGAACCACTTTTACGGCGAGCTGCTCGGTCTCCGAAAGAGCCCGAACTCACCGCACGACGACTGGGTCGAGTACGAGGCCGGGAACGTCACGCTCGCCGTCATGACCCCGCACACGCACGACTACGAGTTCTCGGCGCTGCCGCCGTCCACGATCGCGCTGCGCGTTACCGACGTCGCCGCCGCCAAGGCGAGGCTCGAGGCGGCACGCCTCGACGTGGGAGAGCTGTGGGACTCGGGCGCGTGCAAGGGCGCGGGCGTCAGCGATCCCGCAGGCAACCGCGTCCTCCTCCATCGCCGCTACGCGGCCTACCCCGACGGCTCGCTCCCCTGATGGAGCTCCAGAAGGTCGACTTCGTGTCGGTGCTGACACAGGACATCGCTCGGGCGAAGCAGTTCTACGGGGAGACGCTCGGCCTGCCCATCGAAGGCGAGAGCGAGCACGACCTCGAGTTCACGCTCGGCCAGGTGACGCTCGACGTGTTCGATCCGTCGAGCATCGGCCAGCCGTTCGCGCCGTCGCCCGCCGGCATCGCCATCCGTGTGCCGGACGTCGCCGCCGCGCGTGCGGAGCTCGAGGAGAAGGGCGTCGAGTTCGACGGCGAGATCGTCCGCGGTGACGTCTGCGACATGAGCTTCTTCAGGGACCCGGACGGGAACGCGCTCATCCTCCACCATCGCTTCGCGCCCTTCCCGGACGGGAGGATGCCGTGACGCGCTCCGATCTCCTCGAGCGCTACCGCTCGCTCCCGCTTCCGACTCCGAAGGACGAGCACTGGCGCTTCACCGATCTCGACGGCTTCGACCCGGACGCCTGGGACGCCGACGGCGCGACGGAGAATGCCGCGCCCTCGACGATGCTCGAGCTCGACGCCGCTGGTGTCGCCCACGTCGGCGAGGCAGGAATCGAGATCGTCTCGGCGCCCGAGGGCGTGCGGTTCGAGCATCTGCCCGAGGATCACGATCTGCTCTACTCCCTCGTCGGCTGGAGCGAGAAGTTCGCCGCGCACAACGCCGCCCTCTGGAAGCACGGCCTTCTCGTCCACGTGCCCCGCGGGGTCGAGCTCGAGAAGCCGCTGTACGTCCGCATCGCGAACTCGGTCGAGCGCGGCTCGCTGTTCTGGCGCCTGCTCGTCGTCGCGGAGCCCGAGAGCCGGTTCACGCTCATCGAGGAGTACGCGTCGGCGACGCCGGAGCTCACCGCGTACACGAACGCCGCTGTCGAGATCGTCGTCCAGCAGGCTGCGAAGGTCGAGTACGTCTCGGTGCAGAACCTCTCGCGAGGCACGTGGCACTTCGGCTCGCATCACGCCCGCGTCGACCGCGACGCCGAGCTCGACTGGGTCGCGGGGGGCTTCGGCTCGGCGAAGGGCAAGGTCTGGATCCAGAACGACCTCGCGGGTCCCGGTGCCACCTCACGTGTGACGGGCGCGTACTTCGCAGACGGCACGCAGCACCTCGACTACGACACGTTCCAGGAGCACATGGCGCCGTCGACGACCTCGGACTTCGCCTTCAAGGGGGCGCTCCGCGACACCGCGCGCGCCGTCTGGCGCGGGATGATCCGGGTCGAGGAGGGTGCACAGAAGACGAACGCGTACCAGGAGAACCGCAACCTGCTCCTCTCGAAGTCGGCGCACGCGGACTCGATTCCCGGCCTCGAGATCATGGCGAACGACGTGCGCTGCACCCATGGCGCGACGCTCGGCCAGGTCGACCGCGAGCAGCTCTTCTACCTCATGGCCCGCGGCCTCACGCGGAGCGAGGCGGAGCGCCTCATCGTCCGCGGCTTCTTCCAGGACGTGCTGGATCGCGTCGAGCTCGAGCCCGTGCGCGATGCGCTCGCTGCCGCGCTCGAGGCTCGAATCCCACAGGGTTGACGCCGAGCGCCGCGGACTACGGCTGGGCGGAGGGCGACCCGCGGCTCGACGCCTTCTGCCTCTCGGCGGTCGCGGGCGTCGCCGTCGAGCAGGTGCTGGAGGCGTTCTCGGTTCGTCCCGAGACCGAGGCCGCCGCGTCGTTCGCGGGTGCCTTCAACGATTTCCCGTCGTCGACCTACGTGGTCGTCGACGAGACGCCCGCGGGTGTGGTCGTCGTCGAGAACAACGGCTGGCGTGGAACCGACGAGACCGTGCTCGCGAACGCGTCGCGCGGTGGGCGCGTCGCGTCGTACTACCGCAGCGTCAACGCCGACATGCGCTTCGTTCTCGCTGTCGACGGAGACATCCGCGCGGTGTTCGACCCACTTCTCGATCCGGTGCCGGCGGAGCTGAGTGACGCGGCGAGCGGGTTGGGATTCGCCGTCGAGTCGGTCGAGGCGTGCTCGCTGGCGCTCGTCGAGAGGCTAACCGGCATCCGCCTCGAACGCGATTGGCTCGATGAGCCACATCGCCGCTTCGAGGTGCCGTCGCCCATATGAGGATGCGAGGTACCGTGACGGCGTGACCGAGAAGCCGAACCTCACGGACGCCGAATGGCGCGAGCGCCTGACGCCGGAGCAGTACGAGGTCCTTCGCAACAAGGGAACCGAGCGAGCCTTCACCGGGGTGTACTGGGACGAGCACTCGCCGGGCGTCTATCGGTGCGCGGGCTGCGGCTCCGAGCTGTTCCGCTCGGACACGAAGTTCGAGTCCGGGAGCGGCTGGCCCAGCTTCTACGAGCCGACGTCACTCGACAGCGTCGTGACGGAAAGTGACACCAGCTACGGGATGGTCCGCACCGAGGTCATGTGCGCGACCTGTGGCGGTCACCTCGGCCATGTCTTCGACGACGGCCCGGCGCCGACGGGGCTGCGGTACTGCATCAACTCCGCCGCGTTGGACCTCGAGCGGACGTCCTGAGTGGCGCGATGGGCGAGCTCGGACTCTTCCCGCTCGGCCTCGTCCTCCTTCCCACCGAGCGCCTCCCACTGCACGTCTTCGAGGATCGCTACAAGGAGCTCATCGCCGAGTGCCTGGAGCAGGGAACCGAGTTCGGGTTCGTGTACACGGACGACCAGGGGCTTCGCGACGTCGGCACGCGCGCCCGGATCTCCGACGTTCTGACCCGGTTCGACGACGGCCGGATGAACATTCTCGTCGAGGGGGGCGAGCGCTTCAGGCTCGACGAGCTCACGGACGGCCGCTCGTTCGCAACCGCGAACGTGTCGCCGATGGACGACGACGGCGAGACGGCCGAACCGTCCGTCATCGAGGATGCCCTCAGGACGTTCGGTGCGCTGCGCGACCTGACCGAAAGCGACGTGGACGTGCCGGACGCGGATACGCGCGACCTGTCGTTCGCGCTCGCGGCCAAGGTCGAGCTGCCGCCCGCTGAGAAGCTCGCGCTGCTGCGCGAGCTGTCCGAGCGGCGCCGGATGGACATGGTGGTCGAGCTGCTCGACGAGGCGCTCCTGACCGCGCAGCGCGTCAGGCGCGCTTCGCGGCGCGCGACGACGAACGGTCGCGTCGACCTCGGGTGACTGCGTGCCCGGAGCGCCCGGGTA
Organism: Gaiellaceae bacterium; assembly: GCA_036274755.1. Taxonomy (GTDB): domain Bacteria; phylum Actinomycetota; class Thermoleophilia; order Gaiellales; family Gaiellaceae; genus GMQP-bins7. The sequence goes on from DASUFC010000058.1 coordinate 22,577, forward strand.
CGATGGCGCGATGGCGGTGACGACCCCGAAGAAGCTCGACGCGAGCCGGCTGCGAGCCGATTTCGCGGTCTTCGACGAGCTCGTCAACGGCAAGCCGGTCGCGTTCCTCGACTCGGCGGCATCGGCGCAGAAGCCGCGTCAGGTGCTCGACGCGATGCGCGACTTCTACGAGCACTCGTACGCGAACGTGCACCGCGGGGTCTACCGCCTCGCCGAGCGCGCGACGGCGGGCTACGAAGGCGCGCGCGGCAAGGTCGCGGGCTTCGTCAACGCTCCCTCCGAACGTGAGATCGTGTTCACGCGGGGAGCGACCGAGGCACTGAATCTCGTCGCCTACGCGTGGGGCCTCGACAACCTCGGGCCGGGAGACGTCGTCGTCGTGACCGACCTCGAGCACCACTCGAGCTTCGTTCCCTGGCAGTACGTCGCCGGGCGCACGGGCGCCGCGTTCAAGGCGATCCCGATCGACGAGCACGGCGAGCTCCAGCTCGATGCTCTGGAGGAGATCGAGCGTGCCGGGACGATCAAGGTCGTCGCCTGCAACCTCGTCTCGAACACGCTCGGCACCGTCAATCCCGTACGCGACCTCGCGAGCTGGGCGCACGAGCGCGGCGCGATCATGGTCGTGGATGCCGCCCAGGCGGCTCCTCATCGGCCGCTCGACGTGCAGGCGCTCGGGTGCGACTTCCTCGCGCTGTCGTCTCACAAGATGTGCGGCCCGAGCGGCATCGGGGCGCTCTGGGGCCGGCGCGAGATCCTCGAGGCCATGAGCCCGTTCAACCTCGGCGGCGAGATGATCCGCTCGGTCTCCATGGAGCGGACGACCTGGAACGAGCTGCCCTACAAGTTCGAGGCAGGCACGCCGGCGATCGCCGAGGCGGTCGGGTTCGGTGCTGCCGTCGACTACGTGCTCGAGGCCGGGCTCGCCGCCATCGAGGAGCACGAGCGCGCGCTGGTCGAGTACGCGCTCGGACGTCTCGGAGAGGTGCCCTGGATCTCCACGTACGGGCCCGTGCCCGAGCGGCGCGCGGGAATCGTCTCGCTGAACGTCGACGGCGTCCATCCGCACGACGTCGCGCAGGTCCTCGACTGGGAGGGCGTCGCCGTTCGCGCCGGGCACCACTGCACGCAGCCGCTCATGACGAAGCTGGGCGTGGCTGCGACGGTGCGCGCGAGCTTCTACCTCTACTCGATTCCCGAGGAGGTCGACCGTCTGGTCGACGGCCTCCACAAGGCCAAGACCTCGCTCGGGTAGCCATGTCCGAGTTCGACCAGCTGTATCGGGAGCTCATCCTCGATCACTACAAGAACCCCCGCAACCACGGGTTGCTCGACCCGGCCGACGCGGTCGCGGAGGGCCAGAACCCACTCTGCGGCGACGAGATCTCGGTCTCGGTGCGGCTCGGCGAAGGGGACGTGATCGAGGAGGTCGGCTTCGACGGACGAGGCTGTGCCATCAGCCAGGCGGCGACCTCGATGCTGAGCGATCTCGTGAAGGGCAAGCCGGCCGGTGAGGTCGCGGCGATGCCGAAGGAAGCGCTGCTCGACGAGCTCGGCATTCCGCTGACTCCCGTCCGCCTCAAGTGCGCGATCCTCGGCCTCGGTGTTCTCAAGCTCGCGCTGCACAAGGCGCGCGGGACGCCGCTTCCCGAGGAGTGGGGCACGTCCGTCAACGAGCTCGTCCTCGAATAGCGTGGCGGAGATCGAGGTCGGCGTACTCGCGCCCGGCGAGATGCGCCTGGTGGACGCCGGCTCGGTCACGATCGGCGTCTACAACTGCGGTGGCCGGATCCTCGCGATCGAGGATCGCTGCTCGCACGACGACGGGCCGCTGTGCGAGGGCGAATGGGACTCCGAGGCGTGCGTCGTCGTCTGCCCTCGACACGGGTCGCGGTTCGACCTCGAGTCCGGGATCCCGATGACCTTGCCGGCCTTCCAGGCGGTCCCCATCTTCCCCGCCACGATGCGCGACGACGGCACGGTCGTCGTGGAGGTCGGCGACTGATGCTCGACGAGCGCGTCCGTGAGGTTCTCTCTGTCCTCGAGACGGAGGATGCCGCCGAGCGCGAGGCAGGGCTCCCCGCTGCTCAGCGCTCCCGTCAGGTCGAGCCGACGACCGGCCGTTTCCTGTTCGCGCTCGCCGCGGCACAGGCCGGTGTCGAGGTGCTCGAGATCGGCGGCTCGCGCGGGTACTCGACGATCTGGCTCGCCGCCGGCGCGCGCGTCCTGGGCGGGCGGGTCCTCTCGCTCGAGCGTGATCCCGTCAAGTGCGCGGCTTGGCGGGAGAACATCGCGGCAGCAGGTCTCGAAGAATGGGCCGAGCTCGTCGAAGGAGACGCGCTGGCGATCCTCGAGGCGACGGAAGACGTCTTCGATCTCGCCTTTCTCGACGCCGAGAAGGACGACTACGAGCGGCTCTTCGCACTCGTGCGGCCGCTGCTCGAGCCGGGTGCGCTCGTCGTTGCCGACAACGTGCTCTCGCACGTCGAGACGCTGGGCGACTACTCGCGAGCACGTCAGGCGGATCCGAGCCTGTCGAGCGTGACCGTTCCGCTCGATCGCGGTCTCGAGCTCACCGTCGTCACGGTCTGACTGGTCGGGCTCGGCCGCCCGGACGACCCGCGGTTCGCGGCCGAACGGCGCACGGCACACCCGCGCTCTTGGCCGAGCAGTCCGCCTAGTCGCGAACCTCGGCCATGAGCCCGTGCAGGTTGCGGTCGGGATCGCGGAAGAACGTCATCCACAGCTCGTGATCGGGCATGCGAGCGATCAGGTGCGGCTCGTCCTCGAACTCGACGCCGCGTTCGGCGAGCTCGGCCCGCGCGGCGCGGATGTCGTCGACGCGGAAGTACAGCGTCGAGCTCGGGTGGTCGAACTCCGGCGACTCGGGCTGCGTGAGCATCAGCCGGACGTCACCGCACATGAGAAACGCGAGCGGCCCGGCGTCCAGGACGAATCCGAGTCCGAGGACGTCTCGGTAGAAGGCGATGGCGCGCCCGATGTCGTGGACGCGGATCGAGATCTGGCCGATGCTCCTGAGCGGTGTCGTCACGTGCCCTCCCTCGGGTGCATATCATTAGCCGTGCTAACGGTATCGTTAGCACGGCTAAGCGCATGGCGTCAACGCTCCGTTCTCCCGATCCCGCCGAGGTCGCCGACCGCCTTCACTCGGCGGCGATCCATCTCCTGCGGCGAGTGCGGCGTATCGACGGCGAGACGGGCCTGACCGCAGCCCGTCTGTCGGCTCTCTCCGTCCTCGTCTTCGGCGGCCCGACGACGCTCGGCCGCCTCGCGCAGGCGGAGCAGGTGAGCGCGCCCACGATGAGCCGCCTCGTCTCCGCTCTCGTGGAAGAGGGCCTCGCGAGGCGCGAGCCGCACGCCGAGGACGGCCGATCCGTGGTCGTCACGGCCTCGTCGAGGGGTCGCGAGGTCCTCGAGCGAGGTCGCGAGCGGCGCATTGCCGAGCTCGCCGACCTGCTCGACGAGCTCTCCGCGGCGGAGCTCGACACGCTGGTCGCGGCCGCGGGGCTCGTCGAGCGCGTTTCCGCCCTCCCTCCATCCGTACGCAGCGCGTATGCTGGCGCTACCGCGGAAAGGAGGTGGTCCGGCTTGAGCGATGACAGTACGGGCAGTGGAGGTACCAGCGGGTAGAGGCGTGCCCCCGGGACCACCGGGAATCGCCTAGCCAGCGTAGGGGGCTCGCGACTCGCGCTGTGCGGTCTCGCATGACGGCCGCGCCGGAAGCGCCTCTACCAAATCCAACGCTGGGTATCCGTGTTCGAGGGGCCGCGGCGACGCGGCCCCTCCACGTTCTCGGGAGAGTCAGGCGGCGACGGCGACGGGCGCCGCTTCGCGAACGAGCTCCGCGATGTGCGTCCGCAGCCGTTCGACGACGAGTGCGTTCGGGCCGCCGTTCTCGTCGCAGACGTCCTGCGCGCGGGAGACGGGCAGCTCCGGGCAGACGACCCGCGCACCGGCGATACCGAGGATTCTGCGAAGGTCCTGCTGGGCCCACATCGCCCCGTACTGACCGGTGCTCGCGCCGGCGACGGCAACCGTCTTGCCGAGCAACGCGGCGTCGTTCTTCGGCCGCGAAGCCCAATCGATCGCGTTCTTGAGCACGCCGGGGATCGAGCCGTTGTACTCCGGCGTGACGAAGAGGATCGCGTCGGCGTCGGTGATCCGCTCACGGAGATCCGCGACCGCCTCGGGCTCCAGGCTCTCGAGGTCGGCATCGAACAGCGGAAGCTCGCCGAGTCGGTCGTACAGCTCGACCTCGACACCCTCCGGGGCGACAGCGGCGGCCGCCCGGGCGAGGGCCGTGTTGTACGACCCTGCCCGGAGGCTGCCCGAGATCGTGAGGACCCGCATCGGCCTGCCTACGCGATCCTCGTCGCCGCGAAGTAGGCCCTCACGACGACCTCGTTGGGAAGAAGGAAGCCGCCGCCGGGAAGCGGCGCATTCCATTCGAGACCGAAGTCCGTGCGATCCACCGTTCCTGCGAGCTCGAGGCCGATGCGCTCGTTGCCCCACGGATCGTTGGCCGGCCCGACGAGCTCGCCCCGGAGCTCGACCGGCTTCGTGGTGCCCTTGATGGTCAGGTCGCCCTGCACGACCACCTCGTCGCCGTCCAGGTCGACGGAGGTCGACGCGAACGTGACCTCCGGGTAGCGCTCCGTGTCGAAGAACTCGGGGGACTGGATGTGCGCGTCGCGGGTCTCGTCGAAGGTCGTGATGCTGGTCGCGTCGACGACGCCCTCGATTCCGCCGTCCTCCCCGCCCTCTGCCGTGCCCGAGAAGCCGGGGACGCGACCCTTGACGGTCACGAGGCCGAGCTTGCGAACCTCGAACTCGAGCGACGACCACGAGGGATCGATCGACCAGGTGCCGGTGGGAATGACGCTCGCCGAAGTCTCTGCGAGGATGGACATTGCGTTCTCCTTTGCGTCCGCTACTATTGAGTACGCAAGTAATATAGAGGAAGAAAGATGACGAGTCAAGTATTGAGTGAGCAATCGGTTGCGGTCGAGTCGTTCGTCTCGCTCGTGCGCGCCTCGGCGCACGCGACCCGGCATCTCAGCGCCCAGCTGACCGCGGATCACGGACTCACGATCTCGGACTACGAAGTGCTCCTACGGCTGTCGCGAGCGCCCGATCGGCGCATGCGCCGGGTCGATCTGGCCGAGGAGGTCCTCCTCACGGCATCCGGGATCACGCGCCTCCTCGACGGTCTCGAGCGCGCCGGCTACGTCGAGCGCGGCTCGTGCGACAGCGATCGTCGAGTGGTCTACGCAGTCCTGACGGAGGACGGCTACTCGAAGCTCCGCACCGCGTCGGAGAGCCACGTGGCGCAGATCGAGGAGTACTTCAAATCGCGCTACGACGACGAGCATCTCGTCGAGCTGAACGGGCTACTGGCGCGGATCGAAGCGCCCGGGGCCGTCGACTGCGCGCCGGACTGACCTAGTCCGACTCGAAGTTCTGCCAGTAGCGGCTGGGTGTCGGGCCACGCTGACCTTGGTACTTGGAGCCGATCCCGGCGGAGCCATACGGCCGTTCCGCCGGTTCGGACAGCTGGACGAAGGACAGCTGTCCGATCTTCATCCCCGGGTAGATCGTGATCGGGAGGTTCGCGACGTTCGAGAGCTCGAGCGTGACGTGGCCGTCCCAGCCGGGGTCGATGAAGCCGGCGGTCGAGTGGATGAGGAGGCCGAGGCGACCGAGGCTCGACTTCCCCTCCAGGCGAGCGACGAGGTCGTCGGGGAGCGTCACGCGCTCGAGCGTCGAACCGAGCACGAACTCGCCGGGGTGGAGGATGAAGGCCTCGTCGCCGTCGACCTCGACGACCTCGGTGAGGTCCTCCTGCTTCGCCTTCACGTCGATGAACGGGTAGCGCGAGTTGCGAAACACCCGGAAGTAGCGGTCGACGCGCACGTC
>DASUFC010000059.1:0-7344 GCA_036274755.1 Gaiellaceae bacterium
CTTCCGTCAGCTCCGGGCGTAGCCCTGGAGCCGGTTGGACGATCGCCGCGCCGAGCGCGGCTCGAGTGCCCGGGCGAGCGCCCGGACGATCCATGCGTTCGTGGAGACGGCCTCGCGGGCCGCCGCGACCTCGAGGCTCGCCTTGAGCCCCTCGGGGAGACGCAGCGTGATGCGGGCGCTCAGGTCGTCGCCGGGCGCCGGCGGCTCCTCGCGCGCCGGAGGCTCGTCGACGAAGACGAGCTCGGGATCGCGCCCGGCCATGCGCACCTCGACGTGGCCGATGTCGAGCTGGGAGTTGAGCGAGAGGGCCGCCTCGGACAGCAGGTCGATCAGCCGGAGGCGGAGGGAGGGCTCGACGGCATCTGCGAGGCGCCGCCACTGCTCGACGACGTCCTCGTCGCCGAGCGCCGCGACCACGCCGGCCACGTCGCGCTTGATCGCATCGATGTGCAGCTCCATGGACGCCAGTATGACATCAAAATGATGTCTGTCAAGTGCGAATTGTCGTCCGGTCAGTGTCAGAGATGGCTATCGGTGCCTCCAAGCCGCATGAGAAGGGCGGAAAACCGTACAAACGGCGTCCTGGGGTTCGACTACGCTTGGGGACGTCCGGCTCGAGGCGCAGGCCCGCCGGACAGTCTTTTCCGCCCCGCACGCGCGGGGCGGCTTCCCGTACGACACCGTGCCCGCGACACGGCGAGGAGCACCCCGTGACGAACGTCGATCCCTCGGATCTCACTCTCTGGCCGACGATCCGGCACCTGTTCCCGCTCTGGCGGGCGCAGTATCGGCTCGTCTCGGTCGGGCTCGCCTGCGCGCTCGTGTTCACGCTGCTCTCGCTGCTCATCCCGATCCTCGTCCAGCGCACCATCGACGACGCGATCGACGGAGGCGACCGCTCGCTGCTCGTCCCCTATCTCGCGGCGATCGTCGTCGTCGCCTCGCTCCGCTTCGGCGTCAACTTCACCCGCCGGTACGCGACCGCCCGGATCGGGATCACGGTCGAGGCGCGGCTGCGGTCGATGCTCTACGAGGCGTACCTCCGGTATCCGCGCGCCTTCTACGACCGTCATGCGACGGGCGAGGTCATCTCGCGGGCGACGAACGACATCTACCCGGTGCGCTACTTCATCGGCTGGGGCGTCGTGCAGGCGATCCAGAGCGTGCTGATGCTGATCGGCGCCGCGATCGTCCTCTCGGTCGTGAACTGGCAGCTCGCGCTCACGGCGGCCGTCGCGATGCCGCCGATCGCCGTCCTCACCTACTTCTTCGCACACCGCGTGTTCCCGATCTCGCGCGAGGTGCAGCGGAAGAAGGGCCACCTCACCGAGGCCTCGGACGAGGCCGTCGTCGGGATCGAGATGGTGCAGGCCTTCGGCCGCGAGGACGACGTGCGCGACCGCTTCTCGGACCGGGCGGAGGCCGTGCGACACGAGACGATGCGCCAGGCGTCGGTCGAGGCGCGCTTCCTCCCCGGCCTCGTCTTCCTCCCGACAATCGGGATCGCGGCCGTGCTTCTCATCGGTGGACGCGAGGCGATCGCCGGGAACCTGACGATCGGCCAGTTCACGCTCTTCATCACATTGCTCCTCCAGCTCGTGTGGCCGCTCGAGGCGCTCGGCTGGATCATCAACCTCGGCCAGCGCGCAACCGCGGCGGCGTCGCGGAGCTTCGCGTGGCTCGACGGGATCCAGTCGCTCCCGGAGCCGGAGCGGCCGGCATCGCTGCCCGAGGGACCGCTCCCCGTGCGCTTCGAGAACGTCCACTTCGCGTACTCGACGGGCGGCGAGGTGCTCTCGGGAATCGAGCTCGACGCGGCGCCGGGCGAGATCGTGGCCGTCTGCGGGCCGACCGGCGCAGGCAAGACGTCGCTCCTGAACCTGCTTCCACGCTTCTACGACCCCACCGAGGGCCGCGTGCTGATCGGCGGGGTCGATGCGCGCGACGTCTCCCTCACCGAGCTGCGCAAGGCGGTCGCGATCGTGACCCAGAAAGCCGTGCTCTTCTCGGTGCCGCTGCGCGACAACCTGCTCGCCGCCCGACCCGACGCGGACTGGGCCGACGTGCTCGACGCATGCGAGACGGCCGGGGTTGCCGAGTTCGTCGACGACCTGCCCGACGGCTACGACACGCTGATCGGCGAGCGCGGCGTCAACCTCTCCGGCGGCCAGCGCCAGCGGGTCGCGCTCGCGCGCGCGCTCATCGCGGGCTCGCGCGTGCTCGTCCTCGACGACCCGATGTCCGCCGTCGACACCGAGACCGAGCGCCACCTCGTCGAGAACCTGCGGCCCGCCGTGGCCGGGCGGACGGTGCTCATCTCCGGGCAGCGGCTCTCGACCGTCCTCGTCGCCGACCGCGCGATCGTGCTCCGCGACGGCAAGATCGTCGAGCAGGGCCTCCCCGACGACCTGATCCGCGCCGGCGGGCCGTTCGCAGAGCTCTTCGGCGAGGAGGCGCTCGCGGCATGAGACCGAAGCGCACCGGCCTGACGCGCCTCTGGCGCTACACGGAGGGGCGTCGCCGACGGCTCTCCGTCGTGCTCGCGCTCGCGGCCGTCTCCGCCGCGGCCCCGGTCGTGATGTGGCACATCGTCGGGGACGCGATCGACAACGGCATCGTCGCGGGCGACACAAGTCGCCTCACCGAGGACGTCATCGCGTATGTGGCGATCGGCGTCGTCGCATGGCTCCTGGGCACGGCGACCTGGCTCATGCTCGCGGCGGTCGGCCAGCGGATGGTGCTCGAGCTGCGGCGCGACCTCTTCGAGCACCTGACGTCGCTGTCGCTGCGCTACTTCTCCGAGCAGAAGGCCGGCTGGATCATCGCGCGCCTCACGAGCGACGTGGACGCGCTGTCGGACGTCCTGAACCAGGGGCTGACGACGCTCGTGGTCAACACGCTGACGCTCGTCGCGGCGATCGGCGGCCTCTTCCTGCTCGACTGGCGCCTCGGGCTCGTCGCGCTGCTCGTCCTGCCGCCGGGGATCCTCATCACGCGGTGGTTCCAGCGGCGCTCACACGCGGCGTTCTCCGACGTCCGCACACGGATAGCCGCGGTCACGGCGCAGCTCGCGGAGTCCGTGGCGGGGATGGCGGTCGTGCAGGCGTTCAACCGCGAGCGCGCGTTCCAGCGCGAGTTCGAGGAGCTCAACGACGCGAACCGCGTCTCGAACACGTACGCGCAGAAGCTCTCGTCCGTCTTCTTCCCGGCGATCGAGCTCCTCGGTGTGGTCGCCCAGGTCGCCGTGATCTACGCCGGCGCGCTGATGATCGACGGCGGCAGCCTCGAGATCGGAACGCTGATCGCCGCGGTTGGGATGCTGTCCCTCGTCTTCCAGCCGCTGCAGGAGCTGTCCGAGCTCTACGGCCAGGTGCAGGCCGCGACCGCGGCGATGGGGAAGATCTCGACCGTGCTCGACGCCGAGCACGACATCGTCGACCGGCCCGGCGCGCGCGACCTCGGTCGCATCGAGGGGCGCCTCGACCTCGACGGCGTCGTCTTCGCCTACGGCGCCGAGCCGGTGATCCACGGGCTCGAGCTCGAGATCCCCGCGGGTGGGTGCATCGCGCTCGTCGGCGAGTCGGGCGGCGGCAAGTCGACGACCGCGAAGCTCGTGGCGCGCTTCTACGACCCGGCCGACGGGGCGATCCGCGTGGACGGCACCGACCTGCGCGACGTCCGGCTCCGCTCGTACCGGCGGCAGCTCGGCGTCGTCCTGCAGGACCCGTTCCTCTTCAGCGGCACGATCGCCGACAACATCCGCTTCGCCCGGCCGGACGCGACCGACGAGGAGGTCGTCGCCGCCGCGCACGCGATCGGGGTCGACCGCGTCGCGGCGCGCTTCGACGAAGGGCTCGATCATGTCGTCCGCGAGGGCGGCGCGGGGCTCTCGGCCGGCGAGCGCCAGCTGATCTCGATCGCGCGGGCGCTCGTCGCCGATCCGCGGATCCTGATCCTCGACGAGGCGACCTCGAACATCGATCGCCCCACCGAGGTGCTGATCGAGCGCGCGTTCGACACGCTGCTGCGCGGCCGGACGTCGATCATCATCGCCCACCGCCTGACGACCGTCCGCCGTGCCGACGAGATCCTCGTGATGGAGCGCGGCCGCATCACGCAGCGCGGGACGTACGACGAGCTGATCGCGACGGACGGGCCGTTCCGCCGGCTGGCCACGACCCTGCAGGGCATCGCCTCCCGCCGGGTTGCCTGACCCGAGACAGAGCGCGGCTCGATCCGCCGCCGCGTCTGGTTGACTGCGTCACGTCCGATGTCGTTGCGGCCGACATTGCTCCCCATCGCGCGGCGCGTCGGGCGGTCGGACGCGCGCGCGGTCGGCATCGTCGCCAACGAGTTCTTCGACCCAGGGCTGGGTCGCATGGGCGGGTTCGGATGGGCAGCGCGGACGAGCGCCGAGTGCCTGGCCGGCGCACGGCAAGTCGATCGACCGCCGGTCCTGCTCGCCGGGAGACGCGGGCTCGGAACCCGCCGACCCGACCGGCACGAGAGCGGCATCCCACTCGTCAAGCACGAGGACGACCGAAGGCGCTACGCGCGAAGACTCGACCGGGCAGACGTCGGGTTGTTTCTGACCGTCGACTACCGCCCGAACTATCTCCCCGTTCTGGAGGCGCGCGACCTCCCCACGATCGTCTGGATTCGCGACCCGCGGTCGCCGGCCGACGTCCAGCGGATCGCCACGCTCGAGCTTCCTTCGCGCCTCGAATCTCCGCAGGGCGTGGACGCTGTCGACTGTCGGTCGCTCGGAGCGCACGTCGCTCGCTCGGAGACGACCGGCAGCCCCGTCGTCCTCGCGTCCCCCGCCCCCGGGCTTGCGGCGCCGAGGATGAGATCGACGTACGACGTCGAGCCCGCCGGCGTCCACTTCCTCCCCAATCCCGTCGCACCCGTGGCCGTAGGCGCCCGCCGGTCCGAGCGGCCTCGAGTCGCCTTCCTCGGACGGTTGGACCCCATCAAGCGTCCGTGGGTCTTCGTCGAGCTCGCTCGGCGCTTCCCGCGTGTCGAGTTCGTGGTGCTGGGCCGCGCGCACTTCGAGGGGCCTGGTTCGTGGCACCCCGAGCGGCTTCCCTCGAACGTCACCGTTCTCGGCCATGTGGACGGTGAGTCCAAGCGCTCCGTCCTGGGCTCGGCGTGGATGATCGTCAACACGTCGATCCACGAGTCCCTCCCGATCAGCTTCCTCGAGGCTCTCCACTGCAGCACGCCGATCGTGTCCTGCCAGGATCCGGAGGGCGTCACGTCTCGGTTCGGCCGGTACGTCGGGCGATGGGACGGCAGCGGGCTCGATGCGCTCGACGCCTTCGGGGACGCGATCGAAAGCCTGCTCGACGACGACGACCTGCGGCTCCGGCTCGGCGTCGAGGGATGCGAGTGGGCTCGCACGAACCACACGCCCGAGCGCTTCCTCGAGGCGTTCACAGCGCTCACGGCCTCGCTGGACGGATGACCGAAACCCTGCGGGTCGCATTTCTACTCGAGCGTTTTCCGGTGCTCAGCGAGACGTTCCTGCTGACGGAGATGCGCGGCCTCCTGGGTGCCGGGCACGTGGTCGACGTCGTCTCTCACCACCGCCCGCGCCGGGGCGAGCCCGTGCACGACGAGGTCGCCGGCTCCGGGCTGCTCGGCCGAGCGCAGTACGTCGACGCCACACTGACGCCGGACTCTCTCGACCCCGTGCCGTCGATCCCGCTTGCGCCCGGTCGCCACGACGTCCTCCACGCACACTTCGGCCCCAACGCCCGGCGGTTCGCGTTCGCGAGGGAGCAGGCCCGAGCGCCGCTCGTCGTGACGTTCCACGGCTACGACTTCAGCGCCGAGCCGCGGGCGCACGGCGCGGCGATGTACGACATCCTGTTCGAGACGGCGGACGTCGTGACATTCAACTGCGAGCACGCCCGCCGGGCGCTCGAGTCCCTCGGCTGTCCGCCGGAGAAGCTGGCGCGGCTACGCATGCCGATCATGGTCGACGAGATCCCGTTCCGCACGCGGCACCTGTGGCCCGGCGAAACCGTACGCATCGTCACGGTCGGGCGGCTCGTCGAGAAGAAGGGACACGCGGTCGCGCTGGAGGCGATCGCGGACGTCGCGCGCGACATTCCCGTCCGGTACGACGTCGTCGGCGGCGGCCCGCTCGCAGAGCCCCTCGAAGCGCTCGTACGCAAGCTGAGGCTCGAGGGAGTCGTCACGCTCCACGGGTGGCAGGACAGCACGTTCGTGCGCCGACTGCTGAACGAGGCGCATCTCTTCGTGCTCGCCAGCATGGAGGCCGCCGACGGAGACCGGGAGGGCGCGCCGGTCGCCCTCATGGAGGCGCACGCCGCCGGGCTCCCGGTGGTCTCGACACGGCATGCCGGCATCCCCGAGGTCGTGCTCGACGGTCAGAGCGGACACCTCGTGCCGGAGGGCGACCCGGGCTCGCTCGCAACCGCGATCCGGCAGCTCGTCCGGGGCAATGAGCATTGGCCGGCACTCGGTACCGCGGGTCACGCCCACGTCGAGCGGACGTTCGACGTCGTGCCCTGCACCGAGGAACTGCTCGGCGTCTACGCGCTCGCGGAGAGCGGTCGCGACGACCCGCGACTGCTCGCCGTCGGGTAGTAGGCGTCTACAGAACCCAGGCGTTGTCGCGCAGGATCGGGGTTGCCGAGCCGTCCGCGGCGAGCCCGTCGACCTCGACCTCGGGGCCGCCGATCATGAAGTCCGTGTGGACGCCGGCCACGTTGATTCCCTGCTCGATCAGCGCGTCCGTGTCGAGCCCCTCGGCTCCCTCCACGGCGAAGGGCAGCCCGCTGCCGTAGGCGACGTGGCAGCTCGCGTTCTCGTCGAAGAGCGTGTTCTCGAAGACGAGCCCCGTCTCCCGGACGCGCGAGGAGCCGTCGACGAGCGCGATCTCGCCGAGGAACGGCGCCCGGTCGTCGCTCGCGATCTGCGCGCGGATCACCTCGGCGCCGTCGCCCTCTGCCTGCACGTCCACGACCTTGCCACCCTCGAACCGCAGCTCGAGCCCCTCGACGCGCTTGCCGATGCCGGGCACGACGAGGGGATAGGTCGATCGCACCACACCTTCTGTCCGGCGCCAGTCCGGCGTCGTGAACACCTCCTCCGTGGGGATGTTCGGCAGGTGCTCGATCCCGGTCTCCGTCTGGAACGTCGCGCACATCCAGCGCGAGCCGCCGAGCAGGCCGACGACGAGGTCGGTGCCCGGCCCGCGGAAGCGGATCGCGTCGAACTGCGCTCCGTTGAGCGCGTCTGCGCGCGCCTGGAGCATCGCGGCGTGCGCGCGCCAGGCCTCGACGGGATCCTCCTCGTCGAGGCGCATCGTCG
>DASUFC010000060.1:0-38865 GCA_036274755.1 Gaiellaceae bacterium
GAGTGCGAGATCCGGCCCGTCGAGCGTCCCGTCCCGGTCGATCGCGGTGCAGAGGACTCGCGAGACGCCGGCTGCGCGGCAGCGTCCGAGCGCGTCATCCACGGTCAGGGAGGTCTTCCGCAGCCAGCCGCCGACGAGAACGCCTCCATCCCTCACGTCGACGGCGACGACGAGCCGGCCCCCGAGCGCCTCCGTGAAGGTCGGGAGCGCGTCCGGCGCGGCGAAGGCTGCCGTGCCGACGACGACGCGGGCCGCTCCCGCATCGAGCAGTTCCTCCGCGTCCTCGACTGAGCGGATGCCGCCGGATGCCTGGATCTGCGCCGGGGCCGCGGCGAGCGCAGCCTGCCGCACGAGCTCGGGACGCGTCCGTCCGTCGCGCGCACCGTCGAGATCGACGAGGTGGACGAGGCTCGCGCCCGCGCCGGCGTACGTCTCGATCAGGGCGAGCGGGTTGTCGCGGCGATTCACGACGGTCCCGTAGTCGCCGTGCCTCAGGCGCACGGCTTCGTCGCCGAGCAGGTCCACGGCCGGAATGACATCGAGCGTCTTGGCCCCTTGTGTTAGCACGCTAACATGCTACTCTGCTCCGGCAACGACCGAGTGCCACATGAGCGAGCCCTCACACGAATGGCGAACGAGCGAGACACGAGACCTCTTCGAGGCGATCCTGAGCCTCCGGACGGTGGACGAGGCGGAGCGGTTCTTCCGCGACCTCTGCACGCTGGCGGAGCTCGAGGCGCTGGCGCATCGCTGGCAGGCGGCGAGGCTCCTGGACGAGGGGCTGCCGTACCTGGAGGTGGCGGCGCGAACGGGCGCGTCGACGACGACGGTGACGCGGGTCGCGCAGTGGCTGAGGCGAGGCGCGGACGGCTATCGCCTCGTGCTCGACCGGCGGAAGAGCGCGCCGGGTCGGACCGCCTGACGGTCGCCGTCCCGGCGAAGGGACGCCTCCGCGAGCCGTCGGTCGGCCTGCTGGCCGACGCGGGCCTCGGCCCGGAGCAGCCCGGAGAGCGGGCACTCGCCTTCCCGTGCCGCAACGCCCCGGTCGACGTCCTGCTCGTACGCGCCGCGGACGTCCCGGAGTACGTGCAGGACGGCGTCGTCGACTGCGGCGTGACGGGGGCCGACCTCGTCCGCGAGAGCGGCGCCGAGGTCGAGGAGCTCCTGTCGCTCGGCTTCGGCGCGTGCACGCTCGAAGCTGCGGTGCCGACGGAGTCGTGGGCGACGCATCTCGACGACCTCGACGGGCTTCGTGTGGCCACCGTCTATCCGCGACTCGCCCGGGAGCTGCTCGGCGAACGCGGCGTCTCGGTGGAGCTGGTGCGCGTCACGGGCTCGGTGGAGGTCGCGCCGCGGCTGGGCCTCGCGGACGCCATCGTCGATCTCGTCTCGAGCGGCAGCACCCTGCGCACGAACGGCCTCCGCTCCCTCGGCGCGCTCTTCTCGTCCGAGGCCGTGCTCGTCGGACGCGCGGGCGGAGACGAGCGCGCACACGAGCTCGCGACGGTGCTGCGGAGCGTGGTCCAGGCCCGCGAGAGCCGGTACCTCATGCTCAACGCGCCGGAGAGCGCGCTCGAGGAGATCACGCGGATCGTCCCCGGCTCCGGCTCGCCCAGCGTTCTCCCGCTCGCCGAGGACGGGATGGTGGCGATCCACGCTCTCGTGCCGGCTGCGGACGTGTTCCGGCTCCTGCCGAGGCTCGAGGCGGCCGGAGGCTCGTCGATCCTGCTCGTCCCCGTCGAGCGGATGCTGTCCTGACATGGGGAGCGTCGCGGAGATCCTGGAGGACGTCCGCGTTGGCGGCGATGTCGCCGTGCGCGAGTGGGCGCTCCGGCTGGACGGCGTCGAGCCCGCACGGGCGGAGCCCGCCGAGGGCCTCCCCGCTGACGCGGTGCTCGCGCTCGCAGATGCCGTGCGCCGCTGGCACGAGGCCCAGCGGCCGGCGGACGTTCGGCTCGAGATCCGGCCCGGCGTCGACCTCGAGCGCCGCTGGCTCCCGCTCGCGTCGGTCGGGATCTACGTTCCGCGAGGGCTCGTCTCGACGCTCGTGATGTGCGCCGTTCCGGCGCTCGCCGCCGGTGTCGCGCGCATCGTCGTCGCCACGCCGCCGGAGGGCTCGGGCCTGGTCGCCGCCGCGGCCCGACTCCTCGGCATCGACGAGGTGTGGGCGCTCGGCGGGCCGCCTGCGATCGCCGCGTTCGCGTACGGCACCGAGACGATTCCGCGCGTGGACAAGATCTGCGGGCCGGGAGGCAGGTACGTGAACGAGGCGAAGCTCCTCGTGTCCCGCGAGGTCGCCATCGACCTGCCCGCGGGGCCGTCCGAGGTGGTCGTCCTCGCCGGACGGGGTGCCGAGGACGAGATCGCGGCGCTCGAGCTCGCCGCCCAGGCCGAGCACGGCCCGGACTCCACCTGCCGTGTCGTCGCCGTGAACGGCGACGCGGCGGCGGCGCTGGCCGAGGTCGACGCGATCGCTCCCGAGCACCTCGTCGTCCTCGGCGAGGATGCGGACGTGCTCGCCGACCGCGTCAGGAATGCAGGCGCCGTGTTCGTCGGGCCCTGGTCGTCCGTCGCTGCGGGCGACTACGCGACCGGAGGCAACCACGTCCTCCCGACGGCGGGCTGGGCGCGCTCGGTCGGCGGGCTCGGCCTCGAGACGTTCCTCAAGCCGGTGACCGTCCAGCGCCTGACGAAGGAGGGGCTGGCCGCTCTTCGTCCGACGGTCGAGGCGCTCGCGGCGGTCGAGGGCATGCCTGCGCACGCTGCGGCGGTGCGGCGATGAGAGCCCTCCCCGAAACGTTCTCGGAGTACATCTGGGCGCCCTCGACCGCGGAGATCGCCCGCTCGGTCGAGCTCGATCCGATCCAGATCCTCCGCTTCGACGGGAACGTCCCCGCGCAGCCGTCGCGGTTCGCGCGGCCCGGGGCGATCGCGGGCGCGCTGGCCGAGGTGAATACCTACGCGCACGGCGGCTTCTCCGAGCTCGTGCAGGGGATCGCGCGCTACGCGGGCGTCGCGCCCGAGAACGTCGTGCTCGGCGCCGGCGCCGACGACCTCATCCTCCTCTGCGCGCGCGCGTTCGCCGGACCCGGCGATACAGTCGCGATCGCCGACGAACCGACGTATCCGCTGTACCGCATCGGCGCTCAGCTGGCCGGGGCGGAGGTCGGCGACGTCGATCCGGCCGTGACGTTCTCCTGCCGTCCGAACAATCCCACCGGCGAGCTTCGGCCGCTTCCCGATGCGCGTCCGCTCGTCGTCGACGAGGCGTACTTCGAGTACTCGGGGGCGACCGCCGTCGACTCGATCGAGGACGGAGTCGTCGTGCTGCGCACGTTCTCCAAGTCCTTCGGGCTCGCCGCCGCCCGCGTCGGGTACGCGCTCGCCGACCGCGACACGGCTGCCGAGCTGAACCGCCGGCAGGCGCCGCAGCCCATCTCCGGGATCTCGGCGACGCTCGCGCTCGCGGGTCTCGCCGATCCGCCCGACGTCTCGTGGCAGGTCGAGGAGCGCGAGCGCTGCGCGCGCGTGCTCGAGGTCCTCGGAGTGCCGGCGCTTCCGTCCGCGACGAACTTCCTCTTCGTCCCGCTCGAGAACACGGAGGAGGTGGCAGCGACCCTCCTGCGGTCGGGGATCGTCGTGCGCGCGTACGCGAACGGCCTGCGGTTCAGCGTGCGCGACCGCGAGGACGACGACCTCCTGCTCGACGCGCTCGCCCGCGCGCTCGATCGTCCACCGCCCGCCGCGTCGCCCTCGGGGCGCCGCACGCGGCACGTGCGCGCCACCGCCGAGACGCGCATTCGCGTGCGGCTAGGGCTCGACGGTTCGGGCCTCGTTCGCGTCGCGACGGGCGCGGGACTGTATGACCACCTGCTCGAGCAGCTCGCATTCCACGCCGGCTTCGATCTCGTGCTCGAGGGCGTCGGCGATCTCGAGACGGGGGAGCACCACACCGCGGAGGACGCAGCGATCGCCTTGGGGGAGGCGCTCGCCGCCGCGCTGGCGGACCGGCGCGGCATCGCGCGCTACGGCGACGCGGTCGTGCCGATGGACGACGCGCTCGCTCGGGCCGCGGTCGACCTCGGCGGACGACCCGCGGCGGAGGTGCGGCTCGAGCGCGACCCGGGGCTCGCCGAGCACATGCTGAGGAGCCTTGCGCAGGCGGGCAGGCTCGCGATCAATCTCGAGGCGAGTGGCCGTGACGATCACCACGTCGCCGAAGCCGCGTTCAAGGCGGTCGGCCGGTCGCTGCGCGCCGCAGTCCGCGTCGAGAGCGCCGGTCTCCCCTCCACGAAGGGGCTCGTGTGAACGTCGCCGTCTGCGAGTACGGGGCGGGAAACGTGCGCTCGGTCCTCCTCGCCTTCGGGCGGCTCGGCGTCGACGCCGCGGCGACGTCGGATCCCGCCGTCGTCGCGGGCTCGGACCTCGCAGTCCTGCCCGGCGTGGGATCGGCCGCGAGCGCGATGGCAGGCCTGCGCGGTCGCGGCCTCGACGACGCGTTGCGCGAGCGTGTCGCTGCCGGCCGCGCGACGCTGGGCATCTGCCTCGGGCTCCAGCTCGCGCTCGACGAGACGGAGGAGGACGGCGGTGTCGAGGGGCTCGGGATCCTGCCGGGCCGGGCGGTCCGGCTCCGGGAGGGTCGCGTGCCGCGAATCGGGTGGGCGACCGTCCAGCCGAGCGGCGACGCGTTCTACTTCGCGCACTCGTACGCGGCCGAGACGCCGGCCACGACCGCGCGCTCCGAGGGCGTCGCGGCGGTCGCCGAGCGGGGCTCGTTCCTCGGCGTCCAGTTCCACCCCGAGAAGAGCGGCCCGGCCGGCGCGCGCTTCCTGCAGCGATGCCTCTCCCGCGCCTGATCCCCTGCCTCGACGTGGCGGGCGGACGCGTCGTCAAGGGTGTCCGCTTCCAAGGTCTGCGTGACGTGGGCGACCCCGTCGAGCTTGGGGCGAGCTACTCGGATGCCGGCGCGGACGAGCTCGTCTACCTCGACGTGCGAGCGACGCTCGACGGACGGGCGGCGCTGCTCGAGCTCGTGTCGCGCATCGCCGAGCGGCTCGCCATCCCGTTCACGGTCGGCGGTGGCGTCCGCTCCGTAGGCGACGCGGAGGCACTGCTCGCCGCCGGCGCCGACAAGGTCGCCGTGAACAGCGGCGCCCTCGAGCGCCCGGAGCTCGTGAGCGAGCTCGCCGCGCGCCTCGGGTCACAGGCCGTCGTCGTCGCGATCGACGTGGGTGGACGAGAGGTGCGTTCGCGAGCGGGCTCGAAGCCGACCGGACGAGACGTCGTCGAGTGGGCGCGAGAGGTCGAGTCGCGCGGCGCGGGTGAGATTCTGCTGACGGCGATCGACGCGGACGGCACGCGCAACGGGTACGCGCTCGAGCTCACGCGTGCCGTCGCGGATGCGGTCTCGCTTCCCGTGATCGCGTCGGGCGGCGCGGGAACGGCCCGGCACGTCGCCGATGCGCTCGAGGTTGCGCAGGCCGCGCTCCTCGCGTCGATCCTGCACGAGCGGCCCGCGCGGCTCGTCTCGTTGCGGGCGGAGCTGCGGGAGCTCGGGATCCCGCTACGCGATGCCGCCTGAGCTCACCGCTGCGATCGTCCAGGACGCGGAGACGAACCGTGTGCTCATGCTCGCCTGGATGGACGAGGAGGCGCTTCGGCTGACGCGCGAGACCGGCGAGGCGCACTTCTTCAGCCGGTCGCGCGAGCGTCTCTGGCGGAAGGGCGAGACGTCCGGGAACGTCCTGCACGTCGAGGAGCTGCGCGACGACTGCGACGGTGACGCGATTCTCCTGCGCGTGCGACCGGTCGGGCCGGCCTGCCACACGGGATCCACGTCTTGCTTCGCGCCGTGGCTCTGGCGGCGTGTGGCGGAGCGTGCTGCCGAGCGTCCCGAGGGCTCGTACGTGGGAGCGCTCGTCGCCGAAGGGCCTGCGGCCGCGGCACGCAAGGTCGGCGAAGAGGGAGTCGAGGCCGCCCTCGCGGGGGCGGGCGAGAGCGACGAGCGGCTCGTTTCCGAGCTCGCCGACCTCTGGTTCCACTCGTACGTCCTGCTCGCCGCTCGCGGCCTCGATCCGGCTGCGGTCGAGGACGAGCTCGTGCGCCGGGCCGCCGATCGCTGACCGGCCCGGCGATCGACTACGCTCGATCGTCGTGATCCGGCGCTGGTCCTGGCAGCTCGTCGGGCGCGTGCTCTCCATCGGGGCGGACCCGACCGACTCGCACGACGAACGCGCGCAGAAGGCGTTCTTCGTCGGTGTCGTTGCCGGCGTCCTACCGGCCGGAGTGGTCTGGGGCGCGATGTACTGGGCGCTCGACGAGCGCGTGGCCGCTCTCTTCCCGTGGGGGTACTCCGTGCTCTCGGTGATCTTCCTCGCGGTCTTCTCGCGGACGCGGAACTTCGCCGTCCTGCGGACCGCCGAGCTCACGATGATCCTCGTGACCCCGGCGTTGCTGCAGGTCGCGCTCGGTGGGATCGTCGCCTCGAGTGGCGTGATCCTCTGGTCGTTCGTCGCACCGCTCGGCGCGGCCGTCTTCGACCGCGATCGCGCGTGGGCGTGGTTCGCCGCCTTCGTCGCGCTCATCGCGCTCTCGATTCCCGCTGCCGCGCTCGTTCGACCCGACCAGGCGGACATGCCGCACTGGGCGGTCGTGGCGTTCGGGTGCCTCAACGTCGCGGCGGTGACGCTCATCGCCTTCTCGGTGATCCTGGCGTTCGCCCGGCAGCGCGAGCTGGCCCAGGATCGCGTCGAGACGCTCCTGCTCGACATCCTCCCGGAGGAGATCGCCCAACGACTCCAGTTCGAGGAGCAGACCATCGCCGACCACTTCGACGAGGCGAGCGTGCTGTTCGCCGACGTGGTCGACTTCACGCCGCTCTCGAGCAGGCTGGACGCGCGCGAGGTCGTCGGGCTGCTCGACCGGCTCTTCGGGTCGTTCGACGAGCTCGTCGACCGCTTCGAGGTCGAGAAGATCAAGACGATCGGCGACTGCTACATGGTTGCGGCAGGAGTACCGCGCCACCGTGCCGACCACGCGCAGGCGCTGGCCCGCCTCGCGCTGGCGATGCGTGCGTGCGCCGCCGAGTGCCTTCCGGAGTCGAACGGCCACGACCTCCGGCTTCGCATCGGGATCAGCTCCGGCCCGGTCGTCGCGGGCGTGATCGGCAGGCGCCGCTTCCTGTACGACCTGTGGGGCGACACCGTGAACATGGCGAGCCGGATGGAGTCGCACGGGACTCCCGACTCGATCCACATCACGCGCTCGACGTACGAGCTCCTCGGCGACCAGTTCGAGACCGAGCCGCGCGGGCTCGTGGAGGTGAAGGGCAAGGGGCAGGTCGAGACGTGGCTCCTCGTCGGCGCGGACGACGGCCGTGGTTAGCTTCGCCCGGTGAGCAGGAACGTCGAAGCCTTCGATGCGTGGATCCGGTCCACGTTCGTCGAGCTCAACACCGCGCTCGAGGATCTGTACTTCGAGCAGGAGGACCGGGCCGATGTCGAGGGCGTCGGGGACGAGCTCAAGCAGCAGATCCTCGAAGAGGGGCGGGAGCACGTGCGTGCGCTCGCGGCAGAGGGGAACACGGACGAGGGCTTCGACCAGGCGTTCGACGTGCTCGGAGACCTCGGCCTGTACATGGCGTCGCTGCGCCGCCACGAGCTGACGAACCCGGCCCGCGAGCACAAGTCGCCGCACGAGGAGGCGACGGCGCTCGGGCTCCACATCGGCGCCTCGGTCGGCGTCGTGCCGCGGTTTGCGACGAGCCATCTGGCGACGCACAACCTCGCGCGCGACGGACGCCAGAAGAGCTTCACCTCGCTCCACGACGAGTTCCTCTTCCTCGACTACAACACGCGCGGGATCCTCGCCTACAAGCGCGCCGCGGACGCTCTCATGCGGATCCCGCCGCTCGGCATCTCGCACCCGGTCGCCGAGACGCTCTTCGACGACGCGCGCGACGCGCTCGAAGCCGTCGGGCGGTTCAACGACGTCCTCTTCTCGGAGCTCGACGTCGACCGGTTCTTCTACAGCGTCAGGCCGTACTACAAGCCGTACCGCGTGGGGCGACAGGAGTACCGGGGCGCGAACGCCGGCGACTTCTCCGGTATCAACGAGATCGACCTCTTGCTCGGGCTCTGCCGCGGCAACGACCCGTACTACTCGCAGCTCCTCGTCGACAAGATGCTGTTCATGCGGCCGGAGGACCAGGCGAGCCTCCGCGACTGCCTGCGTCGCGAGAGCTTCCTCGACCAGTTCCTGGCTGCGGAGGGCGAGAGCTCCGCGGCGGGCTGGTTCCAGCGAAACGCGGCTGCGTTCCTCCGCGTCTGCGACACGCACGGTCGCGTCGCCGCGCAGCACCACGACCAGCTCGTCGCGCGCTTCATCGAGCGGCCGTCGCTCGAGCTCGACGAGAGCCACCTCGCCCAGGTGACCGCGAGCGGGCCGCCGCTTCCCGTGCTCCTGTCTGCGCTCGAGGTCCTGCGCGACCTCCGCCTCGCCGCCCCGCGTGACGACATCCCCTCGCGGTACGAGGACATCTCACGCCTGCGCGAGGCGCTCGCCGCCGGTTGAGCTACGCAGCGCGCGCCGGATCGCTGTCGACGAACGGGCCGATGAGCTCCTCGATCTGACGGCCGGTGGCCCGTCCTTCGTGCGCCCGGACGATCGTCCGACCGCGAAGCAACACGAGCGTCGGTGTCAGGCGGACGCCGAGACGCTGCGCCAGTTCGGGACTTCGGTCCGCGTCGAGTTGCACGACGCGCAGGTTCTTCTTGTGCGTCACCTTCACCCAGGCGACCAGGCTCTCCATGCGTCGCGTGGCGCCGCAGTGCCGGCGCCCGACGAAGACGAGCGTCAAGGGCTCCGGGCCAGGCCCCTGGATCACGGAGTGCGCCGTCCCCATGTGTTCGGTGTGCCCCGGCCCTTGCGTCGTGAAACGGCGTGTTTGCTCGCGAGGCCGCGAGGGAACCCCATCTGTTTGACGTCGAAGCGAGAGGACGACAGATGAGTACGAATGTGAAGGACGTGATGACTCCGAGGCCGACGTCGGTCGGGAGCGACGAGACCGTCGTGGAGGCCGCGCGGCGGATGCTGTCCGAGGACGTCGGCTCGCTGCCCGTCGTGAGCGGCGACCAGCTCGTCGGCATGGTCACGGACCGCGATCTCGTGCTGCACGTGCTGGCGCGCGACCTCGATCCGCACAAGGTCCCCGTCTCCGACGTGTGCAGCGACGAGCCCGTGACGGCGGCGCCCGAGGAGCCGATCGACGACGCGGTGCAGCGCATGGCGTCGGAGCAAGTGCGACGGCTTCCGGTCGTGGACGCCGGAAAGCTCGTCGGCATCCTCGCGCAGGCGGACATCGCCCGCACCGCTCGACCGGAGTCGACCGGCCGCCTCGTCGAGGGGATCTCCGAGTAAGCCCGCAATCCGGGCGTCACGCCGCTCCGGTCGCTCGCGCTCGGCGGTGACCGTGAGCGCCGTGGATCAGGAGGCGGCGTTCGTCATGCTGAGCGTGAGCCACTGGGCGCCGTCGCGGCTCTCGTGATCGACCTCGTCGACCAGTGGTGTGAGGACCCGCACGAGCGCCGGGTCGGTCGCAGCGCCGTCACGGAGACGGCCGAGTGCGAGTCGGAGCGTCGAGCCGTCGGTGTCGACCTCGATCGTCGCCGTGTCCCCGTCGACCGAGTCGAGCGCGCTCGAGAGGGCGAGCTGGAGGTCGTCCATGCGCTCGTACGCGAGCTCGGCGCGGCTGCCGATCCCGCCGAGGACGAGCGTCGCGACGCTCCGAAAGCGCACGTCGGTCGGGATCGTGAGGACGATTCGGTCGCTCACACCGACCTCGCGCTCCGACCGAGAAGTCGCAAGCATGACCGACTACACTCGTTCGCCGTGGCCACGACTGACGATTTTGACGTGCGCAGCGAACTGCTGCCGGGTGGTGCCGCGTTGACGCGCGTGTCGGGTGAGCTCGACCTCGCGACGGCGTCGAAGCTCGAGGATGCGCTCGCAGAGCTCGCGCCGTCCGCCGACCCCGTCGTCGTTGATCTTTCCGAGTGCACGTTTCTCGACTCCGCGGGCATGCGCGCGCTTCTCGCAGCCGCTCGTGAGCTCAGGGGCGACGAGCGAAGCCTGCGCGTCGTGACTGCCGATTCGCGAATCCTGCGGATCTTCGAGATCACGGCTGTCGACACGCTGATAACAGTTCATCCGACCGTGGAATCAGCGCTCTAGCGCTGGCTAGACGCCGTCGCCGATCGCCTGGGCTCGGGTCGCGTGGAGCTCGAACACACGATCGAGCATCGTGATCTCGAAGATCCGGCGGATCTCGGGGGTACCAGCCACGATCTCGAGGCGTTTCCCGTGTTCCTCGGCGTTCTTCCTCGCTGCCAGGAGGACCCCGAGTGCCATCGAGTCGAGGAAGGTCGCGCCCGAGAGATCGACGACGACGAGGCTCGCGTCCGCTATCGACGTCCTGAGTCGGTCGCGGAGCTCGGGCGCGGAGTGGAGGTCCGCATCACCGCTGACCGTTACGACGACCGCGCCGTTGGCACGACTGACATCGATCCCGACGGGCGCGTACTTGTCGACAGCGCTGGACCCTGCGTTCATCGCTCCCCCCGAATACCCGTGCCCCCGCCGGTCGAAACATCTGCACGGGCATTCGCCGCGTGCGACAGGGAGGGCACGTCCCAGCGCGTCGCGAGGCGCTCGAAGTCGCGCCTGAACATGATCTCGACGAGGGCGCCGGTTCGCTCGCGGAGGTGTCTGACCTTTCGCAGTTTCCTGCTCGTCAGGCACTGCCGCATCACCGTGCATTCGACGTACATCCCGATCTCGGGGAGGAAGAAGTCCGGCGTGAAGCCCTCGAGGACCGCCCCGGTCTCGTCCCACTCGAGGACGAACGTGTGCGGCTCGTACTCCCATGCGATGCCGTGCGCGTCGAACAGCCGAGCGAGCTCTCGCTCGGCGGGATGGGCGAACTCGACCTCCATGCGAGAGCCGTTCCCGGATGCAGGGGCGGCAAAACGACGCTCCGGCCTATCCTGTGTCGGGCGGTGGGTGCCTTCGCCTTGGAGCACGTCGACCTCGACGATCCCGCGATCGCCGTCGCCGTTCTGTCCGGCGAGCTCGACCTGACGAACGTCGGAGAGCTGGTCGAGGAACTCGAGGACCTCACCGCGGGCCGTGCGCTCGTCCTCGACCTCAACCGACTGCTGTTCATCGACAGCGCGGCATTGCACGCTTTGTTTCGTCTTGCACGCTCGCGCGCTGGAGAGGGGCTCGCGGTCGTGATCGAGCCGGGCGCCCCGGTGGCCGCCACGCTCGCGATCGTCGACTTCCGTCAGGCGGCGACGGTCGTCGAATCGCGGGACGAGGCATTCTCGGCCTTCGTGCGCTCGTAACGCGTTTCCCCTGCAGTCGAGTGGGGTACATGCGTCTCGGTGCCGGGCGCAGGGTCCGGCCGCGACATACGAGACGAAGGGGTGACCATGGGAATCAGCTTGAGCATTCTCTTGATCGCAGTCGGCGCCATCCTCGCCTGGGCCGTCGACGCGGAGGTATCGGGCATCGACATCCAGGTCGCGGGGATCATTCTGGTGGTCGTCGGAGCCATCGGCTTCGTGGCTTCGCTGATCTTCTGGTCGAGCTGGGGTGGCTTCGGCGGTCGTGACGCCGCCGGCGGCGGCCAGAACACGACGGTCGTCGAGCGGGACCGCCCCGCTGCGTGAGCATCGTCGCCTGGATCGTGCTCGGACTTCTCGCCGGGCTGATCGCGAAGGCGATCATGCCCGGCGCCGGGCACGTCGGGATCATCCTCACCACGCTGCTCGGGATCGCAGGGGCTCTGCTCGGTGGTTTCCTGGCAACCGCGCTCGGGCTTGGCGACCCGATCGACGAGTTCTTCGACCTGAGTACGTGGGTTGCCTCGATCGTCGGCGCGTTGGTCATCCTCTTTCTCTGGAACGCGCTCCGCGGGCGTCGCCTCGCCTGAGGCTGCCGCAGGATCCTCCGGCCTGATTTCCTCTCCTCGTGCACGCAGTGCGTACCGAACGGATCGGGCGTGTCGGGGTGGTCAACGCGTCCGGCGAGCTCGATGCATTCGCCGCGCCCGACCTGGAGACGGCATTCGCGGACATCCGTGACCTCGACCGCGTCCTCGCCGACCTCGGCGGCGTCTCGTTCATGGATTCGACGGCGCTCGGCATGCTCGTCCGGCTCGTCCGTGAGCTCGGAGAGGCCGAGGTCGCCGTACGTGTCGTGCTGCCACGCGGTACCGCGAGCCGCATCTTCGAGATCACGATGCTCGATCGCGTCCTCCCGGTCGCACAAGACGCCGCGTCGGCTCTCGGCGACCTGGGCGCCTACTCCGAGGCCTGATCCGAAGGGGGTTCGATGCGCGTCGTCATCCGGACGA
The DNA here is from genome assembly GCA_036274755.1 of Gaiellaceae bacterium. Taxonomy (GTDB): domain Bacteria; phylum Actinomycetota; class Thermoleophilia; order Gaiellales; family Gaiellaceae; genus GMQP-bins7. The sequence continues at coordinate 12,416 of DASUFC010000060.1, forward strand.
CGGTGCCTCGGTCGTCCGCTCCCGGTCCGATCGCGAGGTCGTCGACGATCGCTGCGATGATCGACATCCCCATCCCTCCCTCGCCCGTGGTCTCGCGCGCGACCACCTCCGAGCCGACGCCGACTCCCTGGTCCTCGACGATCATCTGGAACGAGTGGTCGCTCAGCCCGAAGGCGACCAGCACGTTGCCGCCGCCGTCCGGATAGGCATGCCGGACCGAGTTGCCGCAGGCTTCCGTGACCGCGAGCTTGAGGTCTGCCAGCAGCTCCTCCGACATCGGGACTTCACGGGCGATACCCGTGAGGGCGAGCCTCGCGAGCAGGAGGTAGTCCGGCTTCGCCGGAAAGGAAAGACGCACGAGCTCGCTCACTCCTCGAGCGCCTCCTCCTCGATCCGGCCGCGCATCGTCGCGAGCGCGCGGCGCAGCAGCCGCGAGACGTGCATCTGCGAGATCCCGATCTCCGAGGCGATCTGGGACTGAGTCAGCTCGTGAAAGAAGCGCAGCTCCACGATTTGCCGCTCGCGCTCGTCGAGCGCATCCAGGCCGGCAGCGACGATCGTTCCGTCCTCGACGTCGATGTACCCGGATTCGTCCACGCCGAGCTTCTCGGAAAGGCTGTCGTCGGAGTCGTCGTCGAAGGGTGCGGAGAGCGAGCGCGTCGAATAGGCGTTCATCGAGTCGAGCGCCTCGATCGCCTCTTCCTCTTCGACACCCGCGGCCGCGGCGAGCTCGGCGATGGTGGGCGAGCGCCCGAGCTCGGTGGTGAGCTGGTCGAGCGTTCGCGAGAGGCGCAAGCTGAGCTCCTTGAGGCGGCGTGGCACGTGCATCGCCCACGTCTTGTCGCGGAAATGCCGACGGATCTCGCCGACGATGGTCGGTACCGCGTAGCTCGCGAAGTCGACGCCACGGTCGACGTCGAACCGGTCCACTGCCTTTATCAGCCCGATCGAGCCGACCTGCACGAGATCCTCGAGCGGCTCGCCGCGGCCGGCGTAGCGGGATGCCAACGCACGTACGAGCGGCATGAGCTCGACGAGCGCCCGTTCACGTGCGTTCTGGTCGCCGTCGCGATGGAAGGCGACGAGGAGGGCGTCGACATTCGTGTCCATGAGAAGACTCATCCCCGTGCGTCACGCACACAGAGAGCGTACGCGCTGTGCGCGATCGCCCCTAGGTCCAGCTTCGCAGGGCTTCGTCCCGCGACGAGTAGACGCCGAATCCGGCGCTCAGGAGCGTCAGGTCGAACATGCGCCGGAGCTCTGGCCGCCGCGAGATCACCGCGAGCCTGCCACCCAGGGCCCGAAGTTGGCGGTTTGCACGGTGAATGACGGTCAGGAGATCGGAGCTCGCGTCGTCACGATCGCCGAGGTCGATGATGACTCCGACGTCTCCCCAGCGTACCGCCGTCCCGAGAAGCTGTGAGAGCTCGGTCGTCGAGGCCTCCTTCATCTCCACCACGACGATCGCGGTCGCCCGCTCCGAACCGTGTGCGACCTCGACCATCCGGCAGAACTACCCGCTCCGACCGCACGCGAAACGTCTCCGCCGCTACCTGCGTTCGCCGAGCGCCCGCTGAAGCTCCGCTTTCGTCATGCGGGAGCGGCCGTGGATGTTGCGCTTCTTGGCCTCTTCGTACAGCTGGTCGCGTGTCCGTCCACGCGGGCCGGAGCGGTGGCTCCGGATCCCACCCCGACGACCGGACGAGATGTCCTCGCGTGACAGCTTCGAGGAGCTTCGGGCCTCACCGCGCCGGGCGCGCTCCTTGTTCACCGTCCGCGCGGCGATCTCCTCGGCTTCGTCGTTCGACCGACCGCTCTCCTCGAGCGAGTCCTTGATGTGCTCGTACTGTCGTTCGCGCTTCGATCCCTTCTCGACACCTCGTGGAGGCACGGATCTCTCCCTTCACTCGCTCGCTTGGGACTGTCGTACCCGTCCGCAAGACCGCGAAACGCGGCGAGGTTTCGGTGGCAGGGGCCGACGGGAATAGCTCGCGAGTCGAACGAGGAAAGGAGTGAGCGATGTACATCGGTGGCGGAGTCCTTCTACTCATCATCGTGATCCTGCTGCTCGTCTGGCTCTTCTAGGGTCGGGCTGGGGACGGGAGCGTCGAAGGTCTTCACGAACGTCACCGTCGTGCCGGTGGCACCTTCGACCACGTCCATCGACGTCCCGAGCGATGCGATGAGGCTGAGGCCGAGACCTCTGTCGTCCCGCTCGCTCGGCGGCGCCCAGCGCCCTGAGTCCGACACGCTCACGCGGATGCCCCCGTTCTCGACGAATGCGCCGACGTTGACGACTTGGTCGCGAGGCTCGACGGCGTGCTCGATCGCGTTCGCACAGGCCTCCCAGGCTGCGAGGACGACGTCCTCGCGATCCGCGCGAGTCAGCTCCAGGCCTTCCAGCCAGGTGCGGATAGCGTCGCGCATGATGTCCATGGACTCGAGGCGCGAGGCCAGGGTCAGCTCGAGGGGGCGCGGCGCGACGGGAAGCACGCGCGCAGCGAGGAGCGCGATGTCGTCTCCCCGCTCCTCGGTGCCGACCACGTGCTCGAGGATGTGCTCGAGCAGACGGTCCGGATCCTTCGGCGCCGCCGAGACCGCCTGGACGAGGGCCTCGAGACCGTCGTCGATCGACTTCCCGCGCCGCTCGACGAGACCGTCCGTGTACAGCAAGACGACGCTTCCCGCCGGGAGCGAGATGGTCTGCTGCCGATAGCGCGTCCGCACGCCGGTGCCGAGCGGGAGCCCGCGCACGCCTTCGAGGAGCTCCACGCGCCCATCGGGCATGGCTACGAGAGGCGGCGGATGCCCGGCCGACGAGAGCTTGCAGTCACGTGTCTCCGGATCGAGCAGCAGGTACGCGAGCGTGGCGAACGACGTCTCCAGCACCTCGTCGGCCAGGCGGTTGAGACGGAGCAACACCGAGGCCGGGCGGAGGCGCTCGACGGAATAGGCCCGCGTTGCGTTCCGGAGCTGCGCCATCGTCGCGGCTGCCTGCACGCCTTTCCCGACGACATCTCCGACGACGAGGCCGACCTTGCCATCGGGCAGATGCAGGGCGTCGAACCAGTCGCCGCCGACGTCCAGCTCCGCGCTGCCGGGTAGGTAGCGGGCAGCGAGCTCGACACCCTCGATTCTCGGCAGAGACGTCGGAAGGACGCTGCGCTGGAGTGTCTCTGCGATGGTCTGCTCCGCCTCGAAGCGGCTCGCACGATCGAGTGCCTGTGCCGCCTGGCCGGCGAGCGCCTCCACGAGCGCGCGCTCCTCCTCGGCGAAGGGACGTTCGCGCTCCCATGCGGCGACGAGGACGCCGTTCGCGCGCCGCGCGGAGACGAGCGGGATCACGAGGACCGGACCCTCCGCGGGGATGTCGAGCGGGCTCTCCGGGAAGGCGGTGCGAAGCTCCGCTCCGGAGGCGAAGAGCAGCGAGCGGCGCTCGCTGATCGCGACGGCGCACGGGCCGTGGTGACCTTGCGCGAGCAGAGGATCGAGGCGCTCGCCGTCGCCGCTCGTCGCGAGGGTCGAGAAGACCTCGCCGTCGACCACCGACGCGACGGCGACGGCGCCTGCCTCGACGGCTCCCGCCACCTCGTCGCACACGACCGTCGCCACGTCGCCGGTGGACACGGCGTTCGAGAGCAGGGTCGTCATCCCCTGGAGCCGCTCCGTCCGCAGACGGGTGCGCCGCTCGCCCTCGTACAGGCTCGAGCGCTCGAGCGCCTGTCCGCACTGACCGACCATCGCCTCGAGCCAGTCGCGCTGCGTGGCGGAGATCGTGGGCGGCTGGCGGAACGAGAGGTGCAGCGCGCCGCGCGCTCCACGGCTCGTGACGAGCGGGATCGAGACCCAGGCGCTCGAGCGTTCCTCGACGAGACCGCGGAACGCCGACATCGCGTCGCGCGAGAGCGCCCAGACCGCCTCGCCGGATGCGATCGCTCGCGCGAACGGCACGTCTGAGTCGAGATCCTGCGCTCGCCAGGCGCTCAGCTCGGCGTCGTCGTACCCCGCGCTCGCCACGAGCTCGACGAGGGGCGTGCCAGGCGTCCGGGTCAGGACGACGAACCCTGCCTCGGCGCGGATCGTGGCGAGCGCGTAGTCCAGGCACGTCCTGCTGACGTCGAGCGTGGTCGCGGACGACGAGAGGGCTGCCGTCACCTCCTGGAGCTGCCGTGCGGCCTCGGCCCGTAGGGCTATCTCGGCCTCTGCGCGTCGGCGCTGTTGCTGCTCGAGCGCCAGGCCCGCCTGGTCCGCGAAGCGACGGACCACGACGATCGTCGCCGGATCGGGCTCGGACACGATCTGCTTCCAGGAGATCGCGAGGATGAGCTCGCTCGAGGCGCCGATGACGACCGGCGTGCGCAGCGAGGAGCGGATCCCCAGGGTTCGGAGGAAGTCCAGGCCCGCCCCGTACGTGGTCTCGAGCACGTCGGAGATGAACGACGAGCCGAGCCCACGTAGCGCCTCCCGCAGGCGCGGAAAGTCGGCGAGGGGAAGTGTGCGGTGCTCGTCTTTCACGGGAAGGGCCGGATCCATGCCCATCAGCTCGATGGAGTCCTCGCGGACGCGCCAGAGGACAGCGCGGTCGGCCCCGAACGTCGTACAGGCCTCGCGGCAGATCGCCGTCACCACCTGGTCGAGATCGTCGGCGAGGAAGCGAGGCGCGACACGCAGGATGCGGTCGAGCGCCTGGCGCGACTCACGTTCCTGCTCGTACAGACGCGCACGCTCGAGCGCCTGCCCGGCGAAATCCGTGACTATCCGTGCCAGCGCCTGCGTGTCGTCGTCGACCGGAGGGTCGCTCCCGAAGAGGAACCCGATCGCCCCCACGACCTCGTCCTCGGCGCGAAGCGGAAGCGCGATGGCGCCATGGACGTCGTCCGGAAACGCGCTCGCGCTCTCACGGAACGCCGTGTCGAGCTCCGCGCGGTCGTGAGCGACCGCGATCTGCCCGGTGCGAAAGGCCTCCGCGAGGATCGCGGTCTGCGCGAGGTCGATGTGACTTCCGTTCGGGCGGCCCTCCGGCGCAAGCCCGCCCGGATCGACGACGGTCAGCTCGCGACCCTCGACGAGCGCGAGCGCTACGCCTTTCGCCGAGAGGATCGCTGCGCTGTGGGCGGACACGGCTCGTGCGACGTCCGCTGACGAGAGCGCGGTGGCGAGCGCAATCGAGAGCTGCTGCAGGGACTCGATCTCGTCGACGGCGGTGCGGGCGGACTGCGCCTCGTTGGCGCTGCGCTCCTCACGGAAGCGCAGGAGCCCGCCGAGAGTGGCGAGGACGACTGCGACGGCGAGGTTGATCCACCACCGAACGAAGTCCTGCGTGTTGGTGAACGTCCAGTCCCCGCTGGCCCCGCCGAACAGGGGGAGCGCGGCACCCCAGCTGGTGACGACGACGACCGCAGACGGCCCGAAGCCGCCGTACCAGGAGGTCAGGGCCACGGCGGCGAGGAGCGGGGCATAGACCGGCTGATCGGTCACGTCCCACTCGTCGAGCGCGACCATGACGAGCACCCCTGCAGACGCGGCGGCGAGCGCGACGACGTAGCGCACCGTGGCGGGCCTCGGCGCGCGCTGCTGCACCGACCGGCTCTGCGCTGGCTCCTCGGAAGAGTTCACGTATGGGTGTTCGCGATCGCTGGCTCAGATCCAGTCTCGCATGCGTGCGATCGCGAGGGTCACGACGGCCACGCTCAGCATGATCGCGACGACGACCCAGAAGTAGTTCGGGTTGGTGAAGAGACCGAGCCGAAAGTTCATCCCCATGATCCCCGCGAGCAGCGAGCCGGGGAGGAGGAGCACGGACGCGAGCGTGAGCACCTTCATGATCTCGTTCGTTCGCTGCCCCGTCGTGGCCAGGAGAACGTCGAAGGACCCGATGACCGACTCACGACTGTCGCGGGCAGCATCGATCGCGGACTCGATCCGATTGCTCAGCCCAGCGAAGCGCTCGGCCGAGGACGAGCTCGAGATCGCGTCGACCTCGGGTCGAGTCAGGGCCAGGATGGGCTCGCGGTGGGCCGAGAGCGCGCGTCGCAGGTGGCCGACCTCGTGGCGGACCGACACCAGGCGACCGAGAACCTCTGGACTGCCGTCGATGTCGCCGGACATGGCGCTCACCTCGATCTCTTCGAGCACGCCCTCGATTTCCTCGAACGCCTCGAAGTAGCTCTCGAAGACCCACTCGAGGAGGTTTGCGAGGAACTCCAGTCCCTGGAGCCCGCCCGTGTTGCCGGACCCCGATGCGCGCTCGCGGAACGTCTCGAGGATCTCGAGCTGGCGGTCACGGACCGTGACGACCCAGGATTCGCCTACGAGACAGCCGAGCACGGCCAGATCGCCGAAGCCCACCGGAGCCAGCGCCGAGATCTGGAGGTAGCTCTCGAAATCGTGAAAGCAGGGCGCCTCGTGGTCCCTGTCGTGCAGCAGCTGCACGCTTCGCGCGCTGAGGTCGAGCGCGGACGCGAGGTGCTCGAGCTCGTCGTCGGTCGGGCTCTCGAGATCGATCCAGAGGACGGAGGACGCACGAAGCGCCGGCAGCTCATCCTGCCAGTCGTCAACCTCCTCCACCGCATCCTGCTCGAACAGCAACGCTCGGCTCACCGAGCGCAGATACCCCCGATCGGGCGCAGTCGAACCTCGCCTACGCGAGCGCGTATGCGAGAACGACGACCAGGAGCGCGACGACGACCAACGCCGCGACCACCGCGACGACGGCCGACAGCGCGATGAACGGTGTCGCTTCACTCTCGCCCGTGGCGACCTCCTGCTCGAGCGTCCTTCCGTCCTCGTTCGGCTCCATGCCGTCGGGGTACCCGCCCGCAGGCTCGGCTAACCCGACGCTCCGTGTTTGAGCGCTCCGCCTGCGGGTACGAGCCGGGCAGATCCGCTGACCACACCAGAAGGAAGGAGAGAGACGTGCAGAACACGACGTTGATCGACATCTGGACGTACCGCGACCAGTCGAGCCTCGGCTCGAACGTCGCCGACACGCATGCCGACCTGAGCGGCTTCTCGGTCGAGGCCGTGGACGGCTCGATCGGCAAGGTCGACGAAGCCACCTACGATGTCGGCCGCAGCTACGTCGTCGTCGACACGGGCCCCTGGATCTTCGGCAAGAAGGTCATGCTTCCGGCGGGGGTCGTGCAGGGCATCGACGAGACGGAGAAGGTCGTCTTCGTGAATCGCACGAAGGAGCAGATCAAGAGCGCTCCGGAGTACGACGAGTCACTCGCGGCCGAGGACCGTTACCAGTCCGACCTTGGTGCGTACTACGGCCAGGGTGGCGCGGGCTACCGCGACTGGGACGACACGCTCTGAGTCGTGCATCCGCGCCGCACCGCGGCGCGTGGACGATCCGGAGGCCGGGATCCTCGCCACCGCAACCCGGCCTCCGGGGATCTCTCAGGGCGTCGTGGCCGGCGTGAGGACGGTCCGGCGCTGCACGATGCCGAGCCCTTCGCCCAGCGTGAAGAAGGCGCGGGCGAAGGGCGAGGTCTTCGTGCGTGCCTCGACGTCGTTCCAGTCGACCTGCTCGCGAAGTGCGCGAGCGACTTCGAGGATCGCTCGATAGTCCGGCTCCTGTTCGCTCATGGCGAGGAGTTTCGTGACGAGCACGTCGTCGATCGCCGCGACGGGCAGGCGCTGGGCGTTGACCTCCATCGTCGTCGCGCGCTCGAAATGCTCGTCTTCCACGGGCCCCCCGGCAGGGCGGAAGATGAGGTCCACGAGGTTGTCGCCCTCCCAGGCCTTGTACAGCCAGTCTTCGGGAGGCACGTCCCCGCGAAACCCTGCGGCGACGAGCGCGTCGAGCGCCGATTTCGCGTCACGCTCGCGGACGTAGAAGTCGACGTCATGGTCGGTCGGAGGCCCGCCGCGCGCCCAGATGGCGAACCCTCCGCCGAGCATGAACTCGAGCTCGGCCTCGCGCAGCGCCGCCGCGGCACGCTTCATCGTGCCGAGGAGGCCGTGAAAGTTCTCGGGTGGAGCGGAGGGCATGACCACTCGGAAATACCCTCGGTCCGCGTTCCCGGAACCCGCCTTGCGGGTATCCACCGTGCGTGACGACTGTGGTCCGGATCGCGGCCGCCGGCGACGTCCACGCGATGGAGCCGCTGCGCGAGCGGCTCGCGCGCGCGTTCGCCGCGGTCGCGGACTCGTGTGATCTCGTGCTCCTGGCCGGCGACCTGACGACGCACGGCCTGCCCGAGCAGGCCGCCGTGCTGGCCGACGCCTGCGCCGGGCTCCGGATTCCCGTGGTCGCCGTGCTCGGCAACCACGACCATCACTCGTGCCGCCCGGAGGAGGTCGCCGCCGAGCTGTCTCGTGCCGGCGTGATCGTCCTCGATCGCGGTTACACCATTCTCGAGGTGGGCGAGATCGAGGTCGGCATCGTCGGGACCAAGGGATTCGTGGGCGGCTTCCCCGGCGCCGAGATCGCTGACTTCGGCGAGCCCGCGTTGCGGCAGATCTACCGTGAGACGACGGCGGAAGTGGAGGCGCTCGAGCACGGCCTCGAGGCCGTCGCGGGTTGTCACAAACGCATCGTGCTCCTTCACTACGCGCCGATCGTGGACACGATCGCGGGCGAGCCCGAAGGGATCTGGGCATTCCTCGGATCGGGCCGCCTCGCCGGCCCGATCGGGATGCACAGGCCCGAGCTCGTCGTGCACGGCCACGCGCACCACGGCGCGCCGGCCGGAGCCATCGGGGCCGTTCCCGTCCACAACGTGGCCGTCCACGTGACGGGGCAGGACTTCGTCGTCTTCCCCGTGTAGCTCAACGGCGCGAAGGATCACGGCCGGCTGCGCGATACTTCTTGCATCGCGGGCCGACCTCGAGCCGAGTCGACACGACCGAGCGAGCGCCTGGCGCGCCGCTGGTTCGGGGCGGTCGCGCGAGGCGCGTACGACGAGCTCCCCGACCTCGTCCATCCCGACGCGGAGATCGTCTCCAAGCTCGAGCCGGGAACGACGGTCCAGGGACGGGACGACATCGCCCGCTTTGTCGACGAAGCGGTCGCGCCGAGCCTCTACGACGTCTCCATGGACGTCGTCACCGTCCTGGATGACAGCCGCGTCGTCGTCGAGGGCCGACTACGGTGGATCGACGACGAGAGGGTGATCCGCGACGACCCGGTGATCTGGGCGATGGAGTTCCGAGACGACCTGCTCTACCGCTTCATCGCCGTGCGCTCGATGCTCGAAGCCGAGGCCGTCCTCGGCCTGTCGGACTGAAGCCTGCTTCGACGGAGCGCCGCGGCATGCGCTGCCCGTGGCAACTCCGCGAGACGGAGAAGCTGCGAGGCGCGGTCTGGCTCATCGTCGGGGCGCGGCGGCTCCGGGAGCGGCGGGACCGGGCCGTCCGGGTCGGGCTGCGGTGGCTCCGGAGGAACGGCGATCGGCGTGTTCGGTTCGGCGAGCCGTCGCCGCGCATGCGCTCGCTGCGCGGTCTTCATGTCGAATGTGTTGCCCGGCGTGTCGACGGCTCAAACGTGCTGTAGACGCGCGTCGTGCTTCGGAGCCGTGCCGACACGAGAACGCCGCCGGTCTGGGACGGCCCCATCGGAGGCGTGCTCGCGATCGCCCCACACCGCCAGCGCGAGCCGGCGCAGCTCGCCCGGCGCGAGGCCGGACTCGTCCATCCACCAGCGCACGTACCGTTGGCGTTCCGCGATGCTCATGCGAGCGATCCTTGCCACCATGCTCGAAGGCTTCCCGGCCGGGCCGCCGCGGAAACCACACGTGTGATTGAGGTCTCGGCGATGCGGGAACGTGTGAGCGGATGAGGACGTACGAGATCCGTTCGGGACGGCGCACGATCACGCTGCGCGAGGCGAGCACGCCTCAGCACGCGGTCATCGACTATCTCAAGTCGATGGGCTGCCGCGATGCCGAGATCGTCCGGCTCGGAACCGACGGCGTGGCGTGGCGCGGCGCCCGGTACACCGCGGTCGCGCAGGACACGAACGCGGCCGCATAGCGTTTCGGCGGCCGCCGCGTCGGGAACTCCCCGGCCCGGACCGGAAGGGGGTGACCGCATGTCCTTGCTCGTGATTCTGTTGATCGTGCTTCTCGTCCTCGCTCTCTTCGGCGGGGTCGGCTACTACCGCAGGTAGCTACCGCAGGTAGCGGAAGGCAGTGTTCGGGCGCGCCCTCAGGCGGCCGTGCCCGAACGCTGCAGGACGTCCTCGAGCACTGCTCGGAAGTCGAGCATCGCCTTGCGCAGGCTCTCGGTGCTCTCCGCGCCGTCGACCGCGTCGAGCATGGAGCGCCCGTGGCGATACCGATCCGCGATCTCCGGGTGGTCGACGGAGACGAGCGAGACGATGTCCGCGCCCTCTCCGTCCGGATAGCCGCGCTCCTCGAGAGCCCGCGCCACGATGCGCTCGGCCGCCCGAGCGGCGTCGCGCGGGTCGCTCACGAACCGCGTCTCCGCCTGGCGCCACTCTTCGAAGTACCGGTCGCGCGTCGTCCGCGGGAGGTCGCGGAGCTCCAGCTCGTCATGCTCGCTCTCGACCCGTCCGAGGTGCGATTCGCCCCCCGCCAGGCCCCTGTCGGCGACCACGCGCTGGTATTCGGGGCCGAACCGCTGCTCGAGGTGCGAGCGTCGGCGCCTGATGCGCGCGAATGCCAGCACCAGGACGACGCCCAGCGCGATCGCGACACCCAGAACGACCCATTCCCACGTGTCCATGAGGTCTCCTCCTGGTTCGGATCGACGGATGTCTTTCCCGCGCCCGCCCGCGCGGAAACGTCGCCTGTCGTCGCGTGAGGGTCCCGTAAGCCTTCCGTAAGGAGGTCGTGCGCCCCGGATCGCGATCGCATGTCGCGGGTATCCACCTCGCGCAGTCCAACGAGGAGGCAAAGCATGAACCCGAGAGCACGACTTCAAAGCGCATACCTGGCGATCGTCGGACTCGCGGCGATCGTCGCGCTGGCCGGAGGCCTGTTCGCGGCCTCGGCGGCGGACTCGAGTGCCGCACCGACCGCCGCACCGACGAACGTCGGCGAGCCCAGCGTGACCGGGACGACCCGCGTGGGTCAGGTTCTCCGCACGACGCGCGGAACCTGGACGGGGACGGGCCCGATCTCGTACGCGTTCCGCTGGTACCGCTGTGACGGACGCGGTGCCCCGGATGCGTCCGATTGTCAGCGGATCTCGAACGCTGCCAACAACACGTACGTCCTGCGGCAGGCCGACGCCGGCTTCAGGATCCGCTCGCAGGTCATCGCATCGAACGCCGACGGATCGACGCGCGCGACGTCGAACCCCACGAACGTCGTGACCTCGGCACGTCCGACCAACCTCACGAATCCGAGCATCACCGGATCCGCAGTGGTCGGGAGTCGGTTGCATGCCAACCGCGGCAACTGGGCGGGCGAGCAGCCGATCACGTACTCGTACGTGTGGCTGCGGTGCAGCACGAAGGGTGACGACTGTGCCGAGATCCAGGGTGCGACGGACACGGACTACGAAGTCCGCGATGCCGATACCGGACACACGGTGCGCGTCCGCGTCGTCGCGCGCAACGACCGTGGCACGACGTCCGCGATCTCGAACCCGACAGGCGTGGTCGGCAGTCCGACGCCGCCTACGGGGAGCATCGACGTCGGCAACCTCCAGGCCGGAGGCGACCGCCTCGTCGTCGCGCAGGTGCAGTTCAGCCCCAACCCGGTGACGAGCAGCACTGCTCCGATCACGGCTCGCATCCGCGTCACCGCTCGTGGCAATCGGCCGGTGAACAACGCGCGCGTGTTCATGCGCGGAACCCCGCGTGTCGTTCAGGGTCAGACGCAGTCCACGCAGGCTGACGGGTGGGCGACGCTGACGCTCGTTCCGAACGGGAACTTCCCGACGCCGAGGAACGGCTTCAACGTCCAGTTCTTCATCAAGGCGTTCAGGGCAGGAGACCCGGGTCTCGGGGGGATCGCCGGCTATCGCCTCGTCCAGGTTCGCCTGGCGAACCGCGCATAGCTCGAGCGGACGGGGAGACGACCGAGGGCGGCGCGAGCCGCCCTCGGCGTTTCGTGGCTCGGCCGTGAGGGCACTGACTCCCCGACGACGACGAAAGGAGAAACGGGGATGGACAGCGATCGTGTGAAGGGAAAGGCGAAGGAGACGGAAGGCGAGCTCCAGCAGAAGTGGGGCGAGGCGAAGGACAAGGCCCGCGATGTCTGGGAGGACGCGAAGGATCGCGGAGAGGACGTCGGCGACGAGGCCGAGGACAGCTGGGACGAGCGCGACGAGGACTCGAAGCGCGACGAGCTCAGCCGCTCGGGTACGTAGCCGACGCACCATCGGGGACGAAGAAAGGGCCGGCAGTTGCCGGCCCTTTCTGGTTCCCGCGCTCGCTGGCCTAGGTGGTCCGGCCGAACGCCCCGAAGAGCGCGACGACGAGCGCGACGATCAGCAGGAGGAACAGGAACTTCGACAGTGCGACACCGCCGCCGATCGCCAGGATGAGCAGCAACAGCACGAGTAGCCAGATCACGTCATCACCTCCGTTCGTTACGACCACCGTTCGTTTCGCCCGATCGAGATACCCGGACGTCGGGAATCGCAATCCCGTTCGGGTGCGTCAGCGTTTGAGAGACGCCGCAAGAAGGCGAACGAGCGCGTCCTCGTCGGCGGCGAGCCGGCTCGGCCGTTTCCCGTTCGTGCGGTAGTCGTCGAGCGTCCGACCCGCCAGATACTCGGAGACGACCGCCGGGCTCACGTACGACGCCCGCGCGACCGCGGCCGTGTTCCCGAGCTCCTGACCGACATGCCTCATCACGCGCGCGAGCACCCGCTCGCTCTCCGTTGGGTCATCGACAGGTCCTGCACGCGCCAGCCTGCTCGCGGCGAGCAAGGTGCCGCCCCACGTACGGAAGTCCTTTGCCGTGTACCCGTCGCCGAGGTTCTCGCCGAGGTAGTCGTTGAGGCGGGGCGCGGTCAGCGGTGCGAGCTCGCCGTCTCGCTCGAAGCGAAAGAGCCGTGATCCGTGCGGGAGCTCGAGCAGCGCCTCGACGCCCTCGGCCAGAGCGGCGTTGGTAATCGTGCGCCGCACGAGCTTCCGGTTCTTGGCCCGGAAGCAGAAGGCGATCTCGTCGCCCGACACGGAGACGTGCTTCTTGCGCAGGGTCGTCACGCCGTAGGTGCGTGCGCTTCGAGCGTGGCGTTCCGATCCGACACGAAACCACGCCTTGTTGATCACGCCGATGGCGATGGCGCACGCCCACTCGGCCTCGTACGCGTCGAGCCGGAGGTGCCTGCTCATCCGCCCTCGGAGCGCCGGCAGGGCCTTCGCGAACGTCAGCAGCCGCTCGAACTTCTCCCGCTCGCGGGCCGCGCGGTAGCTCGGGTGGTACAGGTACTGCTTCCTGCCGGCGGAATCGACGCCCGTCGCCTGGAGCCGAGCCCCCGGGCTGGGCGAGATCCAGACGTCGGCCCATGCCGGCGGAATGGCGAGGCGTCGGATGCGCTCGAGCTGCTCGTCGTCGTCGATGCCTCGCCCGCGCGCGTCGACGTAGCGAAAACGCTTGCGCCCCAGGCGCCGCCAGCCACCGCGTGCCACGCCTCCCGGTTCCCGGAGTCAGCGTGGTCGAAACGAGGGTTGAGCAGCCGTGACGATGGGTACCGACCGGACATGGCACGTGTCGCGGTGGTCGCAACGTCTCCCGTATCGCGCGACGAGCTCGTCGAGCACGTGGCGCCGGAGGACGAGCTGGTCGTCGTCGTCCCGGCCGTGGAGCAGTCGCGTCTCGACTGGCTCACGAACGACGAGGGGGAGGCGCGTCGGCGTGCCGAGGAAGTCGGCGAGTCGATCGCGCTCCGGGCTCCGGGTGACACGACGACGATCGACGTGAAGCCTGACGCGCCGAGACAGGTCGTTCTCGACGCGATCGCCGAGCACGAGCCCGATCGCCTGCTGGTCGTGGTGCGAAGCGGCGAGGATGCGACGTGGCTCGAGGCTGGGGAGGCGAACGCGATTCGCGGTGAGACGGCGGGCATTCCCGTCACCGTCGTCGAGCTCTAGCCGGAGCCCCTTCATAGCTCGCACGCTCGGGCGGGTGCCACGCGACTTCGCTCAGGACGTCGCGTCGCTGCGCGTTGCCGCTATCACGACGAGGTCTCGGTGCGTCCAGGTGACCCGAGGGTGCATGCCGGCGGCTTCGAGCCAGGCGACCTGCTCGTCGAGCCTGCTCGGGTGATCGATCTCCTCGTCGATCGGAGTCACGACGTACTCGGGATCGACCGGGTCTACGACGTCGGCGAGAACGAAGCGGCCGCCTGTCGCGAGCGTGCCGGCAATGCGTTGGAAGAGATCGGCCTTGCCTCTGCCTTCGACGTGATGGACCGCAAGGCACGATACGACGAGGTCGAAAGGCCCCTCCGGCAATGGGTCCTCCAGCCGGCCGACCAGTAGCCGGACTCGCTCCGCGGGCAGGCTCTCACGAGCGACCTCGACCATCCCGGGGCTCGCGTCGATACCGATGAGCTGCGCGTCGGGGTGCCGGGCGAGCACCCGCCGTGCCGTCTCTCCCGTCCCTGTTCCAAGCTCGAGAACCGACCGGGCGCCGGTACCTGTCGCGGCGGCAACCTCTTCCTCCAGACGGTCGTACCCGAGTACCGCCTCACGCATCATTTCGAGGTAGCTCTCCGGCGTGAAGTCGTAGTCCATTTGCGAGGAACCTAAACGCGCGCGCCGCCGCGACGTGACATTCGCGCTGCTCCGAAACGACAACAGCCCCACGGTCGGGGCTGTTGAGCCATGGAGCTAGGCGGACTCGAACCGCCGACCTCCTGGGTGCGATCCAGGCGCTCTCCCAACTGAGCTATAGCCCCGGGCGGAGGCGGATTGTAGCGGCGTGTTCCGTCAGGGGCCGCGGCGCGACGGCGGCTGGGTCGGCGCGACCGGCTGCTCCGGCGTGTTCTTGCAGAACGTCGCGTCCTCGCTCGGCGGGACGACACGTGGGCTGTCCTGGGCGTGCGGCACGGCGGCGCCGCCCACGAGGATCCCGAGGACGACCAGCCAGAGCGCGGCCGTGACACGAGCCCAGGCGGGATAGGAGCGATGGTCGTGTGCTGCGACGGGCTGCCGCGCGGGCGGCGGAACGACCCGCGGCGTCGGGACGATCGGCCCGGAGGGGAGCGCGGCACGCGCGCGCGCGCCGAGCTCGGGATCGACGAGGGCGAGCTCGGGGCTGATCGACTCCCACGACATGTCTGGACATTCTCGCCGAAGGGTGTCAACCCTCGCGGCGTCGCCCTCGCCTGCTCCGCGCCCGCTCGGCACGTCGAAGCCGTTCGGCGAGCGCCTCGAGCTCGCGCTCGAGCGCCCGGTAGCGGTCCCAGCGCTCGCGCGAGAGCGTGCCCGCGGAGAGCGCCTCTCGGATCGCGCAGCCCGGTTCGGTCTCGTGGCCGCAGTCGGCGAAGCGGCAGCTCGCTGCGAGCTCCGTGACGTCCGGGAATGCTGCATCGAGGCCGTCGTCGGCCAGCCAGAGGTGGACCTCGCGCATCCCGGGGTTGTCGATGAGGAGTCCGCCGCCCGGGATCGGGACGAGCTGACGCCGGGTCGTCGTGTGCCGGCCCGCGCCGTCGGGGCGCACGTCTGCAGTCTCGAGGCGCGCGTCGTCCGAGAGCGTGTTGACGAGCGTCGATTTGCCCGCACCCGAGGGGCCGAGGAGCGCCGCCGTCCGTCCTGGCCGGACGAGCTCGCGGACGCGCTCGACTCCGGTTCCCTCCTTGGCCGAGACGACCTCGATCGGGATCTCTCCACCGACGCCCGCGAGGTCGGCAGCGGCCGCGGCGGGCTCGTCGACGAGGTCGGCCTTCGTGAGGAGGATCACCGGCTCCGCACCACTCTGGAGCGCGAGCGTGACGTAGCGCTCGAGGACGAGCCGGTCGACGTCCTGTCCCAGCGGAGCCGTCACGAGGACGAGGTCGGCGTTCGCCGCGACGACCTGCTCGCGGACGGTGCCCGACTCCGCGTCCGCAGCGGCGCGACGGACGAAGGCCGTGCGCCGAGGGAGGACCGCGGTGATCTCGTCACCGGCGAGCGCGACCCAGTCGCCGACGACCGGCAGCTCCGCCACTGCCGACTCGCGACGGAGGCGTGGCGTCACCTTCGCGCGCACGTCCCCTTCCCCGGTCGTCACGTCGTACGCACCGCGGTGCTGCACGGCGACCCGGCCCGGGGTATGCCCGTCCGCCGCGAACGGCTCGAACGCTCGCTTCCAGTCGTCGTCCCAGCCGAGCGTCTCGAGCTCTGGCACGGTCAGTCGCCGAACGCGCGCTCGAGGGCGACGTCGAGCGTCGGCGCCGAGAACTCGAAGCCGCGCGCCAGGAGTCGAGCCGGGAGGATGCGCTTCCCTGCCAGGACCATCTCGTCTCCCATCTCGCCGAAGAGCGTGCGGATCGCGAATGCCGGAACCGGGATCACGGTCGGACGGTGCAGCGCCCTCCCCAGGGCGCGCGTGAACTGCTCGTTCGTGACGGGGTTGGGTGAGGTGAGGTTGTAGACGCCGTCGAGGTCGGCCGTGAGGGCGAGGGCGTACGCCGACGTGACATCGTCGAGCGAGACCCAGCTGAACCACTGCCGGCCCGAGCCGAGCCGGCCGCCGAGGCCCAGCTTGAAGGGAAGGCGCAACCGGTCGAGCATGCCGCCCTCTCGCGCGAGGATCGGGCTCTGGCGAAACGTGACGACGCGGACGCCCGCATCGCCCGCGGGCTGCGCCGCGGCCTCCCAGGCGCGTACGACGTCCGGCTCGAATCCGGTCCCCTCCTCGGCGTCCTCGGTGAGCACCTCGTCTCCACGGTCGGGATAGATGCCGATCGCCGAGGCGGATACGAAGACCTTCGGCCGCGGGTCGAGAGCTGCGGCAGTTCGTGCCAGGAGGCCCGTGGCGTGCGTTCGCGAGTCGAGGATCTCGCGCTTCCTCGACGCGGTCCAGCGTTGGCCGATGCTCTCGCCGCTCAGGTTGACGATCGCGTCGACTCCAGCGAGGGGCGCCGGGTCGAGGGCGCCGGACGCGGGATCCCAGCGGATCTCGGCCGGGGCGCGAGGCTCGCGCCTGACGAGGCGCAGGACGTCGTGCCCGTTCGCCTCGAGGACCGGCACCAGTGCCGACCCGATGAGCCCGGACGCGCCCCCGATGACCACCCGCATGCCGCGATTCTCGCAGGCGAGGTCTGTCTAGGGTTGCCGCGTGCCCGACTCGCCACCACGTCCGCGGATCCGCGACGGCGTCCGCATCGCGATCCCGCTCGCGCCGAGCCCGATCCTCTTCGGTCTCGCGTTCGGCGTGCTGGCAGCCGACGCGAGCGGATTCGGGAGCCTCGCTGCCGTGGTCATGTCCGCGACGACGTTCTCGGGCGCCGGGCAGTTCGCGTCCGTCTCGGTGCTCGACGCCGGCGGCACGGTCGTGGCCGCGTCGCTGGCCGGCATCTTCCTGAGCGCGCGGTACATCGCGATCAGCATGACGATCGCCTCGATCTTCCCGGGCGGGCGGCTCCGCCGGTTCGCCGAATCGCAGGTGATCGTCGACGAGTCGTGGGCGCTCTCCGGACGAAGCGGGAGGTTCGAGTGGCCGATCCTCGTCGGTTCCGGAGCCTTCTTCTACGTCCTCTGGGTCGTCTCGACGGCCATCGGGACCGTCCTCGGCGGCGTTCTCGGCAACCCGAATGCGCTCGGGCTCGATGCCGCGTTCGCGGCGCTCTTCCTCGCGCTCGCGGTGCCGTACCTCCGCGATCGACGAGGCGTGCAGGCGGCGGCGCTCGCAGCGGCCATCACCCTTGCCCTCGTCCCCGTGGCTCCGGCCGGGGTCCCGATCGTCGCGGCGTCCGCTGCCTGCCTCGTGGGGCTGCGCCGATGAGTCGCGGCTGGATCGTGGTCGCGCTCCTCGGTATTGCGACGATGGCTTTCAAGGCTGCCGGGCCGGTCCTCGTCGGGCGCCGCGAGTTGCCCCCACGACTCCGAGCGTGCGTGGATCTCCTCGCGCCGGTCATGCTCACCGCGCTCGTCGTCACGCAGACGTTCGGCGGCGACGAGGAGCTCGAGCTCGACGCACGCGTCGTCGGTCTCGGCGCGGCCGCGATCGCGATCGCGCTCCGCGCGCACATCGTGGTCGCGATGTTCGTCGCAGGTCTCGCGACCGCGCTCGTGCGCCTCGCCGTCTAGCCGGAGCGCCGCGCCGGGTGCCCGCCGTGCCAGAAGACGGCGGCCGCCGCGATCGCCTCGGCGACGAGGCTGACGAGCCCGATGACGAGTAGCCACTGTCGAAAGTGCCGCATGCGCCAGTGATCGACCTGCGTGGCGGCGAGCTTGAGGGTGGGGCGCTCGCATGCGAGCGCCCCGTTCTCTAGCCCTGGACGTGGTACGTGAAGTCGTACTCCGTTCCCTTGTCGTTGCGAGCACGCAGATTCATCCACCCGCGCGCGCGCGAGTACCTGCCGGTTCCGCCCGTGATCGCAAGCTTGCTCGGGCCGGCATCCAGGAACGGCCCCTCGACGACGAGCTGTCCGCCTGGGAGGTACGCGGTCCACCAGCACTCCCAGGACTTCCCGACGACCGTGCGGACGCAGTAGCCGTTGTCCGTGCCGACCTTCTTCGCGTTACCCGCGTCGTAGAGGGCGTTCGCGAACGTGAGCAGATCACCGGCGGAGTCTCCTTTCTTGCCGGTTTCGGTCACCGCGTCCGTCGTTGCGCGCTCGACCACCGTGAAGGTCGCTGCGGTGCTCGTCGAGTTGCCGCCCGCCGTCGTCGCGAGTGCACCGATCGCAACCGCGGCGAGAGCGCCGACGAGAACGTAGATGCGCGTCATGCCTGCCTCCCTTCGTAGGTTCGACGCGGGTGCCTACACCATCGGCGGCGTCAACGCAATGAGCGGCTACTCCGGCGGACGGAAGACGGCGAAGGGGTCGGTCACCTCGAGTGCCAGGGCGCGGAAGCGGTAGAGCTCGGCCGGCCGGCCGCCAGCAGGCCCGTGGGCCCGGCGTTTGCCCATCGCCTCGATCGCGCCTCGACGGAGGAGCACGCGCTTGAGATTCGTCGCGGACACCTCGTAGCCGAGCGCCGCCTCGTACACGTCGCGCAGCTCCGCGAGCGTGAACGTCTCCGGGGCGAGCGCGAAGCCGATGTTCGAGTACGAGAGCTTCCCGCGCAGGCGGTCGCGTCCCGCCAAGACGATCGCGCCGTGGTCGAAGGCCGTCTCGGGCAGTGCGTCGACCTGATGCCAGCGCGTGTCCTCGGGAACCTGCGGGTCCAGCCCGAGCGGGACGAGCCCGAGGTACGCGGTCGCGAGCTCCCAGCGCTCGGGGTGGCGATGCGGGCTGCTCCACGTCCCGAGCTGCTCGAGATGCGAGACCTCCCGGACGTCGACCTTCGTCGCGAGGTGCCGGGAGATCGATCCCTCGAGCGTCTCCCCCGCAACGAGCGTTCCGCCCGGAAGCGCCCAGGTTCCCGTGAACGGCTCGCGTGCGCGCTCCCACAGGAGTGCGCACAGCGCTCCGTCGCGAACCTGGAAGACCGTCGCGAGTGCAACGTGCGCGGGCGCCAGAGGTGGGGTGGTAGACTCAGCCACGAGGTTATCGACTCAGAGGCTAAAACTACCATGGGCATTCAGGTCGATACGGGGCAGGAGCGTGAGCTCGCGCTCGTCGTCGTCGGAGGCGGCGTCGCGGGGCTCTTCGCCGCGCTGTGCGCCGCGAGCGAGGGCGACGTGCTCGTCCTCACGAAGGGATCCCTGCTCTCGTCGACGAGCCTCCTCGCGCAGGGCGGCATCGCCGCGGCGATGGGGGAGGACGACAGCCCGGCGCTGCATGCCGAGGACACCCTTCGCACGGGGCGTGGCCTCTGCCGGCCAAGCGCCGTCTCGGTGCTGACCGACGAAGCTCCCGCGCGCATTCGCGACCTCGTGGAACTCGGTGTCGAGTTCGACGAAGGCCTCGGGCTCGAAGGCGGGCACAGCCGCCGCCGCGTCGTCCACGCAGGCGGCGCCGCGACCGGCGACCGCGTCGCACGGAAGCTCGCCGAGCGCGTGCTCGAGCATCCGCGCATCCACGTCGCCGAAGGCGAGCGCATGCTCTCGATCTGGCGCGACGACGAGCGCTGCGTCGGCGTCGTGACCGACCGCCGCGCTGTCCCCGCACGCGCGACGCTCCTTTCGACCGGCGGTGCCGCGGCCCTGTGGGAGCGCACGACCAACCCGGCGGGAGCGGTCGGCGAGGGAATGGCCGCCGCGTACCGCTCCGGCGCCGCGCTCGCCGACCTCGAATTCGTCCAGTTCCACCCGACCACGCTCGTCGACTCGTCGCTCCTCCTCTCCGAGGCGCTGCGCGGCGAGGGTGCTCTCCTCCTCGACGAGCAGGGCAATCGGTTCACGGACGAGCTCGCTCCGCGTGACGTCGTCGCGCGGGAGATCGCAGCGCGCGGCACGGTTCTCCTCGACCTCCGGCCGATCGACCGCGGCCGCTTCCCGACCCTCATGGGGAGCCTCATCGAGGAGGGCTACGACCCCTCCGAGACGCCGATCCCGGTCGCGCCCGCGGCGCACTACACCGTCGGTGGCGTCGTCACCGACCTCGACGGGCATAGCGAGGTCCCTGGCCTGTACGCGGCTGGCGAGTGCGCGGCGACCGGCGTTCACGGCGCGAACCGCCTTGCGTCGAACTCACTTCTCGAATGCCTGGTCTTCGGACGTCGCGCGGGGCTCTCCGGGCTCGGGCAGCCGGGCCTGCCCGCGCGGCTCCCCGAGATCCCCGCCGCCGCCGCTCCCGAGCCCGTCACCCCGGAGCTCCGTTCGGCGCTCTGGCGCGACTGCGGGCTGATCCGCGACGCGGCAGGGCTGCGACACCTGCTCGACGCTCCGCATCTCCTGACGAGGCTCGTCGCGGAGACGGCGCTGACGCGCGAGGAGAGCCGCGGGTCGCACTTCCGCGTCGACTACCCCGCCGAGAGCGACGAATTCGAGCGGCACGTCGTCCTTCGGCAGGAAACGGGTACGAACCTCGAGACATGGCTGTAGCGACCGACACGGTCGAGCGCGTCGTCCTTGCGGCGCTCGCCGAGGACATCGGCGCCGGCGACGTGACGACCGACGCGACGGTTCCCGACGACGCCGTCGGCACGGCTGCGCTCCTCGTGAAGGAGCCGGGCGTCGTGTGCGGGCTCGGCGTTGCGGAGACGGCGTTTCGGGCGCTGGACCCGGACGTTCGCTTCGAAGCCTTCGTGAGCGACGGCGACGTGGTCGAGTCGCCCGCCGTGGTGGCGCGCGTGACCGGATCCGAGCGCGCGATCCTCACCGCAGAGCGCGTCGCGCTCAACTTCCTCGGTCGGCTGTCGGGCATCGCGACGCTGACCCGGCGTTACGTCGAGGCCGTCGACGGGACCGGTGCCGCCGTGCTCGACACGCGCAAGACGACACCCGGCCTGCGCGCTCTCGAGAAGCACGCCGTCGCCTCGGGCGGCGGTCGCAACCATCGCTTCGGACTCGACGACGCGGTCCTGATCAAGGACAACCACCTGCGCGCGGCCGGGTCGCTCGCGGGCGCGGTCGAGCTGGTCCGCCGCGCGACCAGCCTGCCGATCGAGGTCGAGTGCGAGACGCTCGACCAGGTCGGTGAAGCGCTGGAGCTCGGCGTGGACGCGATCCTCCTCGACAACATGACGCTCGACGAGCTGCGAGACGCGGTCGCGTTGACGAACCGTCGCGCGCGCCTCGAGGCATCGGGCGGCGTGGACCTCGACACCATCCGGGCCGTCGCAGAGACGGGCGTCGACGAGATCTCCGTCGGCGCGCTCACTCATTCGGCCCGCTCCCTCGACGTCTCACTGGAGCTGACATGACGCTGACGCTGACACCGAACGAGATCTCGACCATGCAGGAGGAGATCCGCGCGCTCGCCGCCGAGCGCGACGCGGTCATCCTCGCCCACAACTACCAGGTGCCCGAGGTGCAGGACGTCGCGGATTACGTCGGCGACTCGCTCGGGCTCTCGCGCGAGGCGGCCGCGACGAGCTCCGAGGCGATCGTCTTCTGCGGCGTGCACTTCATGGCCGAGACGGCGGCGATCCTGAGCCCCGACAAGACCGTTCTCATTCCCGACCTCGAGGCCGGCTGCTCGCTTGCGGCGTCGATCTCGGCCGATCAGCTGCGCGTCTGGAAGGCGGAGAACCCGGGCGCGGTCGTCGTCTCGTACGTGAACACGACGGCCGAGGTGAAGGCCGAGAGCGACTACTGCTGCACGTCCGGCAACGCGAAGGGCGTCATCGACTCGATTCCGAAGGACACCGAGATCCTGTTCCTGCCGGACATGTTCCTCGGACTGTGGCTCGAGAAGGTCACGGGACGCAAGCTGCGGATCTGGATGGGCGAATGCCACGTCCACGCGGGGATCCGGCCGCAGGACATCAAGCGGATGCAGGACGAGAACCCCGATGCCGACTTCCTCGTGCACCCGGAGTGCGGCTGCGCGAGCCAGTGCATGGCCTTCGGCGGCGACTCGACGCACATCCTCTCGACCGAGGGGATGATCAGGTTCGCGAAGTCCTCACCGAAGGACAGGTTCCTCGTGGCGACCGAGACCGGGATCATCCATCGGCTCCAGAAGGAGGCTCCGGAGAAGCGCTTCGAGGCCGTCTCCGAGAGGGCCATCTGCCGGTACATGAAGATGATCACGCTTCCGAAGCTCCTCGATTCGCTCCGCGAGTGGAAGTACGAGGTCACGGTGCCGGAGGACGTCGCCGAGCGCGCGCGGGGCGCGATCGACCGCATGGTTGCGATCTCGTGACGCGGGGAACCCCGATGCCATGACGGACGTTGCGCACCGAGTGGGCCACGCGCCGACGAAGCGCGTGACAGCCGCCGAGCGGGCGTTCCTCGAGCAGCCGTACGTGGGGATCGTCACCGACCTCCGCCCCGACGGGACGCCGCACTCGACCGTCGTCTGGGTGGACGTCGACGAGGAGGGCGTCTCGTTCAACACCGCCTGGCCGAGAGCCAAACCGCGCTACCTGCAGGCGAACCCGAGGGTCGCGCTCCTCGTGGTCGACCCCGGCGACGCGTATCGCTGGGTGTCGATCAGCGGCATGGCGACGCTCACCGAGGAGGGCGCGAACGAGCAGATCGACCGGCTCGCGAAGAAGTACCGCGGCCTCGACTCGTACCCCTGGCACAAGCCGGAGGAGACCCGCGTCTCGGTACGGATCTCCCCGACCTGGATCGAGTCGCGCGGGCTGTAGTAGCCCGCAGATCGAGATTCGCTCACGCGAACCTCGATCGCGAAGATCCCTGAAGCGCGCTCGCTGCGCGAGCGCGGGGCGCTGCATTCGTCCGCAGATCGAGATTCGCTCACGCGAACCTCGATCGCGAAGACCCCTGAAGCGCGCTCGCTGCGCGAGCGCGGGGCGCATCTCGCTTCGCTACGCGGCGCGGACGGAGTGGACCGGCGGCAGGTTCGTCGCCGTCGTCGACCACGTCTTCCCCGCATCGCCCGAGCCGAACACGTCTCCCGAGGTCGCGCCGAAGTAGAGGCCCATCGTCGGCCCGGCGCCCTCGCCGCAGAACGCCTGCCGCAGGACCGTCAGGTAGGCGTCCTCCTGCGGGAGGCCGTGGCCGCGCGCAGTCCAGCTCGCACCTGCGTCGCGGGTCTCGTAGACGCGCACCTTTCCTTCGGGCGTCGTTCTGTCCATGTCGGCCACGAGCGGGATGACGTACGCGCTGTCCGCATCGGCGGGGTCGATGACCATCGGGAATCCGAAGTCCGAGGGGAGGCCCTCCGCGATGCTGACCCACGTCTCGCCCGCGTCGTCGGAGCGGTACACGCCGCCGTGGAACTGGATGAACAGCCGCTCGGGCCGGGTCGGCGCACGGTGCATGTTGTGGACGCAGAGCGTGAGCGTGTCCTCGCGCGCCTCCTCGGGCATGTAGCGCGGATAGAGCCCCTTGTTGCCGTTGCGCCACGTCTCTCCGCCGTCGTCCGTGAGCCAGACCCCGACGGCCGAGATCGCGAGCGCCACGCGTGACGGATCGCCCGGCCAGGTCGCGATCGAGTGCATGCACATGCCCCCTGCGCCCGGAGACCACTCGGGCCGGGTGGGCTGCTCCCAGAAGGCCTTGTTGAGCGCCCAGGTCTCTCCGCTGTCACGGCTCTCGAAGAGCACGCCCGGCGCGCCGCCCGCGTACAGATGCCCGTCGTCCTCGGCTGCGACGACCGACCACAGCCGCTCGAGCGGTGCCGCGGCGTCCTCCGGCAGCTCCACGCCGGCGGCCTGCTGCCACTCGCCGGCGAGATCGTCGGAGTAGAAGATCTTCGGACCGTAGAACGCCGACGTGACGGCCGCGAAGGTTCGTCCAGTGCGTGCGTCGCGCGTCGCGAACTCGACCGGCTCGCCGGCGAAGTGACGCGAGACGACCTCGAACGACGATCCGGGCTCGCCTTCGAGCACGAACAGGCCCTTCTTCGTTCCCACCAGAAGCTCAGTCACGGCTCAACCTCCCGAGATCGCGGGCAGGACGTGCAGCGTGTCGCCGGGTGCGACCGCCGTGTCCTCCCGTCCGTAGTCCTTGTTGACGAACACGTTGATGTGCTCCCGGATCAGGCCGCGCTCGTCGAGGATCCAGCCCCTGACGTCGGGGTGCTCGCGTTCGAGCGCCTTCAGCACGTCGCCCACGCTCGAGCCTTCGAGCTCGAGCTCGCGCTTGCCTCCGGCGAGCTCCGACAGCGGAGCCCGAAGCCTCACGACGGCCACGTCTCGATCCTAGATCGCATCATCTCTTGGACGACGAACGGGACCGAAACTCATCGACAGTGAGCGACGATTTCTCGGCTGTTCGCCGATCGGGCGACTTTCGTGAGCGTTCTGTAAGGGTCGGCCCACCCCTCGAGCGGCTCTGCCATAGTGGGCGACTTCATCAGGGGCCGCGGCACGAGGTTTCGTGCTCGGAAGGGTCCGGAGAAGCCGGTCGAGCGCAGGGGGCGCCGCCGGAGAGCGATCGGCCCGAGAGCCGGTGCGTTCCCGTTCGTCCTCACGCTCACGGGTGCGGGACCCGTCGGGCACGAGCTCGCGAGCGACCCGACCGACGAGCCCACGGCCGCCGCCGTGGAGAGGGGTGATTCTGGGATGGAACTGGAGGATCTGATGAGCGAGCTCGCGAGGCTGCTCTCGAGGCGATCTTCGACCCCGAGACGGGACGCGCTGCGCATCGCACACAGGCGAATCCGTCGCTACGCGTCCGAGCGAGGACTCGGGGAGTCGTGGTGCGACGCCGTGCTGATGCACTTCCTGTGGGAGCAGCACGCTGGGAAGGCGGTCGCATGAGCAGCATGCCCATGCGGCTCCTGCGGCTGCAGAAAGAGGGAACGGAGCTGACCGACTCGGAGGCGCAGGTCCTGCGACGGATCGCGATGGGAGACACGCAGGTGCAGGCGGCTCATCGTCTCGACAAGTCGCTCGAGACCGTGCGGAAGCAGATGAAGGTCGCGCGGGCGCGCTTGCGGGCGCGGACGAACGCCCACGCGGTGGCCATCGCGATCAGCCTCGACCTCATATGAGACTCCCATTCGCATCACGGTCGGAGCTCGAGCGGGCTCGGGTCGAGCGCGAGGAGTGGAGGAGGCGTGCGGAACTGCCGCGGGAGGAACGGGCTCTCCCGACGCCGCGGCCGTCACCGAGACGGTCGCGGTGGCCGCTGCCGCTCGTCGGCTCCCTGCTCGCCCTCGGTCTCGCCCTCGGCGCCGTGTCCCTTCCCGACGGCTCGGGAGGAGCGGTGCGGACGGACTACCCCGGCTGCATCGGCAAGGCACGGTTCGAGGCCCCGATCGCGGGCAACCAGTACCAGGAGCTCGTGAACGCGCTATACGCCTGCGGCGTCTACCCGAAGGCCGGCCCGCTGGGGGGATAGCCCCCGGCTACGGGGTCAGCTCGAGGACGCCGTGCGGGGCGCCGTACTCGGCGAGCTTGTCGAGGAACGGCGTCGGTGGAAACGCCTCCGGGCCGAGCACCCCGACTCCCGACCACTCGCCGGCAGCGAGGAGCTCGAGCGCGACGACCGGGTTGATCGCGGTCTGCCAGACGACCGCCTGTGACCCGTACTCGCGCATCGAGGTCTCGTTGTCGGCGACGTGGTACAGGTAGGTCTTTCGGGGGGCGCCGTCCTTGCCGAGGCCGGTGACGAGCGTTCCGGCGCACGTCTTCCCGGTCATCCGCTCGCCCAGCGTCGCGGGGTCGGGAAGCGCGGCCGCGACGACGTCGCGCGGCGCCACCTCGACGCCCTTGACCGGGATCTTCTCCTTCCCGTCGAGGCCGAGCTTGTGCAGGGTCTTGAGCACCTCGATGAACTCGTTGCCGAGGCCGTACTTGAAGGTCGCCCGCCGGCAGTCGACCCAGCGCGGCATCAGCAGCACCTCCTCGTGCTCGACGTTGACGCACTCGACCGGCCCGATGCCCTCCGGGAAGTCGAAGACCTCGG
>DASUFC010000061.1:0-68035 GCA_036274755.1 Gaiellaceae bacterium
GATCACGCTCGCTTCCGGGACGCTGCCGACCGGCCTGGTTCTTGGTCCCGACGGAACGTTGTCGGGCACACCCAGCCAGGCAGGCGTCTTCCAGGCCGTGGTCGGGCTCGCCGACAGCGAGGGCCGCACGGCCCAGTACGCCGCGAACTTCGCGGTCGCCGAGCGCCTCGCAGTGAAGACCATGGCTCTCAAGCCCGGACGAGTAGGAAAGCTCTACCGCGCGAAGCTCGCCTCCAGCGGTGGCGTCAACCCGCGCGTCTGGAAGGTCGCGGGAGGCAAGCTGCCCAAGGGCCTCAAGCTCGACCGCAGGCTCGGCATCGTGAGCGGGATTCCGAAGAAGCCGGGCTCACCGCGCGTCACCTTCCAGGTCACTGACGGGCTCGAGGTCGTCGCGAAGAAGATCCTGCGGATCGTCGTCGTCCGAACCCGCACGCCATGAGCACCGGCTCGTCACGGCGCCTCAGGCTCGCGCTCGTCGCCGGGATGGTCGTGCTCCTGGCTGGGGTGACCGCAACCGTCGCCCACGCCTTCGCCTTCGACGACGGAGATCCGTGTCCGGTTCAGGTCATCGACGGAGCTCCCGTGCTGATCTGTCCGAGCGGCACGGTCGGGACCCCATACTCGATCCAGCTGAAGGGTCGGGCCGGCTGTACGCCCTATAAGTTCGAGGTCCACCAGGGCTCCTTGCCGGCAGGCCTGTCGATGACGTCCAGCGGGCTCATCAGCGGGACCCCGACGCAGACGGTCGGAACCCTCAGCGTGTGGATGCGCCTCATCAGCAATTGCCCCCCCGACGCTCCCGCCGATCGCGAGTTCCACTTCAGCGTGAACTCGGGCTTGCTGATCGTCACGAACGACGTCCCGCAGAACGCGAGCATCGGCGTGCCGTACACGGCGACACTGCAGGCACTCATCGTCACCAGCCTCAACCCGGTGAGCGGAGCCGCTGCGAGCGGCGCGACGTGGTCGGTCGTCTCGGGCGTCGGCACCGGCCTCCCGCCCGGCCTCGCCCTCGGCAGCGGCGTCATCACGGGAACCCCGACGACCGAGGGCGCGTACTCGTTCCGCATTCAGGCGAGCCTGAACGGCGCGAGTCACTTCCAGACCTACTCGCTGAACGTCCGCCAGCCGCTGGCCGCGTCGGGTGCTCCGCCGCTCGTGACGCCGCCGCTGCCGACCGTTTGGGAGACGGGGCTGCCCTTCGCCGCGAAGATCACGCCTTCCGGCGGGAGCGGCACGTATACGATGTCGCTCGCGTCGGGAGCGCTGCCAACGGGTCTCGTGCTCGGGCCTGACGGCACGGTCTCCGGCACACCGACGACTCCAGGCGTCTTCCGCGCGTCGGTCGGCCTGGCCGACAGTGAAGGCCGCACGGCCGAGTACGCCGCCAACTTCGCCGTCGCCCACCGCCTCGCGGTCACGACGGTCGCGCTGAAGCCCGGGAAGGTCGGAAAGCGCTACCGGGCGCGGGTCGTCTCGTCGGGCGGCGTGAACCCACGCCTATGGAAGCTTGCGGGAGGCAAGCTCCCGAAGGGTCTCAAGTTCGATCGGAAGCTCGGTGTGGTGAGTGGGATTCCGAAGAAAGCGGGCGGGCCGCGCGTCACATTCCAGGTCACCGACGGACTCAGGGTCATCGCGAAGAAGACGCTGCGCATCGTGATCGCACCCACGCCCAAACGATGAGGCGCGGCACACCAGGACGTTTCAAGCTCGCGCTCGCGTGCGTCGGCGTCTGCGTGGCCGCGTTCGCGACCGGAGCGACGGCGGCCGACTTCGACATCGACGAGGGCCCGTGTCGCGAGACCCCGGGCGAGGCGCTGCTGCTCCGGTGCCCGACCGCATACGTCGGCGCGGAGTACGAGGTCGAGATCGAGTCCGAAGAGGGCTCCGGCTGCACGTCGCCCGGCAATCCGTACGTCTGGTACGAGGTCGTCAACAGCGCGCTTCCGCCCGGGCTCACCATGTCCCGGCAGGGCGTCATATCGGGCACGCCGACGAGCGCAGGTTTCACGCGTTTCTGGATCTGGAACCACGATCTGACCCAGGCCGAGGGGGGGCCGGACTGGTGCCAGCGAGAGGACCGCTCGGAGCACGAGTTCAGCATCTACGTCGATCCCGGTCTCGACATCGGCGAGGACACGATCCCACCGGCCACGTTCGGTCAGCCCTATTCGCAGACGCTGACCGCGAATCAGATCACCACGCTGAACCCGCTCACCACGTCTCCCGTCCCGGCGGCCTGGTCGATCGAGTCGGGAGCGCTGCCGCCGGGTGTCACGCTGTCGGCGCAAGGCGTGTTGAGCGGCACACCGACGGCCGAGGGCAGCTTCGGCTTCGTCGCCCGCGCGCAGAGTGGCAGCCCGGTCGCTTCGCAGCAGTTCACCCTCACCGTCCGGCAGCCCATGAGTGTGACGTCGCCGTTCGGCCCGACCGTACGGCCGACGGCCGAGGTCGGCCTTCGGTTCAGGGCGACTCCTACCGCCACGGGCGGAAGTGGGAAGTACGAGTGGTCGGTCGAGTCGGGTGCGTTGCCTGCGGGTCTCGCGCTCGACAAGGCGACGGGCGCCGTGTCCGGGACGCCGCAGGCGGCCGGACGCTCCAACTTCGTCCTCGTCGCGACCGACGACGAGGGACGCGTGGCGACTACGGCCTCCTCGCTCGGCGTCGCGGCGCGCCTCGCAGTCAAGACGTCGAAGCTGAAGCCCGCCACCGTCGGCTCGGCGTACCGGGCGAAGCTCGCCACGGCCGGTGGTGTGAAGCCGGTGAAGTGGACGCTGCACGGCAAGCTGCCCGCCGGAGTTCGCTTCTCGCCGAAGCTCGGCACCCTCGCCGGAACGCCGAAGAAAGCGGGCACCTACAAGGTCACGGTGGAAGCGCGAGACGTGCTCGGCGCGAAGTCCAAGAAGAAGCTCGCGCTGTCCGTCACGGGGTAGCGCGCCGGCTCCTCTGGCTGCCGGTCAACGATCGGCAGAGCTGCGTCGAGGCACACGCCGGCACGCGCCGGTAGCTTCAGTCGAAGTTCATCGAACGCATGGCAGCAGTGACGCACTCGGCATCCTCCGCTGCGGTGGCGCCGCTCGCGCCCACGCCGCCCACGAGCTCGCCGTCGACCAGCAACGGCAAGCCGCCCGCGTAGACCACGATACGCGGGTCGGTCGAGTTCCAGCCCCAGTCGTCGCCGCCCGGCTGCGTGCTCTCCATGAAGTCGCCCGTCGGTGCCGCCCAGAGGACGGACGTGTACGCCTTCCCGGTCGCGAGCGTCATCGCACCGAGCGCCGCACCGTCCATGCGCTGACCAGCGACGAGGTGGCCGCCGTCGTCGACGACCGCGATAGCCAGCGAAAGGTTCCGCGCGGCGGCTTCGTCGCGGATGCGAGAGAGCAAATCCAGCGCGAGCTCGAGCGAAATGGTCTGCCGAGGGACCAGGCCGTCCACCGGCCGATCCTACGGCAGTCGTACCGGCGCCGCTGTCCGCGGCGCGCCGAATGACGCGGTTGCCGGAGTGCGCGGCCGGGCGGCCAGTCGACAGTCCGCCCGTCTTGTTCCTGTGGCTGACGCCTGGACAGCGAACCCGCGAGGGGCGCCTCCCGGCCCCTCGCGGGTTCGTGTTCGTCGCCGAGTCTTACGCGGCCGCCGCCGACGCCTGAATGTCGGCTCCTTCCGGTTGCGCTCGGCCGAAGACGGCCTTCGCCAGGATCGCCAGGCCGATGCCGGTCAGCAGTAGCGCGATCCCGACCACGATGCTGAAGATCGCGAGCATCTCCGACATGAACCCCATGTCGAGAGCCGTCGCCAGCGCCGTCTCGGTGACCCAGATGTTGCGGGCACCGTTCGAGATCGGCTGGCCGCTGTCGTCCTTCGCAGCCTCCGCCTCGTCGTTCGTCCCCTTCGGGTCGTCCGGGTTCGCGGCTGACTGGTAACGCCCCATCTCGGCGTAGGTGAGCCCCTGGGTGCTCGAAAGTGTGTGTTCGCGCATGATCTCCGCCTGCGCGAGCGCCTTCCTGCCTGTGTCGACCGGCTCGCCGGCCCAGTCGGGGGCGTGCTCTGCGACAGCGGGGTCCTCGATCGGCCCGAAGCTGATGCCTTCGCGCGCGATGTGGTCCCTCGTGAAGTTGAAGCCCCAGATGCCGAGCACGATGACAGCGATCCCCAAGACGATCAGCAGCCCTCCCGAGATGTAGCCCCCGACGCGCAAACCCCTGCCTTCGCTCATCGTCCGCCTCCTGCTCGTGGTTACCCGAGAACGGCGATTCTGACGGATCTCGCCTAGCGCGTTCCGTACAGGCAGATGCGGATTCACCGCGGCATCACACGGCTGTCATCCGGCTGCGTTCGGAGTTCGCGGCTGGCCAGGGCTGGGTAGCCTCGCCCTATGGAAACCGCCGGGAAGGTCATGCTCGGTGCGGCGCTGGTTCTTGCCATTCTCGGTGTCGGCGCGCTGGTGCTGGCGAAGCTCGGCGTGGACCGGCTTCCGGCGACGCTTGCGTGGCGATCAGACAACGTGACCGTGTTCGTTCCGATCGGCCTGATGGTGATCGTTTCGATCGTCGGGACGATCGTGCTGAACATCTTCCTGCGGCGCTGATCCTCCCGAACGAACGCTGCTAGCGCAGCATCCGGTGGGGGAGGCGCGCATCTTCGGCTGATGAGCTCGCCGCGGTGCGCGTCTACCTCGCCAGCCGGCTCTTCACGCCGTACTGAGCGCCTGTACCCTCGGCCCTCCGTGTCGACCGGCTTCGACGTCTTTCACGCACGCGCAGTCGCGGCATCGCCGGCACACGTGACCCGCACAACTAAGCCAAACTCGCTTAGCAGTGCGGGCCGATAAGGCCCATACGGGATTCGAACCCGTGCCGCCGCCGTGAGAGGGCGGTGTCCTAGGCCACTAGACGAATGGGCCGTGGCGGAGGCCTAGGGTAGCGGATCGAGCGCGACTAGACGGCTTCCGGCTCGCGCGTGTCGAGGCGGCTCTCGAAGTCGCGACGGATGCTCTCGCCGCTCGAGAGGACCGTCTCATAGCGCGCTCGGCGCGGCGGGAGCTTCACGATGCGAACGTTGTCGTCGCGGTCGCCGTGGCAGCGCGCGTAGGCGGCGGCCTCATCGAGGGGCCGAAGGCGGTCGCGCTTCCGCTGTCCCCACACGTACCTCGGACCCCTATCAGATGGCCGGCGGGAGCGAAACCCGCGCCCGCAGGATGCGTCCGCACTTTGCGCCAATCCTCTCGTTCAGGCGGCGGCCCAGCGGCAGCTCCACGGACTCCAGTCACGTCCCGACCGGACGAAGTAGCGATGGGCGGCGACGGCCTGCGCGTGCGCGCTCGGGCCGTGGCCGAACAGACGCCGCTCGTAGGAGCCCATCTGGAACAACCCCAGGTATTGGCCGTTCTGCGCCGTTGTCTGGAGGTGCGACTCGCACCACGCGACCGCGACTGCATCACGGCAGTTGTGCTCGAACACTTCGCAGATGGCTGCCTTCGGCGGGAGTGACGTGAGTCGGCGGGCGTCGCGGGCGCGAATCTTCACGCGCAGCACGGAGACCGTCTTCGACAGTTGGCGAACGCGTCGCTCCGCGTACGCCAGGTTGGACCTGGCGGTCTCCTGATGCTCGGCGGAGCTCAGGAGTGAGCGGTGCGTCTTGAAGAACCTCACGGTCCCCTGGTGTCGGCGCAGTGAAGACAGTTTGCGCTTCAGTTGCTGATCGAGGGTGAGGGTCGATCTCGTGGTCGTGGCCGTCGCAGACGCCTTCGAGGACGAACTGGACGGGGCCTTCGTCGCTGCCGCAGCGGCCTGCGTCACGAGAACGAACGCAAGCAGGCCAACGAGTAGGGCTCTCAAACGGTTACCTCCTGAACGGGGACAGGGGCGCGGCCCGCACAGGGCCGCTCGTGTCGCTCGATCGAGGCACCTTACCGGACGGTCACGACGTGCCGCTCGGTGCCTTACAAATGACTAAGAAACAATGTCACGAACGTAACCGGTGGTGACAACGCACGAAGACTCAGAGGCCCACCCAAGCCCGTCAGGTCAGCGGCTCGACCTCGTAGATGCGGACCCCGGGGTGGTCCTCGAGAGCAAGGAGCTCGAACACGGCCGCGACCCTTCGGGAGGCGCGAATGGCGAGCGGACCAGCGCCGTTGCGGGACTTGGCCGAGGTGAGGATCGAGTGCAGTCCGGAGCTGTCGATGAAGGTCACGCCGGTGAGATCCAGCAGGATCTCGGGTTCAGCGGACATCTCGTCCAGCGCGTCGCGCAAGAGGGGGGCGGTGGCGAGGTCGAGCTCCCCGACGACCTTGATCCCGTTCTCGGACTCGAGAGCAGCGATGCTGAACTCGGTAGTCATTGATTACTCCTATGACGTGTTAGACTGTTCTTGAAAACTAATATACGAAAAAGATATCCGGTATGTCAAATCCTGAAAACACAAGCTGGCAGTTCCTGACGAGCCACGCGCAGGTCCTCCTGTGCCTTCAGCGCAATCCCAACGTTCGGTTGCGCGATGTCGCCGAAACCGTCGGGATCACGGAGCGCGCTGCGCAGCGGATCGTCTCCGACCTCGTTGCGGGCGGGTACGTGACCAAGACCCGGGAGGGGCGCCGGAATCGTTACGCGCTCGACCCGACCGTCGAGATGCGCCACCCCTCGCAAGTCGGACACGAGATCGGTGAACTTCTCGACCTCCTGCGGCTCGACGACTCGCCTGCAGGCCGGTCCGGGCGTTCGGGGGAGGGCCCTCGCGCGCGCGACCAGCGGACCTAGAAGGTCGTTCTCAGCCGCATCCGAGAGGCTGCGGGGCAGGGATTCGAACCCCAACTTCCTGGTCCAGAGCCAGGCGTCCTGCCGTTAGACGACCCCGCAACGGCGCGTCGCAGTGTAGCGCGAGGCTACGGCGCCTTCGGCGCGCCCAGATCGAGGCGGTAGACCGGGACGAGGCGCTTCTCGGCGTCGGTGTCGATGCGCGCCACGACCTCGACGTACGGCTCGAGGCCCGACCCGCGGAGCTTCGCCTTGAGAAGCCCGTCGACCTGGTAGATGCCCGACGAGTTGTTCATGACGATCTCGACCTTGACCGGGCGCGTCTCGCCGTCCGTGATGCGGACCTCGTCGATTGCGGCTGCCGACAGCGAGTGGATGGAGACCGATCCGCGCTCGAACGGGATGCGCGAGCGCCCCTTCGCGAGGTCGAGCGCGTCTGCGACGCGGAGCACGCCGGCCTCCACCGAGAGCGGCTCGCCGTCGGCGCGGTGGCTCGTGATCGCCTGGAGCGCCTCCGAGACGACGATGGTGAGCTCCGGCTCCTCGTACACGCCGTCCAGGAGCTCGCGCATCTTCGGCTCGGCGAGGAACAGGCTCCAGTCCTCGTGGTCGCGTCGGTGGATCGACATGCCGACGTCGTGCAGCAGGGATGCGAGGACGACGATCACCTCGGAGTCGTCGGCGCGCATGCGGTAGTCCGTCTGCGCCGAGGGCTCGACGCCGTGCTTCACGAGGAGCCGCAGGAGCTTGAGCGCGATGTTCGCGACGATCTGGATGTGCACCCACGAGTGGTCGTTGATCTGCATCCGGATGACCGCGTTCACGTTCGATACGTGCCACCACGCCTTCAGCTGGCTGTCGGCGTTGACGCGCTCGACGACGCGGCGGAGCTTGCGGTTCCCGCGCACGGGGACGCGGAGGTGCATCGGCTCGATCGCCTCGGAGGGCGTGAGCCGCGCCTCCGCGACGACATCGGCGGCCGGGATCTCGACGACGTCGTCCGGCTCGGGCTGGTGAGCCATGCGGGTGAGCTTAGAAGGTCGCGTGCTCGCGCGGCTATGCGACCTCGGCCGCCCAGTCGCCGTAGAGGCTCGTGTACGGACCTGGCCGCTCGATGAGCTCGTCGTGCGTGCCGACCTCGACGATCCGGCCGTGGTCGAGCACGACGATCATGTCCGCGCGGCGGATGGTCGAGAGCCGGTGGGCGATGATGAACGCCGTGCGTCCCGACAGGAGGCGGCGGAGGCCGTCGTCGATCTTGCGCTCGGTGCCGATGTCCACGGACGACGTCGCCTCGTCCAGGATGAGGATTCGAGGGTCCGCCAGGAGCGCTCGCGCGAAGGCCACGAGCTGGCGCTGGCCGAGCGAGAGCCGGAACCCACGCTCGCCGACAGCCGTGTCGTAGCCGTCCGCGAGGTCGCGGATGAACGCGTGCGCGCCGACCGCGGCCGCGGCCTCCTCGACCTCGGAACGCGACGCGTCGGGCCTGCCGAACGCGATGTTCTCCCCGATCGAGCCGGCGAACAGGAACCCCTCCTGTGGGACGATGCCGAGTTGGTTGCGGAGCGAGGCCTGGGTGACATCGCGGATGTCGGTGCCGTCGATAGTGATTCGGCCGTCGCGGGGGTCGTAGAAGCGCGCGAGGAGCTTCGCGATCGTCGACTTGCCCGCGCCCGTGTGTCCGACGAGCGCGACCGTCGTGCCTGCCGGGACGTCGAGGTCGAAGTCGTGGAGCACGTCCGGAAGCTCGCCGTACCCGAAGCGGACATGGTCGAAGCGGACGTGCCCATCGATCCGACCCAGCGTCGTCGCGTCGCCCTCGTCGACGATGTCGGGCTCCTCGTCGAGCACGTTCGTGATCCGATCGAGCGCGGCAGTCGCGGAGAGGAACGTGTTGTAGAGCTGCGACAGCTGCTGCACCGGGTCGAAGAAGTTCCCGAGGTACAGCGTGAACGCGAGCAGCGTGCCGATGGACATGTTCCCCTCGACCACGAGCCACCCACCGACCCCGAGGACGATGGCGGTCGCGACGGAGGAGAGGATGTCGACGGTCGGGAAGTAGATCCCGTTGAGGACGACGGTCTCGTAGTTCGCGTCGCGGTAGCGCTGGTTGATGCCGCGGAACGTCGTCTGGCTCGTCGGCTCGCGCGTGAACGACTGGACGACGCGCATCCCGGAGATGTCCTCCGCGAGCGTTGCGGTCACGAGCCCGAGGCGTTCGCGCACGCGCCGGTACGCATGGTTCGAGCGCGACCTGAACCACGCGGTTGCCAGCGCCATCAGGGGCAGCACGAGGAGCGTCGCGAGCGCGAGGCGCCAGTCGAGCAGGAAGAGGACGACGACCGTCCCCGCGAGGACGAGCGTGTTCTGGACGAGGCTCGAGATGCCGTCCGTGACGAGGAGGTCGAGCGCCTCGACGTCGTTCGTGATCCTGCTCACGATCGCTCCGGTCCGGTTGCGCTCGTAGTAGCCGAGCGACAGCCGCTGCAGGTGGTCGAAGAGCTGGATACGGAGGTCCGCCAGTGCCCGCTCGCCGACCCAGCCCGTGAAGTAGGTCTGGGCGCTCGAGAGAGCGAATGCCGCGGTCCCCGCTGCGATGAACGCGAGCACGATGAGGCTCAGCGCGTGCAGGTCGCCCTGCTGGATGCCGTCGTCCACTGCCAGCTTCGAGAGGTACGGGGGCAGCAGCGCCACACCGGTATACGCCACGAGCGTTGCGAGGGCGAGCGCAGTCCGTCCCGGGTAGGGGCGGGCGAGGCGGGCGAGAACGCCCAGGCGGCGGCGGGTCTGGCGCCATGACCAGTCGTCCACGCGGGCGCCACGCTCGTCGGTCAGGTGACTCGAGTACTGCCAGACCTTCATCCGGCTACCACCTGCTGCAGCAGGCCGTGCTCGTGTATCTCGCGGAAGACGGGGCTCGTCTCGAGGAGCTCCGACTGCGTGCCCCGCGCGGCGATGCGGCCGTGGTCGAGGACGACGATCTGGTCTGCGAGCGCGATCGTCGAGAGACGGTGGGCGATGATGATCGTCGTCCGGTCGCGCATGACTTCCTGCAGGCCGGCGCGGATGCGGGCCTCGGTCGTGGCGTCGACCGACGCCGTGGCGTCGTCGAGGATGAGGATTCGCGGGTCGATCAGGAGCGCGCGGGCGATGGCGATGCGCTGGCGCTGCCCGCCCGACAGCGTGATTCCGCGTTCGCCGACCACGGTGTCGTAGCCGTGCGGAAGCTCGAGAATGAAGTCGTGGGCCTGCGCTGCCCGGGCGGCAGCCTCGACGGCCTCGAACGGCGCGTCGGGGATGCCGAGCGCGATGTTGTCGCGGATCGATGCGGAGAAGAGGAACGGATCCTGAGAGATGACGCCGATCTCTCGTCTGAGCGAGCGGCGCGCGAGGTCACGGACGTCGACGCCGTCGACGAGCACGCGGCCGGCGTCAGCGTCGTAGAACCGCGGGACGAGGGATGCGAGCGTCGTCTTGCCGGATCCGGTCGGGCCGACGAGCGCCACGGTGCGCCCTGCGCCCACTTCGAGGTCGATCCCGTCGAGGACGGGGCGCTCGGGGTCGTATCCGAAGGCGACGCCTTCGAACACGAGGCGACCAGGCCCGGGTGCGAGGGGCGCTGCGTCGGGGCGGTCCGCGATCTCCTCCGGCTCGTCCAGGACTTCGAAGATCCGCTTGCCGGCGGCGATCGCCCGCTGCGTCTGCCCGATCCACATCCCGAGCATGCGCAGCGGCATGACGAGCATCGCGAGCAGGAGGTTGAAGGTGAAGAAGGCGCCGAGCGACAGCGAGCCCGACACGACCATGCGGCCCGCGGCGAGGAGGACGAGCCCCTGCGCCACGAGCGGGAGGAAGGTGAGGAGCGGCACGTACAGCGCGCGCTGCCTGTTCGCCGCGAGCGTCCGCTCGAACACCGTGCTCGCGGCGGAGTCGAAGCGGGCGGAACGCCGCTCCTCCTGGGCGAACGACTTGACCACGTGGACGCCGGTGATCGACTCCTCCGCGACGGTCGCGACGTCCGCGAGTGTCTGCTGCACCTCCCGCAGGACCGGCTGCGACACGCGGCTGTACCGGTAGGCGGTCGCGACGATGATCGGGGTGATCGCGAGCGCCACGAGCGCGAGCTTCCAGCTGTAGAAGAAGAGGACCGTTGTGACGACGACGATCGTGACCACGTGCTGGGCGAAGAAGATGAGCCCGTACCCGAGGAAGAAGCGCACTGCCTGCAGGTCGATCGTCGCGCGCGACATGAGCTGGCCGGTCTGGCTGCGGTCGTAGAACCCGAAGGACAGCCGGAGGAAGTGCGAG
Organism: Gaiellaceae bacterium; assembly: GCA_036274755.1. Lineage (GTDB taxonomy): Bacteria > Actinomycetota > Thermoleophilia > Gaiellales > Gaiellaceae > GMQP-bins7. The sequence continues at coordinate 11,061 of DASUFC010000061.1, forward strand.
TAGAGCTCGTCGCGGAGGTCGTACTCGACGCCGAGCGCCTGCCGGCCGGAGATCATCCTCCTGCCGTACATGAGTGCGCCGCGGACGAGCCCGAGCCCGACGATCGCGGCGATCTCGAGAACCAGCACGCGGGTGTCGGGATCTCCGTCGAGCTCGTTGATCACGACGCCGGTCAGCACCGGGACGAGCACGCCGGCGATCTGGGACAGGATCGCGAGCGTGGAGGAGACGGCGAGCGAGGCGCGATACGGCCGCAGGAAGCCGAGCAGGCGCACGAACGTGCGCCAGCCGCTGTCGGCCGTGCTTCGTGGCTCCTCGTCGGGCACGGCTTCGTAGGGTACGGATCGTGCTCGAGGCCGTGCCCAATGTCTCGGAGGGGAGGCGAGACGACGTCGTCTCCGCGATCGGTGACGCGTTCGGGCGAGGCGTCGAGGTGCTGGCCACGCACTCGGATGCCGACCATCACCGGTCGGTCTTCGTGCTGGTCGGCGACGACGATGCGCTGATCGAGGCGCTTCTCGCCGGTATCGCCGCCGCGACCGCGCTGATCGACCTGCGCGAGCACGCGGGCGTGCATCCGCGCGTCGGAGCCGCAGACGTCGTGCCGCTCGTCCCCCTGGTTCGCGACGACATGCCGAGGGCCGAGCAGTCGGCACGCGTCCTCGCACGCCGTGTTGGGGCCGAGCTCGGGCTGCCCGTGTTCCTCTACGGCGAGATCGGCGAGGGGAGGAGGCCGGCCTTCTTCCGCCGTGGCGGGCTCGACGAGCTGCGGGCGCGCGTCGACGCGGGCGAGCTCGTTCCCGACGAGGGACCGGCGCACATCGATCCACGGTCCGGCGCCGTGCTCGTCGGCGCGCGGCATCTGCTGATCGCCTACAACCTCGAGCTCACGACGGACGAGGTCTCCGTCGCCCGCGAGATCGCGGCTGCAGTGCGGCACTCGAGCGGCGGCATGCCGGGCTTGCAGGCGATCGGGCTCGAGCTGGCTACTTCCGGTCGCGCGCAGGTGAGCATGAACGTGATCGACATCGAGGCTGCGCCGCTGCACGAGGTCGTCGAGCGCGTCCGCAGCGAGGCACGCGCGCGGGGAGTCGAGATCGCCCGCGGAGAGCTCGTCGGGCTCGTTCCCGAGCACGTCCTGACCGACGCTGCAGCGGCGGGCGTCGAGTTGCCGGGGGTCGACGAGTCCATGGTCCTCGAGCGCCGGCTCCGCTCTAGACTCGCGGAGTGACCGGGCCGATCGTCCTGACCGGGGAGGATCTGACGGTCGCCGACGTGTGGGCGGTCGCCGTCGAGGGCGCCGCGGTGGCGCTCGGAGAGTCTGCGAGAGAGCGGATGGCGAGGGCGCGTGCGCTCGTCGACGGGGTCCAGGGCGAGCACACGTACGGCGTGAACACGGGCTTCGGGCGGTTCGTCTCGGCGCACATCCCGGACGACCTCGCAGAGGAGCTCCAGCTGCGCCTGCTCAGAAGCCACGCGTGCGGCGTGGGGGAGCCGTATCCCGATGACGTCGTGCGCGCGGCCATGCTCCTGCGCGCGAACACCCTCGCGAAGGGGTTCTCGGGGGCGCACGTCTCGACCGTCGAGCTTCTACTCGAGTGCCTGAACCGCAGCGTCCTGCCACACGTGCCCGCGCGGGGCTCGGTCGGGGCCAGCGGCGATCTCGCGCCGCTCGCGCATCTCGCGCTGCCGCTCGTCGGCGAGGGTCGGGCGACGGTCGCGGGGGAGCTCCTGCCCGGCGCGGAAGCGCTGCGCGCGGTGGGGCTCGACCCCATCCGCCTCGCGAGCAAGGAGGGGCTGTCGCTCGTCAACGGGACGCAGTTCATGTCGGCCATGGCCGCACTCGGCCTCGTGCGCGCGCGCCGTCTCGCCGCAACGGCCGATCTCGCGTGTGCGCTCTCGCTCGAGGCGCTTCAGGGGTCGCGCACGAGCTTCCTCGCTTCCGTGCACGCCGCCCGTCCGCTCGCGGGCCAGCAGGAGGCGGCGGCCAACGTCTGGCGACTGCTGGACGGCTCCGCGATCATCGAGTCGCACCGCTGGTGCGACAAGGTGCAGGACGCGTACTCGCTCCGTTGCGCGCCGCAGGTGCACGGAGCGTGTCGTGACCTCCTCCGGTACGTGGAGGCGACGGTCGCCGTCGAGCTGAACGCGGCGACGGACAACCCGCTCGTGCTCGTCGACGAGGGGCTGATCGTCTCGGCGGGGAACTTCCACGGCCAGCCGCTCGCGTTCGCTCTCGACACGCTCGCGATGGCAGCCGCGGAGCTCGCGAGCATCTCCGAACGGCGGGTCGAGCGGCTCGTGAACCCGTCCCTCTCCGAGGGCCTGCCGCCGTTCCTCGTCGAGGAAGGCGGCCTCAACTCGGGATTCATGATCCCGCAGTACGTCTCGGCCGCGCTCGTCTCTGAGAACAAGGTGCTGGCTCATCCCGCGAGCGTCGACTCGATCCCGACGAGCGCGGGCCAGGAGGATCACGTCTCGATGGGGAACGCGGCGGGGCTCAAGGCGCTGCGCGTGCTCGACAACGCGGAGCGCTCGCTCGCCATCGAACTGCTCGCGGGGACGCAGGCGATCGAGTTCCTCGCCCCGCTGCATCCGGGCACCGGTGTCAGGGCCGTCCACGACGCCGTGCGCGAGCTCTCGCCGCGCCTCGTCGAGGACCGGTCGCTGAGCGCCGACATCGAGGCGGTGGCGGAGGCAGTCCGCGCCGGGTCGATCCTCGAGGCGGCCGAGTCCCGGGTCGGTGCGCTCGCGTGAGCGACGGGCTCGTCGAGTCGCTGTGCGGTGACCTCGCCGCGGTTCGCGCGCCGCGTGGGACGACGCTGAACGCGCGGAGCTGGGACACGGAGGCGCCCCTGCGCATGCTGCTGAACAACCTCGATCCAGAGGTCGCCGAGCATCCGGAAAAGCTCGTCGTCTACGGAGGGTCGGGCCGCGCGGCGCGGAGCCATGAGGCCCTGAAGGAGATCGTGCGGACGCTCCTCCGCCTCGGCGACGACGAGACGCTGCTCGTGCAGAGCGGCAAGCCGGTCGCAGTCTTCCGGACGGGCGAGTGGGCGCCGCGCGTGCTCATCGCGAACTCGCTCCTCGTCCCGCGCTGGGCGACCTGGGATGAGTTCCGCCGGCTCGAGGCCGAGGGGCTGACGATGTTCGGCCAGATGACCGCGGGAAGCTGGATCTACATCGGGACGCAGGGGATCCTGCAGGGGACGTACCAGACGTTCGCCGCGGCGGGAGAGCAGCACTTCGGGTCGCCCGATCTGCGCGGGCGCACGATCTTGACCGCCGGGCTCGGCGGGATGGGCGGGGCGCAGCCGTTGGCGGCGACGATGGCCGGTGCGGCCATCCTGTGCGTCGAGGTCGACCCCACGCGCATCGAACGGCGGCTCGAGACCCGTTATCTCGACCAGGTCGCCGACTCCCTCGACGACGCGCTCGGCCGGGTGCGCGGAGCGGCGGCGGAGGGCCGTGCGCTCTCCGTCGGCCTGCTCGGAAACGCGGCGAGCGTCTATCCGGAGCTCGCCGCGCGAGGCGAGCACTTCGACTTCGTGACCGACCAGACCGCGGCGCACGATCCGCTCACCGGCTACGTCCCGGCGGAAGTGCCCTTCGAGGAGGCGGCGGCGCTGCGCGAGCGGGACCCGGCCGGCTACGTGCGCCTCGCGCGCGAGTCCATCGTCGCGCACGTCCGCGCGATGACCGAGCTCCGCAGCCAGGGGAGCTTCGTGTTCGACTACGGAAACAACCTGCGCGGGGTAGCGCTCGACGCCGGCTTCGCGGACGCGTTCTCGTATCCGGGATTCGTGCCGGCCTACATCCGGCCGCTGTTCTGTCGTGGGGTCGGGCCGTTCCGCTGGGCCGTTCTCTCGGGCGATCCGGCCGACATCGCCGCGATCGACGTCGAGCTCGCTGCGCTGTTCCCGGACGATGCCCTCCTCCAACGCTGGCTCGAGCTCGCGCCCGCCCGCGTGGCATTCCAGGGCCTTCCCGCCCGGATCTGCTGGTTGGGCTACGGCGATCGCGCCAGGGCTGGTCGTGCGATCAACGAGCTCGTCCGCTCGGGCGCGGTCTCGGCTCCGGTCGTCATCGGGCGCGACCACCTGGACGCCGGCTCGGTCGCGTCCCCGTATCGCGAGACCGAGGCGATGCGCGACGGCTCCGACGCGATCGCCGACTGGCCGATCCTGAACGCGCTCGTGAACGTCGCGGCCGGCGCGACGTGGGTCAGCGTCCATCACGGCGGCGGGGTCGGGATCGGCAACTCGATCCATGCGGGGATGGTCGTCGTCGCGGACGGGAGCGACCGCGCCGCCGAACGGCTCGAGCGCGTCCTCACGACCGATCCGGGAATGGGCGTCGCGCGCCACGCGGACGCCGGGTACGACGAGGCGCTCGCGGCCGCGCGTGCCCACGCGCTCGACCTCCCGTCGGTCTCGTGAGCTCGCTCCTGATTCGCGACCTCGCGCAGGTCGCGTCGCCGGCGGGCACGGCGGCTCCGCTCCGGGGAACCGCAGTGCGCGAGATCGACGTGATCGAGGATGCGTACGTCCTCTGCGAGGACGGTCGCGTCGCGGCGACGGGGCGGATGCGCGAGCTCGGCGCGCTGGACGGCGACGTTCGCGAGATCGACGGCCGTGGTCTGTCGGCGATCCCGGGCCTCGTCGACTGCCACACCCACGCGTGCTTCGCGGGTGACCGCGTGGAGGAGTTCTCGCTGCGCGCCGCGGGCGCGACCTACGAGGAGCTCCACGCGCGGGGGGGCGGGATCCTCTCGACCGTTCGGGCGACGCGTGCGGCCGGCGAGGAAGGGCTCACCGCGGCGCTCGCCGAGCACGTCGGCTGGATGCTCCGGTCCGGGACGACGACGTTCGAGGCGAAGTCCGGCTACGGGCTCGATCGGGAGACCGAGCTCGCGCAGCTCCGCGCGGTGACCGCAGCGGGCGGCGTCGCGACCTGGCTCGGAGCGCATGCCGTCCCGCCGGAGTACACGGAGAGCGGGGCGGACACGTATCTCGACTTCCTGATCGAGGAGGTGCTGCCCGACGCTGCGCGGATCGCGGAAGCCGCCGACGTCTTTCTCGAGCGCGGAGCGTTCGACGCCGGCCAGGCGCGGCGCTACCTGACGGCCTGCCGCGACGCGGGCCTCGCGCTTCGGCTTCACGGCGACCAGTTCACGGAATCGGGAGCGATCCCGCTCGCGATCGAGCTCGGGGCGCGCTCGGTCGACCACCTCGAGGCGACCGGACGCGTCGGCGTCGTCGCTCTCGCTGCGAGCGACGTCACGGGTGTGCTCCTTCCCGCGAGCGCGCTCTTCCTGGGCCGGCCGATGCCGCCCGCGCGGGCGCTCGTCGACGCGGGGGCGGCGGTCGCGCTCGCTACGGACCTCAACCCCGGCAGTGCCTTCTGCGAGAGCCTCCCGCTCGTCTGCTCGCTCGCTGCGACGCAGATGGGGCTCGCGCCCGAGGAGGCCCTCACCGCGTGCACGGTGAACGCGGCGCACGTGCTCGGCCGCGCGGACCGGAAGGGTCGTCTCGCGCCGGGGCTCGACGCCGACGTCGTGCTGGTCGCGGCCGAGGATTGGCGCCATCTCGCGTACCACCTCGGCGGGCCCGTCGTGCACACCGTGATCGCAGGCGGGGAGATCGCCCTGGAACGCTCGGCATAATCGCCCGGATGGCAACCAAGAAGCAGCGACGTCGCCGGGCGAAGGAGCATCGCCACGACTACGTGTGGGTCGACGACGAGGGGAACGAGGTCGACCCCGCGGACGCGACACCGGCCAAGACCACGACGACGCGCGCGCGGTCGTCGGGGCGAGACCCGCAGGCGCCGTCCTGGCGGCGTACCTTCAAGCGCGGCGCGATCTTCGCGCCGATCATGTTCGCGACCGTGCTCCTGCTCTCGCCCGACATGCCGATGGCCACGAAGATCACGCAGACGCTCCTGATCGTCGCGATCTTCGTCCCCTTCAGCTACTTCCTGGACAGGCTCTTCTACCGCTCGGCACTGCGTCGCGCGGCGCGCCAGGCCGACAGCCGGCGCGGAAGCTGACGACGCCTGAGATGGCGCTGCGCGTGGACACGCTGTCGCTCGGACCGATCGGGACGAACTGCTACGTCGTCCGTAGGGACGCGAGCGCGCAGGACGCCGTCGTCCTCGATCCGAGCGGGGAGGCGACCGAGCTTCGGCTGACGCTCACGCGGCTCGGTGCGACGTGCACCGCGATCCTCGTGACGCACGGGCACTGGGATCACCTCGTCGGCGTTGCAGATCTCTCGGAGGGGACGGGCGCACCCGTGCACATGCCCGAGGGCGAGCGGGCGCTTCTCGAAAGCCCGGAGGCGTTCACACCAACGGGTGTGACCGTGCGCGGCCACACACCGGAGGTGCTGCTCGACGGCGGCGAGACGCTCGAGCTCGCAGGCGTCTCGTTCGAGGTCGTCGCCGTCCCCGGCCACTCGCCGGCGCACGTCGCGTACTACGCGGACGGTCATCTCTTCTCGGGCGACGTGCTCTTCCAGGGCTCGGTCGGGCGCACGGACCTGCCCGGAGCGGACTGGGACACGCTGCTCGGGTCGATTCGCACGCTCGTCGACCGCTTCCCGGCCGAGACGACCGTGTACCCGGGTCACGGGCCGACGACGACGCTGGGAGACGAGCTCGCGCGGAACCCGTTCCTCGCCGACCTGCGCGCGGAGCGAGCCGGGTGAGCACGTCGAAGATCGAGCGGCCGCGCGGGACGCACGACGTGACTCCGGCCGAGCAGCCGCAGTGGCGGCGCGTGACGTGCGAGATCGAGCGGCTCTGCGCCCTCTACGGGTACCACGCGATCACCACGCCGGTCTTCGAGGACACGGCACTCTTCGAGCGGACCTCCGGTCAGGGCTCCGACGTCGTCCAGAAGGAGATGTACACGTTCACGGACCGCTCGGACCGCTCGCTCACGCTCCGTCCCGAGGGCACCGCGCCGATCTGCAGGGCGTACGTCGAGCACGGCCTGCACCGCGAGCCGCAGCCGGTGAAGCTGTTCACGATCGGGCCCATGTACCGGTACTCCGCGCCGGGGCGGGGCCGCTACCGCGAGCACTGGCAGGCTTCGGTCGAGGCGATCGGCAGTGACGACGCCTCGATCGACGCCGAGCTCATCCAGCTGTACGACACGCTCCTCGCGCGCCTCGGCGTTCGGCACTACCACCTCGAGCTCAACTCGATCGGCTGTCGCGAATGCCGTCCCGCGTACCTCGTGGCGCTTCGCGACTGGCTTGCCGCGAACGATTCCCGGCTGGATGCGGGAACGCGCGAGAAGGCTGCCACGACCCCGCTCCGCGTCTTCGACAACTATGCGGCGAAGCCCGACGCCGTGCGGGAGGCGCTCGACGAGGCGCCCAAGATCGGCGAGTCGCTGTGCGCCGAGTGCGTGGAGCGGTTCGCCGTCGTTCGGCGCGACCTCGACGCGGCGGGTGTCGAGTACCGGCTCGAGCCGACGCTGGTGCGGGGGCTCGACTACTACTCGCGGACGACCTGGGAGTTCGTCGGGCCTCTCGCGAACGAGAACGCGACACTCTCGGGCGGCGGCCGCTACGACTATCTCGTCGAGGAGATCGGCGGCCCGCCGACCCCGGGCGTCGGCTTCGGCGCCGGGATCGAGCGGTTGCTGATCGCGCTGGAGGAGGAGGGAGTGGCGACGGACGCGGCTCCGAGCGTGGACGTCTTCTTCGCGCTCGAGCCCGACGCTCCGCGCGAGCTCGTGGCCGCCTGGCTCGCTCAGCTCCGCGGATCGGGGGTCTCGGCGGATACGGACTACGCGGGCCGCTCGTTGAAGGGTCAGCTCACGCAGGCACGGCGGCTCGGCGCCGCGACTACCGTTGTCGTCGATCCTCGCCGCGCGACGATCCGCCGGGCTGGGAGCGCCGACGAGGAGGTCTCCCACGACGAGCTTCCGGCGAGACTGTCCCTGTGAGCGCCTGGCGCGATCTCATGTGCGGCGAGCCGCGCCCTGACCAGGTCGGGAGCGAGCTCACGCTGTCGGGCTGGGTCGCCCGGCGCCGCGACCACGGCGGACTCGTCTTCGTGGACCTGCGGGACCACACGGGTGTGACGCAGCTCGTCATCAACCCGGAGCGCTCCCCGGTCGCCGCCGAGATCGCGAAGGAGATCCGCAACGAGTTCGTCCTCCGCGCGCGCGGCGAGATCGTGGCCCGGGCGCCGGAGACGGTGAACGAGGCGATGCCGACCGGCGAGGTCGAGCTGCAGGTCGACGAGCTCGAGATCGTCTCGCGCTCGACCCCGCTGCCGTTCCAGCTCGACGAGGAAGGCGTCGACGAGACCCTGCGCCTGCGCTACCGCTGGCTCGATCTGCGCACGCCGCGGATGCAGCGAAACATGCGGCTGTCGCACACGGTGATCTCCTCGATTCGGCGGACGATGGACGCCCTCGACTTCGTCGACGTCTGGACGCCGAGCATGACGCGCGGGACCCCGGAAGGCGCACGCGACTTCCTCGTACCGGTGCGCCTTCAGCCCGGCCGCTTCTTCGCTCTCGCGCAGTCGCCGCAACTCTTCAAGCAGCTGTGCATGATCGGCGGTCTCGATCGCTACTACCAGATAGCGACGTGCTGGCGGGACGAGGATCTCCGTGCCGACAGGCAGTTCGAGTTCAGGCAGCTCGATCTCGAGATGGCGTTCGTCGAGCGGGAGGAGGTGCTCGACGTGCTCGAGCGGGTCGTCGTGGACGCATTCGCGGCGCTGGGCCGCGAGACGCCTGCGCGACCTTTCCCGCGACTCACGTACGCGGACGCGCTCCTCCGCTACGGGACCGACAAGCCCGATCTGCGCTTCGCCCTCGAGATCCAGGACGCGACCGAGGTGACGCGCGGCTCGGAGTTCGGCGTCTTCGCAGGCGCCGACACCGTGCGCTTCCTGACGGTGCCCCGCGTCTTCTCGCGGACCGAGCTGCAGCGCCTCGAGGAAATCGCGAAGGAGTGGGGCGCGAAGGGGCTCGCCTACCTCGTCTACGACGGCGACGAGGTGCGCTCGCCGATCGCGAAGTTCCTGTCGCCCACGGAGCTCGACGCGTTCCGTGCCGAGCCAGGCTCGACCGTGCTCTTCGGAGCCGGCGACGAGGCGACGGTCGCGCGCGTTCTCGGCGGAATGCGCACCCACCTGGGTCGCGAGCTCGAGCTCGCGTCGGACGAGGAGCTCTTCCACTGGGTGGTCGACTTTCCGCTCTTCGAGATCGACGACGAGACCGGTTCCTGGACGTTCCTCCACCATCCGTTCACGGCGCCGATCGCATCCCACGAGGAGCGCGTCGCCGGAGACCCGGGAAACGCGCTGAGCCAGCACTACGACCTGATCTGGAACGGCTGGGAGCTCGGCTCCGGTTCGATCAGGATTCACCGAGCCGAGGTCCAGCAAGACGTGTTCCGCACGATGGGCATGGCCGACGACGAGGCGCGCGAGAAGTTCGCGTTCCTCCTCGACGCGCTCGCGATGGGCGCTCCCCCGCACGGCGGGTTCGCGATGGGGATCGAGCGCTTCGTGGCGCTCATGGCCGACGAGCCGAACATCCGACAGGTCGTCGCGTTCCCGAAGGTCTCGAGCGGTTCGGACCCGCTGACGGGCGCCCCGGCTCCCGCCGGCTCGCAGCAGCTTCGCGATCTGGGGCTCGAGCTCGTCGGGGAGTTGCCACCGAGCGCCACCGCGTGACCGCAGCGTCAGCCACACTTGGCGGCGTGTCGGCGTCGCTCACGCAACGACTTGCGATTCTCGGCGCCGTCGCACTGCTCGCGAGCGTCGCCGCGATGGCGATCGTCGAGAAGCGCGGCACGAACGAGAGCGCAGCCGCGCTCACGAGCGCGCCGGCGCCGGCAGGCTGGAACGTCGCGTTCGCCGGCTCGCGCGGCGCGACAGGGGACGCGCAACGGACCACGTGCGGGCAGGTGCTGTCTCCACGCTCGCTCGGAGTGACACACCCGGTGCTCCCGTGCGGCGCGAAGGTGATCCTGCGCTCCGGCGACAAGCAGGTGCTCACCGAGGTCATCGACAACAAGCTCGCCGTTCCCGGGCGCCAGCTGGAGGTCACCCAGTCGCTCGCGAAGATGCTCGGGATAGAGGGCACCGTCGAGCTCGAATGGCGCTTCGCAACGAGCGGGGGCAGCTAGGATCAGCCCGCTCGACCCTGTGCGTGGCCCCGGCTTCTACGTGAACCAACAGACACGTAAAGGGAGTCGGCGTCGGAGATAGGCGTTGCCGACGCTCCGCACGGCACCCACCTGGCTCGCCAGGTTCGCAATGGCCGGGGATTCATCGGCAGGGTGGAGCACGTGTTTTCGGCGCAGGAGCGGAAACCGGCTAGCGCCGGTTTCCGCTCCGCGCAAGACCCCTGAAGCCGGTCGCTTCGCGACCGGATCCCGGCGGCTGGCATTTCGGTGTCCCGGGTCGAGCCGGTTTCCGCTCCGCGCAAGACCCCTGAAGCCGGTCGCTTCGCGACCGTGTCGTAGCGACTGGCCCTGGTCGGCGTGAATCCGCCGCGTTGGGGCGGGCAGAATCGCCCCGTGACGGTCTTCGTCGAGACGGAGCGCCTGCTGCTACGCCGCTTCACACCCGACGACGTGGACGCGCTCGTCGATCTCGACTCGGACCCGGCGGTGATGCACTACGTCACGGGCGGGATCCCGACGTCCCGGAAGGAGATCGAGCACGACGTGCTCCCGGCGTTCCTCGCCTGGCACGAGCGGCACGCAGGGCTCGGCTTCTGGGCGGCGGAGGAGAAGGCGAGCGGCGAGTTCCTCGGCTGGTTCCATCTGCGTCCTGGCGACGACGCTCCACCTGGCGAGGTCGAGCTCGGCTACAGGCTGCGGCAGTCGGCGTGGGGGAAGGGTTACGCGACCGAGGGCTCGCGGGGGCTCGTCGACATGGGGTTCGGCGAGCACGGCGTCGAGCGCGTCGTCGCGTACACGATGGCGGTGCACGTGGCTTCCCGGCGCGTGCTCGAGAAGTCCGGCCTCCGCTTCGTACGTCAGTTCCACGCTGCCTGGCCGTATCCGATCCCCGGTGACGAGGAGGGTGACGTCGAATACGCGCTGCGCCGCGAGGAGTGGGAAGTTCGGCGCCGGGGCTAGCCTGGGGCGATGGTGACCGACGTCTTCGGGGATGCGACGCGCGGCGAGTCCTGGGCTGCAGTTCAGCTGACGGTCGAAGACGACCGCATCCTCGCCGCGGACGCGCCGGGTATCGACCACGAGCTCGAAGGCCTGACGCTTCTCGAGGCTGCACGTGTCGGCGGCGACCCGCTTGCCGTCGAGGCGCTCGCGTCGGCACTCGGTCAGGTCTTTCGTGCGGAGCCCCGACCCGGCCGTGTCGCCGTCGCGATGAGCGGTGGGGTCGACAGTGCCGTCGCGCTCCTGCGTGCCGGCCCGAACGCGCTCGGGGTCACGCTCCGCCTGTGGCAGGACCCGGCCGCTCCGGATACGGAGCGCGCATGCTGCTCTCCCGCTGCCGTCTCCGCGGCCCGCCGAACCTGTCACGACCTCGGTCTCCCGCACGTGACGCTCGATCTGCGCGAGCGCTTCAAGACGACGATCGTCGACCCGTTCGCGCGAGCATACGAAGCGGGGGAGACGCCCAACCCGTGCATGCGCTGCAACGGCGCGTTTCGGTTCGACGAGCTCGTGGCGTTCGCGAAGCGTGCAGGGGCGGAGGAGCTGTGGACGGGTCACTACGCCCGGATCGTCGAGCGGGCCGGGGTGCGGCTCGTCGGCCGCGCCTCCGACCAGCACAAGGACCAGTCGTACATGCTCGCGGCCGTCGAGCCTGCCCTGCTCGAGAGCGTCTGCTTCCCGCTGGGCGAGCAGACGAAGGCGCAGACGCGAGACGAGGCGGTTGCAGCCGGCCTGGCGGCCGCGCGCCGGCTCGAGAGCCAGGAGGCGTGCTTCCTCGGCGGCGACGACTACAGATCGTTCCTCGAGCGTCAGGGAGTGCGCGCGGAGCCCGGTGCGATCGTCGATCCGACCGGAGCGCGCGTGGGCACGCACTCGGGGCACTGGCGCTACACGACCGGTCAGCGTCGAGGCCTCGACGTGAACGCGGTTCGGCCGCTCTACGTGCTACGGACCGATGCCGCCGCAAACACCGTCGTCGTAGGCCCCCGCGACGAGCTCGCCGTGACGTCGATCCGTGCGACCGGCCGGACGTACCTCCCGGTGGAGCGGGCCGAGGTGAAGGTACGCCATCGCTCCGACCCGGTCCCAGCGCGAGTGAGCCAGGAAGAGGACGGCTTCTCCGTCGAGCTCGACGAGCCCGCGTACGGGGTCGCGCGCGGGCAGTTCGCCGTCCTCTACGACGACGGCGTAGTGGTCGGCGCGGGCGCGATCACGGACGTTGCCTGAAGCGAGCATCTAGGATCCGCCTCGATGACCCTGCTCGCGACCTCGGCCGGCGACATCCTCGACTACGCCCTCGCGGCGTTCTTCATCGCGAGCGGGCTCGGCTTGCTCTACCTCTTCATCCGCATGGGCGGGACGTTCGGCCGGCTCTCGTCGTTCATCAAGGGCTCCGAGCGTGACCTCCTTCCCGTGATCGTGAAGGCGGGCGGCACCGTCGACCGGGTGAACGACCAGCTCGACAAGCTCGACGTGGTGACTGACAGCGCCGTCTCGATGGCCGACAGCGCCGACACCGCCGTCCGGGCCGTTTCGACGGCGATCACCACGCCGGTGAAGAAGGTGAGCGGGTTCGCCGCAGGCGTGTCGCACGGCGTCTCCGCGTTCCGCTCGCGCCGCGACGCGGGCGAGGCGGTGCGTGTCGCCAAGGAGGCCGCCGCGCGCAGGGAGAGCGAGCTCGACGAGGAGCTTCGAAACGCGGGCCAGTCCGAGCCCGAGCCGCCGCCTCCGGCGGCGTAGCGCCTCCGAGCCACTTCGACCTCGCTCGTAGAATCTCGGGATGCGGACGACCGCCGAGCTTCGCGAGGGCTTCCTCTCGTTCTTCGAGGAGCGAGGCCATCTGCGCTGTCCGTCGTACTCGCTCGTCCCCCGCGCTGGGGACGACTCGACGCTCCTGACCACTGCCGGGATGCACCCGCAGATGCCGTTCTTCCTCGGCCTCGAGCCGCCGCCGGCGCTGCTGACGACGACCTCCCAGAAGTGCTTCCGCACGGTGGACATCGACGAGGTCGGCCTCGACGGCCACCACCTCACGTTCTTCGAGATGCTCGGCAACTTCTCGTTCGGGCAGTACTTCAAGGAGGGCGCCATCGCGTTCGCCCGCGAGTTCGTGCTCGACCACATGAAGCTCGACTGGGACCGCATCTGGGTGACCGTGCACGCGGGCGATCCCGTCATGAAGCTCGGCCCCGACGAGGTCGCGATCGATCTCTGGCAGAAGGCGGGAATGCCGATCGAGCGGATCGTGCCGCTGCCGACCTCCGAGAACTTCTGGTCGGTCGGCGGCCCGGGGCCGTGCGGCCCCGACTCGGAGATCTACTGGGACTGGGGCGCCGAGTACGGCTGCGGCGAGCCCGACTGTGCGCCGGCTTGCACGCGCTGCGACCGGTTCCTCGAGTTCTGGAACCTCGTGTTCATGGAGTACGAGCAGCACGCCGACGGGACGCTGACGCCGCTGCCGAAGCAGAACATCGACACGGGCCTCGGCCTCGAGCGCGGTGCGGCGATCCTGCAGGACGTCCGCTCCGTCTACGAGACCGACGGCTACCAGCGGATCATGGACTGGATCGCCGCCGAGTCCGGCGTGGCCTACGGCGACTCGGCCATCGCGACGAAGGCGCATCGCGTGCTCGCCGACCACGGCCGCGGGATGACCTTCCTGGTGGGCGACGGAGTGACGCCGTCGAACGAAGGGCGCGGCTACGTGCTTCGCCGCATCATCCGTCGCGCCGTGCAGCAGGCGCAGCGGATCGGGCTCCACGACGTCCATCGGCTGTCGGGCGTCGTCGCCGAGCAGATGGCCGACGCGTACCCCGAGCTCGTCGAGCGGACGGACGAGATCGAGCGCATCGTGCGGGTCGAGGAGGAGCGCTTCCTCGAGACGCTCGAGCGCGGGCTCAAGCTGTTCGAGGAGCTCGGCTCCGATGCCGCGATCAGCGGAGAGCAGGCGTTCACGCTCGCCGCGACGTACGGCTTCCCGCTCGAGCTCACGGTCGAGCTCGCGGAGGAACGCGGGCAGCCCGTCGACGTCGACGGCTACCGGGTCGCGATGGAGCGCCACCGCGAGGTCTCGCGCGCGGGCGGCTCGACCGAGCTCGACCGTGCATCCGAGTTCGCGCGCTCGGCCGGCTTCGTGACCGAGTTCGTCGGCTACGCCAAGACGGATGTGCTCACGCAGATCGGCGCGCTCGAGGAGCTCGAGGGAGATCTCTTTCTCGCGAAGCTTCGCGAGTCGCCGTTCTATCCCGCCGGCGGTGGTCAGGTCACGGATGCCGGGACGATCGAGCTCGACGACGACTCGGACACGACCGCCGACCTCGTGCAGGCGTATCGCCTCGACGGCGATCAGGCGCTCGTCTTCCGAGGCACCGGATTCGCCGAAGGCGACCGTGTGCGGGCGCGGGTCCCCTGGACCGTTCGCTTCCCGACGATGGCGAACCACACGGGCACGCACCTCCTGCATCAGGCACTGCGCGACGTCCTCGGCGATCACGTGCACCAGGCGGGCTCCGCAGTGCGGCCGGACAAGCTCCGCTTCGACTTCACCCACGACCGGGCGCTGAGCAGCGAGGAGCGCGACGCAGTCGAGCGACGCGTCAACGAGCTCGTCTTCGAGAACCGCCCCGTGCACGTCTTCGAGACGCCGATCGAAGAGGCTCGACGCCTCGGCGCGACCATGCTCTTCGGCGAGAAGTACGGCGACATCGTGCGCGTGGTCGAGGTGCCCGGCTACTCGATCGAGCTCTGCGGGGGCACGCACGTGACGTCGACCGCGGAGATCGGGCCGTTCGTGCTCCTCTCCGAGAGCTCCGTCGGTTCGGGGGCCCGCCGCGTGGAGGCGGTCACGTCGGGCGCCGCGTGGGCCGTCCTCGACGAGCGTGCGCGCGAGCTCGAGTCGCTGCGCAGCGAGCTCGAGCAGCTTCGGAAGGCGCCGAGGGTCGCGGCCGCCGCCGAGCAGAGGGCCGACGTGCCGGAGCCGGAGATCCGCGTCGAGAGCGACGTGAACGTCATCGTGCAGCCGGTCGACGGCCTCGCCGCGGACGAGCTCCTCGAGCTGTCCGACCGCTACAAGCAGAAGCACGCGCCGGCCGCGGTCGTGCTGGGCTCGCGGGAGGACGGCAAAGTGCACCTCGTCGCGAACTTCGACGACTCGGTCGCGACCCGCGTCAGCGCGTCCGACGTCGTACGGAGCGCGGCTGCGATCGTCGGCGGCGGCGGAGGCGGTCGTCCAAACATGGCACGTGCCGGGGGCAAGGATCCCGAGAAGCTTCCGGACGCGCTCGCCGAGGCCGAACGCCTGATCGTCGCCGCCCTGTGAGGGTGCTCGCGCTCGACTATGGCGCCGCGCGCACCGGCGTTGCGATCTCGGATGCGACGGGGACGATCGCGCGTCCGGTGGAGGTCGTCGAGCGCGCTGCCACCGCCGACGGCCTGGCAAGGCTGCGAGCGATCGTGCACGACGAGGAGGTCGAGCTCGTCGTCGTCGGGCTGCCGCTGACGCTGCGGGGCGAGCTCGGCGCGCAGGCGCAGGAGACGCAGGCGTTCGTCGAGGCGCTGCGCGCGGAGATCTCCGTTCCCGTGGAGACGTACGACGAGCGGTTCACGACCACGCTCGCCGCCGGGGCTGGGGGTGTCGCGGACGAGGACGCGCGGGCGGCCGCCCACCTCCTCGAGGGCTATCTCAGGCGCGCGGGCGGGGCATGAGGTTCCTGCTCGCACTCGTCGTGCTGCTCGCGGTGCTCGCGGCCGCGGGCTGCTCGGGTGGCGAAGACGACCCCGAGCCCGTCGTCACGACGCCGCCCCTGGCGCGGCTCCGCATCATCTTCCCCGAAGGGTTCACCCGCCGCGACATGGCCGACCGGGTCGCGGCCGTCCGCCAGATCGCGATCGACAAGCGCGGCGTCACACCGCGGCTGACGCGCGCCGGCTACCTGGCTGCGAGCGGCGTCGCCGTACCTCCGGCCGAGTTCCGCAAGGACTGGAAGCTGAGCTCGATCGAGGGGTTCCTCTTCCCGGCGACCTACGAGTTCACGAAGCTGACCTCCTCGGCGCGCCTCGTTCGCGACCAGCTCACGACCTTTCGAAAAAACTGGCGGAAGGTCGACATGCGGTACGCGCGCTCGAAGAACCTCACGCCGTACGACGTTCTCATCATCGCGTCGATGATCGAGAAGGAGGCGGTCGTTCCGGCCGAGCGCAAGCTCGTCGCGGCCGTGGTGTACAACCGCTTGCGAAACGGCATGCCGCTCGGGATCGACGCAACCATCCGCTACGGGCGCGACGTCCCCGGGACGGAGCCGCTCAGGACGTCCGACCTCGAGAGCGACGACCCGTTCAACACGCGGAAGCGCCTCGGGCTTCCGCCGACGCCGATCTCGAACCCGGGCCTCGCGTCCATGCGCGCCGCGGCGCATCCAGCGCAGGTCGACTACCTCTACTACGTGCGCAGGCCCGACGGCGTCCATCACTTCTTCACGGCGAGCTCCGCCGAGTTCTGTCAGCGCTCACTGGAGTACGGCTACGGCGGTTGTTGACATCTCCGGAGCCACGCGGCTCGTCGGGATCATCGGGTGGCCGGTCGCGCACTCGTTGTCGCCTCGCATGCACAACGCCGCGTTCGCGGCGCTCGGCCTCGACTGGGCCTACGTCGCGCTGCCAACGCCCCCCGAGCAACTCGGGGACGCTGTCCGAGGCCTGCCCGCCCTCGGCTTCGCCGGTGTGAACGTCACGACGCCGCACAAGCGCGCCGTCGCCGGCCTGTGCGACGCCGACGTTCCCTCCGTCAACACGCTCCTGATCCACGACGGGCGCGTCGGCGGCTACTCGACGGACGTCGCAATCCTCGAGAGCGTCCCGCACGAGCGCCCCGTCGTGCTCGGCGACGGCGGGACGGCAGCGGCCTTCATGCACGCGCTTCCGCATGCGTCTCAGTTCTCCCGTCGGGGTAGCTGGCCGCCCGACCTCTCCGGCGCCGATCTCGTGGTGAACGCGACGTCCGAGCGCGAGGCGATCGTGGCCGGGCTGACCAGTGGTCAGACCCTGATCGACCTCCCGTACCCGGAGACCGCGACTGCCGCCGCCGCACGGGACGCGGGCGCGCACGTCGTCACGGGGCTCGACGTCCTCGTCGCGCAGGGCGCGGCGTCGTTCGAGCTCTGGACGGGCGTTTCGGCACCCGTGGACGTCATGCGGCGAGCCGTAGGCTTACCCGCGTGACGCTCGAGCTCACGACCGCGGGCGAGTCGCACGGGCCTGCGCTCGTGGCGATCCTCGCCGGCCTGCCGGCGGGCCTGCTCCTGGACGAAGCCGCCATCGCGCGCGACCTCGAGCGCCGACGCCAGGGATACGGCCGCAGCCCACGCCAGAAGATGGAGGCCGATGAGCTCCAGGTGCTCGCCGGGCTCCGCCACGGGCGCACGCTCGGCACGCCGCTCGCGCTCGTGGTGCCGAACCGCGACCATGCCAACTGGACGTGGGGGATGAGCCCGTGGCCGCCCGAGGGCGAGCCCGAGGGCAAGGGCACGAAACCCGTCACGCTGCCGCGACCCGGTCACGCCGACCTCGCGGGCGTCCTCAAGTACGGCCATGACGACGTCCGAGACGCGCTCGAGCGCGCGAGCGCCCGGCAGACGGCCGTCCACGTCGCGGCAGGCGCCGTCGCCAAGCAGCTCCTCGCGGAGATCGGCGTGACCGTGGAGGGGCGCGTCGTCGAGATCGGGGGCGCCGCCACCGACGAAGGCTGGAAAGAGGCGACGGACGCCGCCCGCGTAGACCGCGACACGCTCGGCGGCATCGTCGAGGTCGTCGCCGAGGGCGTTCCTCCGGGCCTGGGCTCGTACGCCGAGAAGTCTGCGCGGCTGGACGCCCGGCTGGCGGCGGCGCTCATGGGCATCCAGGCGGTGAAGGGCGTCGAGGTGGGCGACGGGTTTCGGCTCGCGGGCCTGCGCGGATCGGACGCGCACGACGAGATCGAGCCGGACCGGACGCGCGCGACGAACAGGGCGGGCGGTATCGAGGGCGGTATCTCGAACGGCGCGGCGATCGTCGTGCGTGCTGCGATGAAGCCCCTGCCGACACTCATGCGGCCTCTGCGCTCGGTCGACCTCGAGAGTGGCGAACCGGGCGAGGCGCTCGTCGAGCGGAGCGACGTGCAAGCGGTCGAGGCACTCGCCGTCGTCGCGGAGGCCGCGGTCGCCTGGGAGCTCGCGCGAACCGCGCGCGAGAAGTTCGGCGGGGACGCGCTCGTCGACTTCGTCTCCGCGCACGCCGCGTACCTCGAACGCATCGCATGGCCGCACGCAACGCCCTAGACCGCCACCTCGCGCTCGTCGGCTTCATGGGCGCGGGGAAGTCGACGCTCGGCCCGCAGCTCGCCGCGCGGCTCGGCCGTGACTTCGTCGAGCTCGACGCCGTGGTCGAGAAGCGCGCCGGCATGACGATCTCCGAGCTGTTCGCGGCAGACGGCGAGGCGCGCTTCCGGCAGCTGGAGGAGGAGGCCGCGCTCGACGTCCTCGCGGCGCGCACGCCGGCCGTGATCGAGCTCGGGGGAGGCGCGCTCGGCTCGGAGCGGACTCGGTCCGAACTGCGTGACGGTGCGTTCACGCTCCACCTGGACGTCTCGGCCGAGGACGCCTGGGCTCGCGTGGCCGGGAGCGCCCGCCCGCTGGCGCGGGATCCCGAGGCGTTCCGGGTTCTCCACGCCGAGCGACAAGCGCTGTACGCCGACGCGGACGCTGTGGCGACGGACCTGGACGGGGCCGTGCTGGCGGCAGCCGGAATCAGGTTCGGCGACGGCTTCGAGGTGGGCGGCGACGCCGTCGTGGCCGATGCGGGGCTCGCGGCCGTCAACCCGTCGCTCGACGCGGCACACGTCGTCTCGGCGAAGTCGCTCGCCGAGGCGGAGCGCCTCTGGTCGACGCTCGCGCTCGAGCGCTCGTCCTCGCTCGTCGCCGTCGGCGGTGGCACGACCACCGACCTCGTCGGGTTCGTCGCGGCGACGTACATGCGCGGGATCGACTGGATCGCCGTGCCCTCGACGCTCGTCGGCCAGGTGGACGCTGCCATCGGCGGCAAGACCGGGATCGATCTCGCCGGGAAGAACCTCGTCGGCGCGTTCCACTGGCCCGCCGAGACCGTGATCGACGTCTCGCTCCTCGACACGCTCCCCGAGGCCGAGGTGCGAAACGGCATGGCCGAGGTCGTGAAGACGGGGCTGCTCGCCGGCGAGGAGCTGTGGGAGCTCGATTCGCGCGAGCAGGTACGGCGCTGCGCCGCGTACAAGGCGGCTGTGTGCCTGCGCGATCCGCGCGAGCGGGGCGACCGGGCACAGCTCAACCTCGGCCACACGTTCGCGCACGCGCTCGAGACGGCGTCCGGCTACTCGGTATCGCACGGCCACGCGGTTGCCCTGGGGCTGCTCGCAGCCCTCCGCCTGTCCGAGCTCGAAGACGAGGCCGAAATGGTCGATGGGGTCCTCGCGCCCGCACCGGTGGCGGTGGACCGCGACATCGCCTGGGAGGCGCTGCAGCGTGACAAGAAGGTTCGCGACGGACGGGTGAACCTCGTGCTCCTCGCTGCTCCCGGCGCTCCGCGCATCACGGACGAGCTCGAGCCCGAGCGCGTCCGCGCGGCTCTCGATGCCCTCATCGCGTAGGGTCGTGCGATGCGGATCGCAGTCCTGAACGGCGTCAATCTCGACGAGCTCTCGCGCCGCGATCCCGAGGTGTACGGCGGCGTCGGCCTCTCCGAGCTGGAGACGAAGATCTACGAGTGGGCGTCCGAGCTCGAGTGCTCGGCACGCTGCCGCCAGACGAACCACGAGGGTGAGTACGTCGACTGGTGCCACGAGGCGTACGACTGGGCCGACGGCGTGGTCGCGAACCCCGGCGCGTGGTCGCACTACTCGTGGGCGATCCGCGACGCGCTCGAGCTCTTCACCGTGCCCGTCGTCGAGGTTCACCTCTCGAACGTCGCCGATCGCGAGGACTGGCGCAGGTTCTCCGTGCTCGAGGACGTCGCGAGCGCGCGGATCATCGGCAAGGGCGCAGACGGTTACCGCGAAGCGCTCGAGTACCTCGTGAAGGGAGCCGCATGACGAGGATCCAGCGACTCGCCGCACTGCTCGAGGAGCCGCTGCTCGTCGCCGGGCCGCCGTACGTGCTCGGTGGCCAGGCGAACGTCAGGTACCTGACCGGTCTCCAGAGCTCGAACTCGGCGGTCCTGGTCGAGCCGGACGGGAGCGCCACCGTGTACACGGACTTCCGGTACGCGAACCGTGCTCGCGCGATCGAGGGCGTCGCGTTCACGGAGGTCGCGCGCGGGCTCATCCCCGCGATCGGCGAGCAGCTCTCCGGCCGCGCGATCGGCTTCGAGGAGCAGCATCTCCCGCACGCCCTCTATCGCGCGCTCGTGGACGCGGGCGTGGAGCTGGTGCCACGCTCGGGGCTGGTCGAGCAGCTGCGTGCCGTCAAGGACGCCGAGGAGCTCGCGATCATGCGCCGCGCCGGCGCGCTCTCGGACGAGGTCTTCGCCGCGCTTGCGCGCGAGCGCTTCTCGGGCCGCTCAGAGGCCGAGCTCGCGTGGTGGGTCGAGCGCAGCTTCAGGGAGGCCGGCGCCGAGGGCGTCTCGTTCGAGGCCGTCGTCGCAGCCGGGCCGACAGCTGCGAGCCCGCACGCGCTCCCGGGCGACGAGCCCATTCAGGAGGGCGTCCTCGTCGTCGTCGATGCGGGCTGTGTCATCGACGGGTACTGCTCGGACTGTACGAGGACGTTCGCCGTCAGCGCGATCTCCGAGCGCCTGCAGGAGATCTACGCGCTGTGCCTCGAAGCCCAGCTCGCCGGGCTTGCCGCCGTCGCGCCGGGCGTGCACGGCCGCGACGCGGACGCGGCGTCGCGGACGCTGATCGAGCAGGCGGAGCTCGGCTGGGCGTACGGCCACGGTATGGGGCACGGCGTCGGGCTGCAGATCCACGAGGCGCCGACACTTCGCCCGGAGTCGACGGACACGCTCGAGGTCGGCAACGTCGTCTCCGTCGAGCCCGGGATCTACCTTCCGGACGAGGGCGCCGGAGTGCGGATCGAGGATCTCGTCGCCGTCACCGAGGACGGCTGCGAACGGCTCACGCAGTTCGACAAGCAGCTGACGACCGTCGCCTGACTACACTGCCGCGCTGGCATGGCCGAGACCGTCTCCACGAACCAGTTCCGCAACGGGATGCACATCGAGATCGACGGCGTCGTCTGGCGCATCGTCGACTTCCAGCACGTCAAGCCGGGCAAGGGCGGCGCGTTCGTGCGCACGAAGCTGAAGGCGCTCGAGTCGGGCTCCGTCGTCGACCGCACCTTCCGCGCGGGCGAGAAGTTCGCGCGCGTGCACACCGAGGTCAAGAACCTGCAGTTTCTGTACGACGACGGCTCGGAGGCGCACTTCATGGACGAGGAGACGTACGAGCAGTTCGCGCTCCCGCACGCGGACGTCGCCGACGAGCTCGCGTACCTGCCTCCCTCGAGCTCGGTGCAGATGCTCGCCGTGGACGGTCGCCCTTCGGGGATCCAGCTTCCCGCATCGGTCGAGCTCGCGGTCGCACAGACCGAGCCGGCCGTGCGCGGCGACACCGTCACGAACGTGACCAAGCCGGCCACCCTCGAGACGGGCGCGGTCGTCCAGGTACCGCTGTTCGTGGACACCGGCGAGCGCATCAAGGTCGATCCGCGCGAAGGCCGCTACATCTCGCGCGCGTGACTTCGCCGTTCGTGGCGCCTCGCTAAGGTCCGGGCGGCCCGTGCCCAAGCTCGTCGACACAACGATCCGCCTGCTCTCACAGGAGCCGCTCGCCGGGAAGCTGCCGACGGCGGAGGTGCTGCGCGTCGCAGAAGTGCTGGACACGGCGGGCTTCGCATGCCTCGAGGTCTCGGGCGGAGGCGTCTTCGATGCGACCGTCCGCCGCCGGGCCGAGACGCCTTGGGAGCGCATCCGCGCGATCAAGGCGCGTGTGTCGACGCCGCTCGGGATCGCTCTGCGCGGACGGTTTCTCGTGGGCTCGCGTCCGGTGAGCGGCGACATCGTCGGGCGCTTCGTCTCGTGCGCGGCGGAGAACGGGATCGACGTCTTCCGCCTCCACGATCCGCTGAACGACGTCTCGAACCTTCGCGAAGCCGGAGCTGCGATCACGAACGCCGGCGGGGCCTTCCACGCAGGCCTCGTCTACAGCCCCGGGCGGACCGGCGAGACGGACACGCTCGTGGAGGAGGCTCGCAAGCTCCCGGATCTCGGCGCGACGCGGGTGCTGGTGAACGACCCGACGGGAGCCCTCGTCCCGCACCGAGCGCAGGAGCTGGTCGCCCGGATCAAAGAGGCGAGCGGACTTCCCGTCGGCTTCTACGTGCAGGGCTCGGCGGGCGTCGGGCTCGCGTCGGCGCTCGCAGCCGTCGACTCCGGGGCCGATCTCGTCGCGACGACCGTCTACCCGCTCGCACTCATCCTCCATCGGGTCTCCGGCGAGTCGGTCGCCGAGTCGCTGCAGGGGCTCGGGCACACGTCCGGCCTCGAGGTCGACAAGCTCTGGGAGGCGGCCGACGTCATCGACGAGTGGATCGGAGACGAGCCCGTCGCGCCCGTCGCGCCGCGGATCGCCGTGCGCGCGGCGGAGTACGACCTCCCCGCCGGGCTCGTCGCTGCGCTGGACGTCCATCTGCGGGCGCACGCTGCGGCCGACCGGTTGCTCGAGGTGCTCGAGGAGGTCGGGCGCGTCCGAGCGGAGGCCGGCTGGCCGCCGCTGGCTGCTCCGATCGGGCAGATCCTCGCGTCGCAGGCGCTGCTGCACGTGCTCGAGGCACGCCGCTACGGCTCGGTGATCGACGAGTTTCGCGAGCTCGTCCAGGGCGGGTACGGGAGCACGCCCGAGCCGATCGACTCGACCGTCGAGCGCGCCGTCGAGCTGCTCGCGCCGAAGGGGCAGCTCCCCGAGGACCCGGTGACGACCGAGGACGTCCGAGAGCAGGCGGAGGGCCTCGCGGCGAGCGAGGAGGAGCTTGTCCTCATCGCGATGTTCGGCTCGGACGCCGAGGAGCTCCTGAAGGTGATCCGCGCGCGCCACTCCCGCCAGTCGGTCCTCATCGCCGAGGACGCCGACGCGGAACGCGGTGAACGGATCCGCGAGCTCGTGAAGATCGTGCAGGAATCGGGAGTCGGCGAGATCGAGATCGAGGACGAGGGCATGCGGGTGTCCGTGCGCCGCGCGGACGAGCCGGTCACCGCGATCACGACGATGCCTCTCACACCGTCCGTCGAGACCGAGGTCGACGAGGCGCCGGGCGTCCAGGCGGCCGCCGCCGACGGTCTCACGCGCGTCGAGTCGCCGATGGTCGGAGTCTTCTACCGGGCGTCGAGCCCGGGAGCGCCGGCCTTCGTGGACGTGGGCGACACGGTGGTCCCGGGCCAGGTTCTGTGCATCCTCGAGGCGATGAAGCTCTTCAACGAGCTCAAGGCCGAGTCGGCAGGCGTCGTCCGAACGATCCACGCGGAGAACGGGCAGGCCGTCGAGTACGGCGAGCTCCTGTTCGAGCTCGAGCCAGTCCTCGCCCCGCCGGCCGTCTGAGCCGTGTTCGACCGCGTGCTCGTCGCGAATCGGGGCGAGATCGCCGTGCGCGTGATTCGTGCCCTGCACGAGCTCGACGTCGAGGCGGTCGCCGTGTACTCGACCGCCGACCGCGATGCCCTGCACGTGGAGCTGGCCGATCAGGCTGTGTGCATCGGTCCCCCGGCGGCGGTGGACAGCTACCTCTCGATCCGGAACGTCGTCGCCGCGGGCGAGACGACGGGTTGCGACGCCGTCCATCCCGGCTATGGGTTCCTCGCGGAGAACGCCGAGTTCGTCCGGGCGTGCGAGGACAACGACCTGGTCTTCATCGGCCCGACCGCCGAGGTCGTCGAGCAGATGGGGGACAAGGTGCGCGCGAAAGAGGCGATGCAGGCCGCGGGCGTCCCGCTCGTGCCCGGCTCGGACGGCGCGGGCGCGCTCGACGCTGCCCGCCGTGCGGCGAATGAGGCAGGTTTCCCGGTTCTCCTCAAGGCATCGGCGGGCGGCGGCGGGAAGGGCATGCGCGTCGTCGCGTCGGAGGACGAGCTGGACGGCGCGTACGCGGCCGCGAGCGCCGAGGCCCAGGCCGCGTTCGGCAACGGCTCGGTGTACGTCGAGAAGCTCGTCGCTCCGGCGCGTCACGTCGAGATCCAGGTGCTCTGCGACTCCGAGGGAGGGACGCTGACGCTCGGCGAGCGCGAGTGCTCGATTCAGCGCCGCCACCAGAAGCTCGTCGAGGAGTCGCCGTCGGCGGCCCTCGACCCGGAGACACGCGAGGCGATGGAGTCGACCGTTGCGCGTGCCTGCGAGGCGATCGGCTACCGAAACGCGGGGACCTTCGAGTTCCTCCTCGGTCCCGACGGCTCGTTCTACTTCATCGAGGTCAACTGCCGGCTCCAGGTCGAGCACCCCGTGTCGGAGGTCGTGACGGGCGTCGACATCGTCCGCGAGCAGGTCCGGATCGCCTCGGGCGAGCCGCTCCGCGCGACGGGACGGGCGCAGAGGAGCGGCCACGCGATCGAGATCCGCATCAACGCCGAGGATCCCTCGCGCGGGTTCCTGCCCGTTCCGGGGACGATCACCCGCTTCGTGGTGCCGCTCGGCCCGGGCGTCCGCGTCGACACGGCCGTCGGCCCCGGCTCCGAGATCCCGCCCTACTACGACTCGATGATCGCGAAGCTCATCGTGCTGGACGACGCGCGCGAGGCGGCCATCATCCGGGCAGAGCGAGCGCTCCGCGAGTTCGTGATCGAGGGCATCCCGACGACACGTGACCTCGCGCTGGACGTGCTCGCGTCGACCGAGTTCCGACGCGGCGAGTACTCGACCTCGACGGTGGCGGAGCTCGAGGGATCCCTACCGTCTCTCGCCTCGGCATGAAGCGGACGACGAGCCGCAAGGCGGGGCGGCGCCAGGCGCTCTTCCTGCTCTACCAGTGGGATCTCACCGGCCAGGAGCTCGCCTCGCTGTTCGAAGGCGCCCCCGACGACTTCGCGTACGCGCTCGCGGAGTCGGTGGCTGCACGTGCAGGGTCGCTCGATGCCCGCGTGACGGCCGCGTCTCCCGACTGGCCTGCCGACCGGCTCGGGACGCTCGAGCGCAATATCCTGCGCATCGGCGTGTACGAGCTCCAGGAGCAGACGGTCCCGCGCGAGGTCGCGATCAACGAGGCGGTGGTGCTCGCGAAGCGGTACGCGACCGAGGAAGCCGCACGGCTCGTCAACGGGATCCTCGGCCGCGTCGCGCGCGAGGAGGCAGCGTGACGCCGGTCGACGACGCGCTCGCGAAGGCGGAGGAGCTCCTCGGCCGGCTGAACGAGCGGCGCGACGAGCTCGAGCGTCTCGCGGCAGCGGACGACGTCGACGGTGACGCCGCTGTCGATCTCATCACCGAGCTCGCCGAGCTGGCGCGAGAAATCGAAGTGGAGCTGACGCGGGCGCGGACTCTGGCCGATGCGGCCGGCTGACGAGCTCCGCGACATCGTCGACACGTATCTCCGCTCGCTCGAGTTCGCACCCGAGCTGGGCGGTCTCGCGGACGCTGTGCGGTACCCGCTGGAGGCGGGCGGCAAGCGCATCCGTCCCGTTCTCTGCCTCGCCGTCGCGGAAGCGAACGGCGCTTCGGTCGAGCGCGCGCTGCCGGCTGCCGCGGCACTCGAGCTGGTGCACACGTTCTCGCTCGTCCACGACGACCTGCCGGCGATGGACGACGACGACGAACGGCGTGGACGGCCGAGCGCGCACATCGCCTTCGGCGAAGGCGTCGCGCTGCTCGCGGGTGACGCGCTGCTGGCGGAGGCGCTCCGGCTCGCGCTCACGTACGAGTCGGCAGACGTCGCGCGGGATCTCGTGGATGCGACCCTCGGGATGATCGGCGGTCAATACCGCGACATCACGGGTGACGACGCGGACCTCGCGGAGCTCCATCGGCTCAAGACGGGACGCCTCTTCGTGGCAGCGGTGACGCTGGGACTCGACGTCGCTTCGGTTCCGCGTGATGGCCGGCCCGAGTGGCTCGTGTTCGGCGAGGAGGTCGGGCTGCTCTTCCAGGTCGTAGACGATCTGCTCGACGGGGACGGCTACGCCGCGCGCCACGGCGCGGAGGAGACGAGGCGCCTCGCGGACGACGTCGCGGCGCGTGCCCGTATACGGCTCGACGCCGTCGATGCCGACACCCGTGTGCTCGGTGAGGTCGTCAAGTCGCTGACCTTTAGGACCGGTTGAGGGATAGACGCGGCCGCGGCCGTGGCTATCCTCCGGCGAGTCCCGAACAGACCAGGCCTGCCTGGCGCGCAGTCGTCGCGCACGTGCGCAGTCCGTTTCTCTCTCTCCGATGTCCTCCCGCCTCCGCAGCCGCGTGCCCGTGCTCTGCCTCACCGCAGCGATCGCCGCTGCGGCAGTGGTGCCGGCGAATGCGGCAACCTCCTCCGGGCATCCCCGGCCGCACCCGATCGTGGACGCAACGAGCCCGACCCGAGCCGAGCTCGCGGCACGCTTCGCGCTCGACGAGGTGGGTGTGCCCTACCGATGGGGAGGCGAGTCTCCAGCGAGCGGGTTCGATTGCTCAGGGCTCGTGCGCTGGGCGTACGGCCGGGTGGGGATCGACCTCCCGCACAGCTCCTACGCGCTCTATGGAGAGGGGCGGCGCGTCTCGGGGAACCTCGAGCGAGGCGACATCCTGTTCTTCGAGGGGCTCGGCCACGTCGGCCTGTACCTCGGCAAGGGCCGCATGGTGCATGCGCCTCAGACCGGGCGGAACGTCGAGGTCGTACGCCTCGCCGGCTCGAACTACGGCATGCGCCTCGTCGCCGCCCGCCGCGTGGTCGCGAGCTGACACGTCGTCATCATGCGCGCATGGCCGCGACTCGACAGCGCGCGTGACGAAGAAGCGATTGGACGTGCTCCTGGTCGAGCGCGGGCTCGCGGAATCGCGTTCGCAGGCGCAGGCGCTCGTGCTCGCCGGGCTCGTCCCGGGGCACACGAAACCGGGTGAGCAGGTTCCCGGCGACGCCGTCCTCGAGGTCGAGGCTCCGCCTCGCTACGTCTCGCGCGGCGGAGAGAAGCTGCGCAACGCGCTCGACGCCTTCGGCGTCGACGTGACCGACCGGGACTGCGCGGACGTCGGGGCGTCCACGGGCGGGTTCACCGACTGCCTCCTCCAGGCCGGCGCGCGACGCGTCGTGGCCATCGACGTGGGGTACGGCCAGCTGCATCCGCGACTTCGCTCCGATCCACGCGTGACCGTGCTCGAGCGAGTGAACGCTCGTTCGCTCACGGAGCTTCCGTTCGCGCCCGATCTCGTCGTGTGCGACGTCTCGTTCATCAGCGTCACGAAGGCGCTTCCACCGGTGCTCGGCCTCGCCGCTTCTGGCTGGGAGGCGCTCGTGCTCGTGAAGCCCCAGTTCGAAGCCGGGCGTGCCGACGTCCCGAAGGGCGTCGTCCGCGACGCCGCGGTGCAACGAAACGTGCTCGAAAGCGTCGTCGAGGCGGCGCAGGCCTGGGGTGGCCGTACCATCGGCGTCGTAGACTCAGGCTTGCCCGGCCCGAAGGGGAATCGGGAGTTCTTCCTCCATCTCGTACACCGACCCGGCGAACGGAATACCGATGACGCAGACCGCTGGATCGCCGACGCTGTCGGGTAAGCGCGTCGCCCGCGCCGCCGTCGTCACGCACGGCAAGGCGGGCCAGATCGGCGCAGGAATTGCGCGCCTGCAGGCGGTGGCGCAGGAGCACGGCGTCGAGCTCGTGCTCTCGCCCGACGAGGCCGAGAAGCACGGCGTCGCCGAGTCGGGTGACCCGGCGTCGGCCGACCTCGCCGTCGTCCTCGGCGGAGACGGGACCGTCCTGCGCGCACTGGCCCGCTTCCTGGGTACCGGCGTGCCCGTGATCGGCGTCAACTTCGGCCGCGTCGGCTTCCTCAGCTCCATGGGGCGCCGTGATCTCGAGAGCGGTCTCGGGCGCGTCTTCCAGGGCGAGTACGAGGTCGTCGAGCTGCCGACACTCGAGCTCGAGCACCCGGACGGCCGGACGGTCGCAGTGAACGACGTCGTCGTCACGAGCGCCGCGCTCGGGCGCATGATCGAGCTGGAGCTCGCGGTCGGCGGCGAGGAGCTCGGGCGCCAGCCCTGCGACGGAATCATCTGCTCGACGCCCTCGGGCTCCACCGCCTACAACCTCTCGAATGGCGGCCCGGTTCTCATGTGGGGCCTCGAGGCCATCGCGTTGACGTTCGTCGCCGCACACTCGCTGAACGCGAGGCCGCTCGTCGTTCCGCCGAGCTCGGACATCATCGTGTGGAACCGCTCGGCCGACGTCGACGCCGGCGTGCTCGTCGACGGCCACCGTGTCTCCACGCTCCGGAAGGCCGAGCGCGCGGTCGTCCGCATCGCCGCCGAGCGCTCGCTGCTCGCGACGCTGCCTGAGGCCACGTTCATGCGCCGCTACCGCCAGAGCTTCGCGTCGTGAGCGACGGCCGCCTGTCGCTCAGGGACGGGCGGACGCTCGCATGGAAGGAGTACGGGTCGGCGGATGGCCGGCCGCTCCTCCAGTTCCAGGGCACGCCGGGATCCCGCTACTCGCGCCATGCCCACGAGGACCTCTACGACCGGCTCGGCGTGCGCGTGCTGGTCTTCGATCGGCCCGGCTACGGCGCATCCGAACGCCTGCCCGGGCGAGGCATCGCCGTCGTCGCCGACGACGCGGCGGAACTGCTGGACCACCTTGGTCTCGAGGAGGTGCACGCGGCCGGCGGAAGCGGCGGCGGTCCTCACGTCCTCGCGCTCGCGGCGCGGCATCCGAACCGCGTGCGCGCCGTGACGGTGGTCGTCGGTGGGACGCCGCTCGAGGAGGAGGATGTCGAAGGACTGATCGAGATCAATCGGGCGGGGTGGTACGCCGCGCGCGCAGGCTGGCAGGCGATGCACGACCTCCTCGCACCGATGCGGGATTCGGTGCTGGCGGATCCGCTCGGCGGCTTCAAGACGCTGATGGAGTCGGCACCGCCGAGCGACAAGGCCGTGATGGAGGATCCGGATTGGCAGCGCGTCCTCGTGGAGAGCGTGACCGAGGCGTTCCGGCCCGGCCCGGAGGGATGGGTCGACGAGTCGATCGCCCTGAGCCTCGACTGGGACTTCGACGTCGCCGACGTGCGGTGCAGCGTGACCTGGTGGCATGGCGACCATGACGCGAACACCCCCCTTGCGCCCGTGCGCCGCCTGATCGAGCGCATGGATCGGGTCGATCTGCGGGTGTGGGAGGACGCGGGCCACCTCGAGCCCTTCCACCGCCACGAGGAGATCCTCGGCGAGCTCCTGGCGCGCTGACGCATGTTGCGCCGGCTCCGCATCGAGAACCTCGTGCTCATCCGCGAGGCGGACCTCGTGTTCGGGCGAGGGCTCAACGCGGTCACCGGCGAGACGGGTGCCGGAAAGACGATCTTCGCGCAGGCGATCGGGCTCCTCCTCGGAGCGCGAGCGGACGCGTCGGCCGTCGGCTCCGAGGGCTCCGAGGCCTACGTGGAGGCCGAGCTCGACGTCCCGGAGGGCTTCTTCGACGAGGAGGACGTGTCGGCGCTCGCCGAGCTGCGACCGGAGGACGAGGCCGGCCTGGTAATCGCGAGGCGCGTCTTCGGCGACGGCCGCACCCGCGCGTACGCCTGGGGCCGCGCCGTCGCGCGCGAGGACGTGGCCGCCGCGGCCGAGCGGCTGATCGCGATGTCGGGCCAGTTCGAGCAGCGGCGGCTCGCGCGGCCCGCGTACCAGCTCGACGTTCTCGATGCGTTCTGCGGAAGCGAGCAGCTGCAGCGTCGCCGCGAGCTGCGCCTCGCCTGGCGCGAGCTCCTCACAACGCGACGTCGACACGACGAGCTGTCGCGTGATGCGGACGCGGTCGCGGCACGTCTCATGGAGCTTCGGCTCCTCGTGGACGCGACCGAGGGCATGGCTGCCTCCGATGAGCGGGAGCTCCTCGCCCGACGCGAGCGGCTGAGGCACGTCGAGGAGCTCGCCGAAGCGGCGACCTCCGCGGCTGCAGCGGTCGCTCCCGACGACGGGGATGGCGCCGCGTCGCTCGCCGCTCTCGCCGAGCGCTCCCTCGCGCCGCTCGAGCGGATCGCACCGGAGCTCGGCGCGAGCGCCGAGGAGCTTCGCGACCTCGCCGTGCGTCTGCGCGAGGTCGGCTCCGACCTGCACCGGTTCGTGACGTCGCTGGACGCCGAGCCCGGGGCGCTCGAGAGCGTCGAGGAGCGCCTCCAGGCGATCGCGGATCTCGAGCGGCGGTTCGCCGTGTCCTCCTACGAGGAGCTCCTGGCGCGCGCGGCCGAGGCGGAACGGGAGCTCGCGGAGGCGGGAGAGGGCGGTGACCCGGTCGAGGCCGCGGCCCGCGCGCTCGCCGCGTCGGAGGAGCGCGCGGCCGGAATTGCATCGCAGCTCCGAGAGACGCGTCGGGCGAGCGCCTCCGCGTTCGGAGGGGCCGTGTCGGCCGAGCTCGGCTCACTCGGCATGGGGGAGGGTGAGCTCCTCGTCGAGCTGCGCGAGCGCGACCTCGGGCCGACCGGTGCGGACGAGGCGACGTTCCTCGTCCGCCCGAACCCAGGTCTCCCGTTCGCTCCGGCCGCCGAGACGGCGTCGGGCGGCGAGCTCTCGCGGATCGCCCTCGCACTCGCCGCGGTGGCAGGAGGCGAGACGCTCGTCTTCGACGAGATCGATGCGGGGATCGGCGGCGTCACGGCGCATGCCGTCGCAGCCACGCTCCAACGGCTCGCCGAGCGCGCGCAAGTGCTCACGATCACGCATCTGCCGCAGATCGCGAGCGTGGCCGACTGCCACTTCCGCGTGGAGAAGGTGCCCGGCGACCCGACCCATACGCGGATCGGGGAGCTCGACGAGCTGCTCCGCCGCGAGGAGATCGAGCGCATGGCCGGCGGCGCCGAGTTCATCGCGACGCTCGCGGAAAGCTAGGTCGCTCAGGCGCTCAGCGCGCGGACGATCCGGAGCATGGTGAGGCGAGACCGAGCAGCTCGGTGGTGTCCGAGGGCTCCAACCTTGCCGCCTGCTACGGTGAGAACCCGTGGCCAAGTACGTGTTCGTCACGGGTGGCGTCGTCTCCGCGCTGGGGAAGGGCATCGTGGCCGCCTCGCTCGGACGACTCCTCAAGGCCCGTGGCCTCTCCGTCTCGGCGCAGAAGTTCGATCCCTACCTGAACGTCGATCCGGGCACCATGAGCCCGTTCCAGCACGGCGAGGTCTTCGTGACCGAGGACGGCGCCGAGACCGACCTCGACATCGGTCACTACGAGCGCTTCATCGACGAGAACCTCTCGCGGAACGCGAGCCATACGGCCGGAGCGATCTGGGACTCGGTGCTCCGCCGCGAGCGCAAGGGAGAGTTCCTCGGCGCGACCGTGCAGGTCATCCCGCACATCACGAACGAGATCAAGGCGCGCATCCGTCGGGCGGAGAAGGTCGCGCCCGCGGACGTCGTCATCTCGGAGATCGGCGGAACCGTCGGCGACATCGAGTCGCTGCCGTTCCTCGAGGCGATCAGGCAGTTCCGCCGTGAGGTCGGGCCGGAGAACGTCGTCTACCTGCACGTGACCCTCGTGCCATTCATCGACGCGGCGGGGGAGCTGAAGACGAAGCCGACGCAGCACTCGGTGAACGAGCTCCGCCGGATCGGAATCCATCCCGACGTCGTGGTCTGCCGGTCGACCGAGATCCTCTCGGACGACATCCGCGAGAAGATCGCCCTCTTCGCGGACGTCGATCGCGACGCCGTCATCGGCTGCCCGGACGTCCCGGACGTGTACCTCGTGCCCGAGGTGTTGCAGGGCGAGGGTCTCGACTCCCTCGTGTGCGACAAGCTTTCGCTCGACGCGCCGGCCGCGGACCTCGCCGAGTGGGGCGAGCTCATCGCGCGGACGCGCGAGCTCCGCGAGGACGTCGAGATCGCGCTCGTCGGGAAGTACGTGAAGCTGCACGACGCCTACCTCTCCGTCCACGAGGCGCTGAAGCATGCGGGCGTGCACTCGGGCTGCCGTGTTCACGTTCGCTGGGTCGACGCGGAGAACATGTCCTACGAGGAGGCGGTCCACGAGCTCGAGCAAGCGGACGGCGTCCTGGTGCCCGGTGGCTTCGGCTCACGCGGCTGGGAGGGGAAGATCCTCGCCTGCCGGGCTGCGCGCGAGCGCGAGATCCCGTACCTCGGGATCTGCCTGGGCATGCACGTCGCCGTCTCGGAGTTCGCGCGCCACGTGTGCGGGATGGATGGCGCCAACTCGACGGAGATGGATCCTGAAACGCCTTTCCCCGTCATCGACCTGCTGCCCGAGCAGAAGGAGATCGAGGATCTCGGCGGCACGATGCGTCTCGGCGCGCAGGCGGTCGAGCTCGGGGAGGGCACGAAGGCTCGCGAGACGTACGACGAGCCGGTCGTCCACGAGCGGCACCGCCACCGCTACGAGGTGAACAACGAGCTGCGGCAGCGATTGGTCGACGCCGGGCTCGTCGTGTCGGGCACGTTCCAGGACGGCCGGCTCGTCGAGATCGTCGAGCTTCCCGAACATCCCTGGTTCGTCGCGAGCCAGTTCCACCCGGAGTTCAAGTCGCGGCCCACCCGGCCAGCGCCGCTCTTCCGGGAGTTCGTCGCCGCCGCGCTCGAGCGCTCGCGCGCCCGCGCGGGCGTCCGCGCAACCGTCGCCTAGCGCCTACGCGCGTGCGAAGGCCTGCGCGAGCCGACGCCGCAGCGCGCGGGTCGGCATGTGGCCGGTGATCCGCAGATAGGTCAGCAGGCACGTGAGCGTGACCGCGAGCGCGGCGAGAAGCAGCTGCCACGATGTCCCGCCTCCGTTCAGCTGCGCGCTCTTGATGCCCGGCTGCCAGTGCGGGCCTCCCCACGTGACGTCGAACGCGTACGCGTTGAGGACGTGCACCCAGAGGATCCAGCTCACCCAGCGCGCGATGCCGTAGAAGAACGAGGTCCGGTAGAGGGCGATGAGCGCGACCTCCGGCAAGCGTTTCCCCATCCATGCCCAGAAGGGGTCCGTTGGATAGATCACCTCGCGGAAGTACGCCTTGGTGAGGACGCGCCAGCTCGCGATCGCGAGCACGACCCACAGACCGTCCCAGACGAGTGCGGGGCCGCTGAAGTACGCGGCGGCGTCGCCGAGCCGGCCGGCCTCGGCCGCGTACGGCCAGAGCCCGATCGAGTAGATGTGCGTCGAGAATGGGAAGGCGAGCATCACGCCGAGCGAGTCGCAGACGTCCGTGAACGCGTGCACCCACTGCCCGATCAGGAAGCTCAGCGCCCACAGCTTGTTCCGCCAGATCAGATAGATGACCCCGGCGACGAGGAGCCCGAAGAACGGCGTGTGGGTGAACCCCACGCCGGGGAAGCCGCGATGGAACCGAGCGGGGTCGTCGGCCTTGAGCTCGAAGCCGAATGCGCCCACGCCGTACACGAACCACTTCGTCGCGAGATCCGGCGCGTACGAGCCGATGAGCAGCGGGACGAACGCGACCTTCTTCCCGAGGTAGCGCTGGACGACGTACGGCTCGAGGTCGTGCGAGACCCAGCTCATCGCGTGAGCCGCCTCACGCCGGCGGGGACGAGCCAGATCGCCACGAGCAGGTACGCCGCGGCGACGATCCACGAGAAGAGGAACGACGGGAAGGCGAGGCCGAGCGCGACGTACACGACGCCGGCGAGGACGTAGCCGCCGAGCTCCCGCATCGGGCGAGACTAGTGCGTCAGGCGGCGGGTATCACGACCACGGCCTCGGCGGGTTCGAGCCGGAGGGCGCCGGACACGGTCTCGCCGTCGCGCTCGCGGCGGGTGGCGAGCGCGACGAGGCCGTGCAGGCCTCCGATCTCGACTGGCCCCGAGCCGAGGTTGACGGCGACGGTGACCTCCTCTCCGCGGTGCCAGGCCCATGAGCCCGGCGGGGAAACGAGCTCTGCATACGCGCCGGAGCGGAGCGCGGGCAGCCGTTTGCGGAGTGCGATGAGGTCGCGCGTGAGGGCGAGCGTCGAGCCGGGATCCGTGCGCTGGTCCCCGACGTTGCGGCTCGTGTCGGTGAGCGGTAGCCAGGGATCCGACCAGCCGCCCTCCGGCGTCCACGGCATCGGCGTGCGGCCGGGGTCGCGCGATGGCTCCGCGACGTCGAGGACGCGATCCGCCGGCACGTCGCCTGATGTCAGCCCGAGCTCGTCTCCGTAGTAGAGGCAGGGCGTGCCTCGAAGCCCGAGCAGCATCGTGAGCGCGCAGCGCACGCGCGCGTCGTCGCCCTCGGCCCAGCGCGTCGCGAGCCTGCCGATGTCGTGGTTCGAGCCCGTCCAGCACGGCCAGGCGTGGGACGGGAGCGCGGTCTCGATCTCGCGGACGATGCCTCGCAGCTCGTCGGCGTCGAGGTCGGCGTGCGTGAGCATGAAGGCGAACGCGAGGTCGAGCTCGTCGTCCTCCTCCCCGAAGTAGCTCGTCCACTGCTCGACGTCGAGCGAGTACGCCTCCCCGAGGAGCATCCGCGGCGGCTCGTACGACTCGGCGAGCGCGCGCCACTCGCGCAGGATCTCGTGGGTCTCGGGCCGGAACATGGAGTAGGTCCGGCGGAGGCCGAGCCCGGCGATGATCGGATCGTCGCGAAGCTCGGCGTCCTTCACGATCGCGTGGGCGACGTCGAGGCGAAAGCCGGCGATGCCACGGTCGAACCAGAACCGCAGGATGCGCTCGAACTCTGGACGCACCTCGGGGTTCCACCAGTTCACGTCGGGCTGTCCCGGCGCGAAGTTGTGGAGGTAGTAGCGGCCCTGCTCCGCGTCGAACGTCCACGCCGGGCCGCCGCCGAAGATCGACTCCCAGTTGTTCGGGACGCCGTCCGACCAGACGTAGAAGTCCGGGCGCTCGCGGAACCACGGATGCTCGATGGACGTGTGGTTCGGGACGAGGTCGAGGAGGACGCGGATGCCGCGCTCCCCGGCCGCGGCGACGAGCCCGTCGAGGTCGTCGAGCGTCCCGAGGTCGGGATGGACGCCCGTGTAGTCGCTCACGTCGTAGCCCCAGTCGACGTTCGGTGACGGGTGGATCGGGTTGAGCCAGATCCCGTCGATGCCGAGCCACTCGAGGTACTCGAGCCGCTCGGTCACGCCGGCGAGGTCGCCGATCCCGTCTCCGTTCGAGTCCGCGAAGGAACGCGGGTAGATCTGGTACAGGACGGCGTCGCGCCACCAGCGGTTCCCGGTCATGAGACCGAAACCTAGCCAGGCGCCAGACCGGGATCGCCGCGCGGCGATCCCGGGCGCGCGAGCGGTAGGCGATCGCTCGTCTTCCGGTCACCGCCCCGCGTACTCGTAGGATGCGGCTCGTGCAGCAGCCGCTGACGTCGCCTCTCGTCGAGCTCTTCCTCGATCTGTGTGCGATGTCCAGCCCGTCGGGGCACGAGCGGGCAGTCGCCGACCGCGTTGCCGCGTACCTCTCCGGGCTCGGGCTCGAATGGGACGAGGACGACTCCGCCGGTCGCCTCGACGGTGACGCGGGGACCATCTACTGCCGGATCCCGCCGACGAACGGCACGGGTGGGATGCCGATCTTCCTCTGTGCGCACACGGACACGGTGCCGCCGGAGACCGTCATCGAGCCGGTCGTGGACGAGGACGGGATCGTCCGCAACGCGGCCGGGACGATCCTCGGCTCGGACAACAAGGCGGCGGTCGTCGTGATGCTCGAGGCCGTCCGACGTGTGCTCGAGGAGGGCCGCGAGCACGCCGGCATCGAGCTCGTCTTCACGCCGCAGGAGGAGGTCTCCCTGCGCGGAGCCGACGCCTTCGACCACACGCGGCTCGTCGCGACCACGGGCTACGTCTACGACCAGGGAGCCGCGATCGGGGAGATCGTCCTCGGCTCGCCGCACGCGCGCATCCTCGACTTTCGCTTCCACGGTGCGGCGGCGCACGCCGGGATGCATCCCGAGGACGGGCGCTCGGCCATCGCGGCCGCGTCGCGCGCGATCGCCGACTTCCGGCTCGGCCGTATCGACGAGGAGACGAGCGCGAACGTCGGCGTGATCTCCGGCGGTACGGCCCGAAACGTCGTGCCCGAGTGGTGCTCCTTCAGCGCAGAGGTGCGCTCGCAGGACGAGCGCAAGGCCGTCGAGATCGCACGCGAGATGCTGGAGAGCGCCGCGTTCGCGGCGAGCCTCGCGGACTGCGAGGTCGAGTCCGCGGTCCGCCCGAGCTTTCCGGGCTATCGCTTCCGCGAGACCGACGAGCCGGTTCGCATGGCCGCGCAGGCGCTCGAACGCGCCGGCTACACGCCGTCGTACGCGTTGAGCGGGGGCGGGGCGGACGCGAACGTCTTCAACGCACGTGGCCTTCGCTGCGTGAACCTCGCGAACGGGATGATGGAAATCCACACACCTGACGAGCACATCGCGGTCGCCGATCTCGAAGGCATGGTCGAGGTGACACTCGCGCTCGTCGACGTCGCGCTCGAGACCGGCTGAACGTGGACCGGCGTAGGCTCGGGCCGGTCGTCGGGCTCGGCACGTACCGCACGTTCGACCGCGACAGCGGCCTCGCGCGCAGCGTCGTCGAAGCGGCACTCGACTCCGGCGTGGAGGTCTTCGACTCGTCGCCGATGTACGGAGGGGCCGAGGCGTCGCTCGGGGCCGCGCTCGAGGGTCGCCGCGAGGGCACGACCGTCGCGACGAAGATCTGGACGCCGAGCGTCGAGGAAGGGCGTGCCCAGTACGAGGCGCAGCGCGGTTGGTTCGGGCGCGTCGACATCGAGCAGGTCCACAACCTCGTGTCCTGGCAGGAGCACCTCGCGTGGCTCGAGGAGGAGCGCGCGGAAGGGCGGCTCGACCGCATCGGGGTGACGCACTGGAGCCCTGGGGCGTTCGACGAGCTCGAGCAGGCATTGCGAAGCGGCCGCTTCGACGTCGTCCAGCTGCCGTTGAACCCGCTCGAGCGCGCGGCCGAGCGCCGGCTGCTGCCGCTTGCCGAGGAGCTCGGCATCTCCGTGATCGTGATGGAGCCGTTCGGCGGGTCCGGCGCGCCGCTTCTCGGCAACGCGCCTTCCGCCGACGAGCTCGCGCCGCTGGGCGCGTTCGGGATCGAGACGTGGGCGCAGGCGGTCCTCAAGTGGACGCTCTCGGATCCACGCATCGATCTCGTGATCCCTGCGACGTCCCGGCCCGAGCACGCGCGGCAGAACGCCGTGGCCGGCCAGCCACCGTGGCTCCCGGCCGCGGAGCGCGACTACGTGGCCGGCTTGGCTCGCGCCTGACGCGATATCGTCCCGCCCGCATGCGGATCGGCGTTGCCAGGGAGATCAAGCCGCAGGAGTACCGCGTCGCGCTGACACCGGCCGGCGCGCGCGAGCTCGTCCAGCACGGCCATGAGGTCGTCGTGGAGACCGGCGCGGGCGTCGGAAGCGCGTTCGCCGACGACGCCTACGAGCGCGTCGGCGCGAGCATCGCGTCCGTCGACGAGGTCTGGTCGAGCGCGGATCTCCTGCTCAAGGTGAAGGAGCCGATCGCGGTCGAGTATCCGCGCCTCCGGGAGGGTCTCACCCTCTTCACCTACCTCCACATCGCGGCCGACGAGCCGCTCACGCGCGCGCTCGTCGACTCGGGGATCACGGCGATCGCCTACGAGACGGTCGAGACCGACCGCGGCGCACTTCCGCTGCTCGCGCCGATGAGCGAGATCGCCGGTCGTCTCGCAGCGCAGGCGGGCGCGGACCAGCTCGAGAAGCCGAAGGGCGGTCGCGGGATCCTCCTCGGAGGCGTCGCCGGCGTCGCGCCAGCACGCGTGCTGGTCATCGGCGGCGGGATGGTCGGGTACAACGCGGCCGTGATCGCCCTCGGCATGGGAGCACAGGTCACGATCCTCGAGCGCTCGGTCGACCGGATGCGTTACCTGGAGCAGATCCTCTCGGGTCGCGTGCAGCTCCTCATGTCATCGGCGCTCCAGCTCGAGGAGTCGATCAAGGATGCGGACCTCACGATCGGTGCGGTGCTCATCCCCGGTGCGCTCGCGCCGAAGCTCGTTCGACGCGAGATGCTCGCGACGATGAAGGAGAGCTCCGTCTTCGTCGACGTGGCGATCGACCAGGGCGGCTGCGCCGAGACCTCGCGGCCCACGACGCACGACGAGCCTGTGTACACGGTGGACGGCGTCATCCACTACTGCGTCGCCAACATGCCCGGCGCGGTGCCGATCACGTCAACGCGCGCGCTCACGAACGTGACCCTGCCGTACGTCGAGCAACTCGCCGAGTTCGGTGCGCTCGGGGCCGTGCGGGCGAACCCGGAGCTGGCGCGCGGGGTGAACACGATCGGCGGGAAGCTCACCTACGAGGCCGTCGCCGAGGCGCATGGCATGGAGTACACGCCGCTCGACGACGCGCTCGCTGCGGGCGTGTCCTAGGTCGCGGCGCGCTTCGAGCGGCGGAAGAGGCTCCCTGCCTGACTCTCCTCGCCGCGCTTCGGCGACGACCCGTCACCCGAGTCGTCCGGTTTCTTCGGATTCCGCTCCGTGGGGAAGATCCGGATCACGGCGTACGTGATCGCAGCCGCGAGGCTGACGATCGCCACGATGTACAGGACGAGGAGGAGTAGGCCGAGAACGTCGCTCAACGCCGCCGTAGAATAGCGACGTGCTCGCACGAAGATCCCGCACCCACGAGCGTTTTCGGTCCGGCTAGTGCCTCGTGCGTGTGTGATCGTCCTCGACGCGGTCGGGGCAGGGGAGCTGCCGGATGCCGGCGAGTACGGCGACGAGGGCTCGAACACGCTCGGAAACGTCGCGCGAGCCGTCGGCGGGCTCGACCTTCCGAACCTGGAGGCGCTCGGCCTCGGCAACGTGATGGAGCTCGAGGGCTGCCCGCCGCAGGCCGGCGCGCCCGCTGTCGCCGGCCGGTTGCTCGAGCGCTCGAAGGGCAAGGACACGACCACGGGGCACTGGGAGATGATGGGCGTCGTCACGCCGACGGCATTCCCGACGTACCCGCACGGCTTCCCGGACGAGGTCATCGACCCGTTCATGAACCAGACGGGACGTGGCGTGCTCGGGAACAAGCCCGCGTCGGGGACCGAGATCATCCAGGAGCTCGGCGAGGAGCACCAGCAGACCGGGAAGTGGATCGTCTACACCTCGGCCGACTCCGTCTTCCAGGTCGCGGCGCACGAGGAGACGATCCCGCTCGAGGAGCTCTACGACGGCTGTCGGGTCGCGCGCGGGATCCTGACCGGGCGGCATGCCGTCGGCCGCGTCATCGCGCGGCCGTTCGTCGGCGAGCCGGGGAACTACGAGCGGACGCCCAACAGGCACGACTTCTCGCTCGAGCCGAGGCGGCCGAACTACCTCTCCTCGATCCGCGACGCGGGCAACACGGTCTTCGGCGTCGGGAAGATCTCGGACATCTTCGCGGGCTGCGACGTCGACGACTCGTTCCCGACGACATCGAACGTCGACGGCATCAACCGCACCATCGAGCTCCTCGAGAACGTCGAGGACGGGCTCGTGTTCGTGAATCTCGTCGAGACCGACATGCTCTGGGGCCACCGCAACGACCCGGTGAACTTCCACCGCTGCCTGCAGGACTTCGACCGGCGTCTCCCCGACATCCTCGAGGCCCTGCAGTCCGGCGATCTCCTCGTTCTCACGTCCGACCACGGATGCGACCCGACGACCGAGTCGACGGACCACTCCCGCGAGCACGCGCTCCTGCTCGCCTACGCGGCCGGGCGCAACGCAGCGGGTCGTGTGCACGAGGAGGGCGAGTTCGCCGACGTCGGCTCGACCGTGAACGCGTGGCTCGGTGGCAAGGCGCCCGGAAAGCGCCTGCCCGGTCGCGTGATCGAGTTGTGACGCACGCCGGGTTGCGGCCCGGGCCGACGTCGTCGTCGGCGGCGACCTGGGAGGCTGACCGAGCCCGGTGCGGCTCGCTGAGCAGCCTCAGCCCGTCGTGATCCGCCCGGCCGACCTGATCGAGCGCAAGCGCTCGGGCGAGGAGCTCACCGACGAGGAGATCTCGGAGCTCGTCCTCGGGTTCACACGTGGCGACGTGCCCGACTACCAGATGTCGGCGTGGTGCATGGCCGTCTACTTCAGGGGCCTCTCGGGGCGCGAGACGCACGCGCTGACGGACGCCATGATCCGGTCGGGCGACACGATCGATCTCGGGGCTGCTCTTGGGCGCAAGGTCGTCGACAAGCACTCGACGGGCGGTGTGGGAGACAAGACTTCGCTCGCCGTCGGGCCGGTGGTGGCTGCGTGCGGTGTCCCCTTCGGGAAGATGTCCGGCCGCGGCCTCGGCCACACGGGCGGGACGCTCGACAAGCTCGAGTCGATCCCCGGATTCCGCGTCGAGCTGGGCCTCGATGCGTTCGTCGAGCAGGTGCGCACGATCGGGCTCGCGATCGTCGGGCAGACCGGCGACCTCGTCCCGGCGGACAAGAAGCTCTACGCGCTGCGCGATGTGACCGCGACCGTGGACATCGTCCCGCTCATCGCCTCCTCGATCATGTCGAAGAAGCTGGCTGCCGGCGCCGACGCGATCGTCCTCGACGTGAAGGTCGGGGACGGAGCGTTCATGAAGACGCTGGAGGACGCGCGCATCCTCGCCGACCAGATGGTCGACCTCGGCCGCCGCGCCGGCCGTACCGTCGTCTGCCTTCTGACCGACATGGATCAACCGCTCGGCGCCGCCGTCGGCAACGCGCTCGAAGTGCGGGAGGCGGTCGAGACGATCTCGGCAGAGGGCCCGCCCGACTTCACGGAGCTCGTGCTCGACGCGTCGGCCCGGCTGCTCGCCCTCTCGGATCTCGGGATCGACCTCGACGAGGGGCGAGCCCGCGCCGAGCAGGCGCTGACGGACGGCTCTGCTCGCGCGGCGTACGAGCGCTGGATCCGGGCGCAGGGCGGTGATCCCGACCTCGACGTGCTTCCGCGAGCGCCCGTCGTGACGGAGGTGAGGGCGCCGCGCAACGGAATCGTCACGAAGCTCGCCGCGCGCACGGTCGGCATCGCATCGCTCGAGCTCGGAGGCGGTCGGCGGACGAAGGACGATGAGGTGGACCACGCAGTCGGCGTGGTCTGTAGTGCGAAGCGGGGCCAGACGGTCGTCGCGGGACAGGTGCTCGCGGACGTCCATGCGCGAGACGAGGAGTCGGCTGCGCGGGCGGTCGATGCGGTCGCGGGCGCGTACGAG
Organism: Gaiellaceae bacterium; assembly: GCA_036274755.1. Taxonomy (GTDB): domain Bacteria; phylum Actinomycetota; class Thermoleophilia; order Gaiellales; family Gaiellaceae; genus GMQP-bins7. The sequence continues at coordinate 52,504 of DASUFC010000061.1, forward strand.
ATCGGCGACGAGCACCCCGCGGTGCACGGGATCCTGCTGGACGTGATCCAGTAGGGCTACTTCGTCGCGACGAGCACGACGAAGTCGTCGTCGGGCGTCGGAGGCGCCTCGACATGATCGCCGTGGACGACCACCTCTGCGAAGCCGGCGGCCTCGACCATCATCCGGAGCTCGTCGACGAAGTAGTGGTGGAGGTCGATCCGGCGCGTCTCTTCGGCCTCGAGCCGGCCGTCACGCCAGAGCTCCGCGCGCATCTCGAGTGAGCTGCGCTGCGCGAGAGGGTCGACGTCGAGCACGCGCGAGGTGAGCGCGTACTCGGCTCCGTCGGACGCAGGCCGCCGCTCCTTGGCCTCCGGCATCGGGCCGGGGAGCGACGCGCGCTCGGTCTTGAGCCAGTACTTCCACAGCCAGGCGTCCGCGTAGGGAACCTCGGCGTCGAGCAGCAGCGTGCCACCCGGTACGAGATGGTCGTGAAAGCGCCGGAGCGCTTCGACGTCCTGGTCGCGCGAGCTCCCGAGGCCGAACGCCCCGCAGACGTAGATGCACCTGTAGCGGCGCGGGAGCTCGAGCTCGTGCATGGGCTGGACGGAGAGGCTCGGCGCGTAGCCCTCGCGCTCCGCCTTCTCGCGACAGAGCGCGATCATGTCGGCCGAGACGTCGCAGCCGTCGACGTCGAGCCCGGCGCGGAGGTAGGGCAACAGCAACCGTCCGGTTCCGCAGGCGACGTCGAGCGCGGGCTGTCCGTCAGCTTCGATGAACCTCTGGAAGTAGGGGATCTCGTGCGGGCGAAAGTCGTCGTTGAACTCCGCCCAGTAGCGCGCGATGAGCCCGTAGTGCCACGTCTGCGGCTGCTCGGCCACGACGCAAGCCTACGATCCGGGTCGTGCCCGAGCTGCCCGAGGTCGAGACGATCCGCGCGCAGCTCGCGCCACGCCTCGAGGGACGGGTGCTCGCGCGCGTCGAGATCCTCGACCCCAGGCTCACGCGGCCGTACGACCTGTTCGAGGTCGCGGAAGAGCTGGAGGGCGATCGGGTCGTCGCCGTCGAGCGCCGCGGCAAGTACCTGCTCGTCCGGCTGGAGAGCGGCCTCGGGCTCCTCGTCCACCTGCGCATGACTGGCAGCTTCGGATTCGCCCCGGTATCGCACGAGCGTGCGATCCTCGATCTGGACGACGGATCTCGGCTCGCCTACCGCGACGTGCGCCGCTTCGGCACCTGGCTCGTGCTCGACGGCTCGGAGCTCGAGCCATATCTCGCGACGAAGAACGGCCCGGAGCCGCTCGGCCCCCGGTTCACGGCTCGCTGGCTCGCAACGCAGCTCGCGCGAAGACGCGGAGCGCTGAAGGCCGTGCTCCTCGATCAGCGGGTCGTCGCCGGGCTCGGGAACATCTACGCCGACGAGGCGCTCTGGCGCGCGCGCGTGAATCCTTTGCGTCCCGCCAACGACCTGTCGGGCGAGGAGGTCGGCCGAGTCGTTCGTGCGGTCCGCGCCGCGCTGCGCGCCGGCATCGTGCGTCAGGGGTCGACGCTGCGTGACTACGCGGCGCCGGACGGCGCGTCGGGCTCGATGCAGGACGAGTTCCGCGTGTACGGCCGCGACGGCGAGCCCTGCAAGCGATGCGGCGCGACGATCACGAAGACGCGCGTCGGCGGCCGCGGGACATGGTTCTGCCCCCGCTGTCAGCCGCTTCCCGCGTGACGACGGAACCCGACAGGAGGCAGCACGTCAGCTCGCGACCTGCGCGGCGGCGAGAGGCCGGCGCCCGCCGAGGGCGACGACGCCTTCGCTCCCTAGACTGGACGCGTGGCCCGCAGCTCGAAGACCGAAGCGGTCGTGCTGCGCTCGTTCCGTTTCGGCGAGGCCGACCGGATCCTCCACGTGTACACGGCCGAGCACGGCCGCATCGGCGCGATCGCGAAGGGCGTGCGCAAGACGAAGTCGCGCTTCGGCGCGCGTCTCGAGCCCTTCTCGCACGTCGAGCTCATGCTGCACCAGGGCTCGGGCGAGCTGCGCACGGTGACGGGCGTCTCGCTCGTGGATGCGCATCGTCCGGCGCGGGAGGATCCCTACCGGCTCTCGGTCGCGCTCGTAGGCGCCGAGGCGATGCTGCGGCTGTTCGTGGAGGAGGAGCGCAACGAGCGCGCCTTCGAGGCGCTGACGCGCTACCTGCAGGCGGTCGACGCGATGGCGGCGGGCGCCCGTGGGAGGGCAGCGCTCGACCCGCTCGCACTCGCGTTCCAGCTCAAGCTCCTCTGGCTGTCGGGCTACGTCCCGCATCTCGAGAGCTGCGTCGAGTGCGGGGGTGTCGACGGCCTCGTCGGCTACCTCCCGCGAGCGGGAGGCGCCGTGTGCTCGCCGTGCGCGCCCGACGAGACGGTCTTCCTCTCACCCGAGGGCTTCCGGGCGATGCACGCGCTCATCTGGAGGCCGCTGTCCGACGCGCAGGGGCTCGCGCTCGGCGAGCGCGCGCTGCGCGACACGCTGTCGGTCGTCGTCGCCTCGTACGAGTTCCACGGCGGCTTCCGGCTGAGGACGCTCAGCGCGTGAGACGTGCGCTGCACGACGTCTACGAGCTCGACGACGATCCTGGCAGGATCGATCGCGCCGCCGTGCACGCGTACCTCGTGCGCTCGTACTGGGCGGAGGGGCGGCCGCGCGAGGTCCAGGACGCCCTGATCGACAGCGCGGCGCGCGTCGTCGGCCTGTACCACGACGGAGAGCAGGTCGGGTTCGCGCGCGCGATCTCGGATGGGCACGTCCAGTCGTACCTCGCAGACGTCTACGTGCTCGAGGAGCATCGCGGTCGCGGGCTCGGCGTCGAGCTCGTCCGCTTCTCGGTCGATGAGGGGCCGCTCGCCGGAACGAAGTGGTACCTCCACACGCGCGACGCCCACGACCTGTACCGCAAGTTCGGCTTCGTCGAGCCGAGCGAGCGAGCGCTCGAGCGCGGCCTCCCGAGCTAGTCGGGCTTCGGCGTCGTCCAGTCCGCCGAGAGGCGGTCGAGGATCAGCGAGCGTGCGCCGGCGATCGGCACCCGCTCCTGGGCGAGCGAGTCGCGATCGCGGATCGTGACGGTGTCGTCCTCGAGCGTCTGGTCGTCGATCGTGAGCGCCCACGGTGTGCCGATCTCGTCCTGGCGGCGATAACGGCGCCCGATCTGGCCCGAGTCGTCGTACTCCGCCACGACGACGCGGCGGAGCTCCTCGTACAGCGCGCGCGCCTTCGAGACCATGTCGTCGTTCTTCGCGATCAGGGGGAGCACGGCGACCTTCACGGGGGCGAGCGCGGGGTGGAGGCGCAGCACTGTCCGCTCGCGCTCGGCGACGACCTCCTCGTCGTAGGCGTCGATCATGAACGCGAGCAGCGAGCGGTTGACGCCGAGTGCGGGCTCGACGACGTGCGGCGTGTAGCGCTCCTCGCCGTCGACCCACTCGAGCTTCGTCCCGGACGCGTTCGTGTGAGCAGTGAGATCGAAGTCGCCGCGATGGGCGACGCCTTCGAGCTCGGACCAGCCGATCGGGAAGAGGTACTCGATGTCGCTCGTCGCCGACGAGTAGTGCGACAGCTCCTCCGCCTCGTGTGGGCGGACGCGCACGTGACTCTCGCGGAGCCCGTAGCGCAGGTGCCACGCGAGGCGCTGGTCGACCCAGTAGCGGAACCACTCCTGCGCCTCCGACGGCGGCACGAAGTACTCCATCTCCATCTGCTCGAACTCGAGGGTGCGGAAGATGAAGTTCCCGGGCGTGATCTCGTTGCGAAAGGCCTTGCCGATCTGGGCGATGCCGAAGGGCGGCTTGCGCCGCGCGATCTGGGCGACGTTCTTGAAGTTGACGAAGATCCCCTGTGCGGTCTCCGGCCGCAGGTAGGCGTCCTGGCCGGTCTCCTCGACCGGCCCGATCCGCGTCGAGAACATGAGGTTGAACTGGCGCGGCTCGGTCAGGTCGCACTGCTCCGTCTCGCCGGGGTGCTTGCTCGGCCGCTGGCCGCACTGCGACTCGTCGAGTTGATCCGCGCGGTAGCGACGCTTGCAGAAGCGGCAGTCCACGAGCGGGTCGGAGAAGCCGGAGACGTGCCCGGATGCCTCCCAGACTGCGGGGTGGAGGATGATCGACGAGTCGAGCGCGACGATGTCGTCGCGCTCGCGAACCATCGCCTCGAGCCAGCGCGCCTTGACGTTGTCCTTCAGCAGGACGCCGTAGTGGCCGTAGTCGTACGCCGATCCGAGCCCGCCGTAGATCTCGCTGGACGGGAAGACGAACCCACGGCGCTTCGCGAGCGAGACGATCTTGTCCATGGTGACGACGTCGGGCACGAAGCCGAACCGTACCGGCCATCTCGAACGCGTACGTCGCTCAGGCCGTGGGCCGGACGCTCCCGAGAAACCTGTCGACCTCGGCGTCCGAGCGCAGACGCGCGACGCGGAAGCGGCTCAGCGCGACCTCGAGCGTCCGCCGCGTCCGGCGGTGGTTGCGGAGGGCGTAGATGACCACGGAGTTCGTCGGGTGCAGGACGTCGCGCCAGCGCTCGCGGTTGCCGTTCCACAGCTCCTCCTTGCTGAGAAGGCGCCGTGCCGTACGGCGCAGCAGTCGAGGCAGCCAGACGCGCACGGGCAGATCCAGCCAGATGACCACATCCGCGGCCTCCGGGACGAGGTCGCCGATCTTGCCCCGGTACGAGCCGTCGATGACCCAGCTCTCGCCGCGGACCAGGGGCTCGACCATGCTCCGGAGCTCGTCGGCCGATCGAGGCTGCCAGTTCGGTCCGTGGTGGAGCGCGTCCAGCTCGAAGTACGGAGCCTGCATCCGCTCGGCGAGAAGACGCCCCGTCGTCGACTTGCCACAGCCGCTCGCGGTCGACACCAGGCAGACACGCCTCACGACCGCCTCGGGACGCCGATGGTCCGTCGCGACGACATCGGCCACCCGCCGAGCGTACTGCAGGCACGGGCGCCGCTAGCCTCCGGCGGATGGCGGACGAGCGCGTGCCGGTCGAGCTCCACATCGTCTCGGACTCGACGGGCGAGACGGCGCAGCGTCTCGTGCTCGCGCTCGAGGCGCAGTTCCCGGACCAGCCGTTCGAAGAGATCCGGCATGCGCGCGTGGAGAACGTGGACGATCTGTACATCACGGTCCAGCAGGCGCGTGGACGCCCCGCGGTCATGGTGTACACGCTCGTGGAGCCTGCGATGCGCGACGCGATGCGGCAGCTCTGCCGGCGCGCCCGCGTCCACTACTGCGACGTCCTCGGTCATCCCATCGACTCGGTCTCCCGCGTTGCGGGCGTCGCGGCACGCATGGAGCCGGGCGTCCGGGCGCCGCTCGACTCGACGTACTTCAAGCGCATCGAGGCGATCGAGTTCGCCGTGAAGTTCGACGACGGGGTCGGGAGCGGCCTCGACGAGGCCGACATCGTGCTCGTCGGCGTCTCGCGGACGTCGAAGACGCCACTGTCCATCTACCTCGGCTACCTCGGGCACAAGGCCGCGAACGTCCCGGTCGTCAAGGGCATCGACCTTCCCGAGGCGCTGTTCGAGATCGACCCGGCCAAGATCGTCGGCCTCACGATCGGAGCCGATCGCCTGGCCGACATCCGTTCGGCCCGCGTGCGGAGCATGGGCGCTTCGCGCAAGCGCTACGCGGAGCTCGAGGCCGTCTACTCGGAGCTCGAGGAGGCGGCGAAGCTGCACAAGCGACTGCGCTGCCCCGTGATCGACGTGACCGAGCTCTCCGTCGAGGAGACCGCGATGCGCATCGTGCGGCTCGTCGAGAAGCGCCGAAGGTCCCAGACGACGGCATGAGCGACCCGCCGCGTCCGTCGGATCCGTACGGCGCACCGGGGGAGCCTCCTCTGCGGCATCCGTTCCGGCCGCCTCCGGGCGGGCGGGGAGACCTGCGCGAGAAGGGGTGGGTCCCGGCGCACCGGTTCGCGGTCTGGTGGGTGCTCATGCTCCTTGGGGACATCGTCTTCTACGTCGTCCTCACGCCGATCTGGCTCGGGCTGCGAGCGGCGGCGTGGATCGCGGAGCTGCGCTCCCGCGCGCGTCGCTGACTACGGCTTCGGGTCGATCCTGAAGACCTCGCCGCCGAGCGAGAGCGCATAGACGCGACCGCTGCCGTCGACCCCGAAGCTCGTGAGACGGGGGGCGACGACGTCGAGGGTATCGCTCGCGGTCACTCGCCCGTTCTCGACCGCGATCGCCGTGATCGATCCCGCGCAGAAGTCGCCGTACAGGTAGCGGCCCGCGAGGACCGGTATCCGCGGGTCCCGGGCGACGACGCCACCGATGACCGCGCAGTCCGGGTCCGCGCGCGGGTAGTCGAGGAGTGGAGGGGAGGCGCCCGCGCACACCGCCGTCGTGTCGAACGGCAGAGTGCCTTCGAAGCATGGCCAGCCGAAGTTCAAGCCGGGCGTGCCGATGCTGTCGACGTTGATCTCCTCACGCTGCGCGTTGCCGGCGTCGCCGACGTACAGGGTGCGCGTCGGCGCGTCGATCCAGAATCGCCACGGGTTTCGCAGGCCGTACGCCCAGACCTCGGGCCGGGCATCGGCATCTCCGACGAAGGGATTGTCGGCCGGGATCGCGTACGGATCGCCGTGCCGGGGATCGATGCGGAGAATCGTTCCGAGCAGGCTGTCCTTGCGCTGGGCGTAGAACCCCGGCGGGTTGACGACACCGCTGTCGCCGTCGCCGACGGAGGCCCAGAGGTTGCCGGCGGGTCCGAATTGGAGCATCCCGCCGTTGTGGTTCTCCCACGGCTTGACGATCGTCAGCAGGATGCGCTCGGAGTAGGGATCGGCGACGTCGGGGTCGCTCTCACTGCGGCGGAACTCCGAGATGCGGATGTCGCCGTTCCCCGCGGTCGAGTTGTAGAAGGTGTAGAACAGGCCGCTCGTCTCGTAGTCCGGCGCGAACGCGACCGAGAGGAGCCCGGGCTCGCTCGAGAACTTGATCTTGTCGCGCAGGTCGAGGAACGGCGTGGGGAGGAGCGCTCCGTCTCGGACGATCTTCACAAGGCCCGTCTGCTCGACGACGAAGAGACGGTGCGTGTCGCCCGGCGGCGCCGTCAGGAGGACGGGGCGGTCGAACGAGCCGATCGCGGTGAGGGTCACGCGATCCGACACGTCGATCGGCGGCGGCTGCGGTGTGACCGGCGCGGGCTTCGGCGACACCGTGAAGGTGCCCTTCATGCCGAGGCGCGCGTGCCCCGGCACCGAGCAGTGGAAGCGGAACGAGCCCTTGCGCGGGAAGGCGACGGTGATCGTCTGGCTGCGGCCCGGCCGCAGGAGTCGCGTCCGCTTGCCCTTCACGACGAAGTCGTGCGCGACCTTCCCGCGATTCGAGACGACGAAGCGCACGGTCGAGCCGGCCGGGACCGCGCGGCGCGAAAGCTTGAACGAGAAGTCGCGCGCGTCGACGCGGACCGTGACGGCACGGGTGGCCTTCGGCGAGGCAGCTGCGGAGAGTGCCACCGCCGCCAGCGCGAGGGCGACGACGAGTCCGAGGAGCCGGGCGGCGCGGGCCACGTCGCCAAAACTACGTTCGCCGGCGCGCCGTGGATCGTTGCCCTTACAGACTTCTTAGAAGCGGATCAGAGCATCCGCGGCGCGATCGGCGTCTCGCTGCCGGGATCGACGCGGTACCCGCGCGCTCCGCTGCGCGCGCTCACGACCTCCCGCAGCTCGGTGCCCTCGAAGTGGAACGCCGCGTCGTCGTCGGCGGCATAGCCGGCGGGGAAACCACCGTCCACGAGCGAGCGGTAGCGCGGCCGCCGGAGCTCCTCGCCGTCGTAGTGCGGGCAGAAGCTCCCGTGGAGGAAACCGAGCCCGTCATGCAGCGGATCGAGCGCTCGGTCGAACGAATCGGTCACGCAACATTCGAACCAGCAGTTCGCGCCGGCGCTCGCACCGCCGAGGACGGCACCACGCTCCCACGCCTCGCGAAGCGCGACGTCCACCCCGTGCAGACGCCAGATCGCCAGCGCGTTCGCCGTGTTCCCGCCGGACACGCGGATTACGTCCGCGGTCGCCAGGCGCTCGACGGGCCGATCGGGGACGCCGAAGAGGCGGAGGCAGCTCGGCTCGCAGTCGCGCGTCGAGAAGGCCTCGAAGAACGCGGCGATGACGCGATCGGAGTCGCCTGCGGCCGTCGGGACGAAGCACACCCGCGGCCGCGTCACGCCGGCGAGCGACAGCATGAGCTCGTCGAGGGACGAACGAGCGTCGGCGCCGAGCCCGCCGCCGCCCATGGCCACGATGTGCCCGCTCACCTCGCCGACTGTAGCCCGCGCTGCAGCGCTACACGGACACCGTCACGTGCAGGTAGGTCGCCGGAATCGACGACGACCCGTCCTCCGAGCTCTCGTTCTTCTCCTCGAAGAGGGCCTGCAGCTCGTCGAGGAGCTCATCGGTTCGACCGTTCGCCTCTGCTGCGGCGAAGGCGTTCATGGTCGGCCCATAGTACGTGCGGAACTCGTTCACGACAGCGGCCGGGGCGATCGGATACTCGAAGCGCCAGGTCCTCGGCTCGCACACGACGTTCTCGGCCCGGATTCCCGCCTCGCCGAATCGCTCGAGCACGTTGCTCTCGACGCCCCAGGTCACCGGGCTGATGAATCCCTCGGGCGGCGACGGCGAGTACGCCGCGCTGATCTTGAGGAGTTGCGCGATGACCGTCGGGTCGCCCGGGATCCAGTTGCCCATGACGACGCGTCCGCCGGGGCGGGTGACCCGGACCATCTCCTTCGCGACATCGACCGGCCGCGGCGCGAACATCGCACCGAAGACGCTGACAGTGAGGTCGAACGAGTCGTCGTCGAGGTCCTCGAGGTTCGACGCATCTCCTTCCTGGAAGCTGATGTTCGTGAGACCCGCGTCCTCCGCGCGGCGCTTCGCCGCAGCGAGGAGGTTGCTCGCGATGTCCACTCCGAGGACGTTCGCGCCACGCTTCGCCGACGGCAATGCCGTGTTGCCGTCCCCGCAGGCGAGATCGAGGACGTCCATCTGGCCGGTCACGCCCAGGTCGGCGACGAACGCCTCGCCGCTCTCGCGCATGCCGTCTGCGATGCGCGTGAAGTCGCCCTGCTCCCAGAGCGCCTTGTTCGGATTCATCCCGTCCTCCTCCGGATCGCTGCTGTCGCGTGAGCGTAACGGCCGCACCTCGTGCTGTGCGGTGACGGCGAGGTGAGGAGGAGGTTCCCAACCGGGTACGCCTGCGGGCAGATTCCTACCGCACATTCGAGGCGGGCGGGCCACACGAACAGTCGGTGATCGGGGTCTGCGAGCACGCCGTTTCGCTTACCGCTAGCTCGGATGTGCGCTTGAACAGGTCAAGTCAGCCCCGTATGGTCGCGACATGCTTGGACCGGTCGGAGGAGCGAATCGTGGGTGAATCTCTGAAGACGACGACCACCCGAGACGGTCGCGTGCTCGCGTTCGCAGTGTGGGGTGATCCCGAGGGTTTCCCGATCATGTCACTGCACGGGACACCCGGATCCCGGCTCGGCCGATGGCCGAGGGAAGACCTCTACAAGGGCCTCGGGGCGTGCATCGTGACCCACGATCGTCCTGGCTACGGTCGATCGACACGCCGCGCAGGGCGCATCGTCGCCGACGAGGCGGAGGACGTTCTCTTGCTCGCTGACAACCTCGGATTCGAGCGCTTCGCGGTCTCAGGCGGATCCGGAGGCGGTCCGCATGTTCTCGCGTGTGCGGCTCTTCTCCCTGATCGGGTGATTCGCGCGACGTGCTCAGTAGGAATCACACCATTCGGCTCCCCGGGTCTTGAGCGCGAGGCTTGGTTCGACGGCATGGATCCCGAGAACGTCAAGGAGATGGGTTGGGCCGAAGCGGGCGAGGGCGTCCTCCGCGTCGAGTTGGAACGGGAGCACGCAGCTATGAGCGAGCGCGTAGCCAAAGACCCATCCACGATCCTTGGCGACTTCGAACTCAGCGAGTCAGACCAAGCGCAGCTGGCGCGTCCCGAATTCCATCAGATCATCCGCGAATCGGTCCCAGAGCAGGCGGTGAATGGCGTGTGGGGATGGGTGGATGACGATCTTGCGTTTCTTCGACCTTGGGGCTTCGACGTTCGAGACATATCCGTGCCAGTCCTCATCGAGTACGGCGAGACGGACGTCCTCGTACCAGCCGCACACGGGGCGTGGCTCGCTGCCAACGTGCCTGATTGCGCCGTCAAGATCGACAACGAGGCGGGTCACATGGGATCGGACCCGGAGCGCGAGATCGCGGAGAACGTGCATTGGCTCCGCGACGGGGTCCCTCCGCCTGGAAGTCGCGTGCAGTAGGCCTTTAGCCCCTGCTGACCCTTTCGAGGGTAGAGCACTCCAGAAGCGCGTCCGATGGCGAGGGCGGTAAGGAAAGCCGCCTCGAAAGGAGCCATCGTGAGAAAGCCGCTCATCACGCTCGGCTGCATCTGCGCGCTTGCGCTGCCAGCCATGGGACTTGCAGGGAACTCGGGTGACGGGAGCGAGTACGGAACGCAGCCCGGCTACCCCGTGGCGAACGCGAACACCGAGTGCGCCGGTCATGGTGCGTTCGGTGCGTTCGGCAAGGACAACAACTGGTCTGGTGGGGCCAACGGCCACAACACCGGCATCGCAAACGGCACCTTGTGCGGGAATCGCCAGGGAAACTTGCCCTAGAACCCACACGTCGCTGCCATTCGACGGGCGCCCTGCGGGGCGCCCCGTCATTTGAAGGCGCGAGCTTCAGGGGAATCACCGACGAGGGTCGGATCGCGAGTTGCCGTCCTTTCGCAGAGGATGGCGCGAGTCCGATCCCACGACGCCTTCTTCAGTAGGCGACCGTCGCAATCCGCAGCGTCGTGGAAGAGAAGGCCGGTCACGGGGGCATCGACGACATCACGGATACGTAGTCATGCCGGTTTCAGGACTCTCCGGGCGTAGGTAGATTCCTGCCGCAAATGCGCTACGTCTTCGACTTCGGCGAGGACTCGGGCGGCGGTCGCGAGCTCCTCGGCGGGAAGGGCATCGGCCTCGCCGAGATGACGCAGCTCGGCATCCCGGTGCCGGACGGCTTCACCATCACGACGGAGGCCTGTCTCGCCTACCTCGCGGAGGGTGGCGCCGTCCCCGAGGGGCTCGATGCCGAGGTCGACGAGCACATCGCGCGCCTCGAGCAGCGGACCGGCAAGGGCTTCGGAGACGACCACGACCCCCTGCTCGTCTCCGTCCGCTCGGGAGCGGCGATCTCGATGCCCGGGATGATGGACTCGATCCTCAACCTCGGGCTCAACGCCGTCGCGGTCGAAGGCCTGGCCGCCTCGACGGGGAACGCACGCTTCGCGCTCGACTCCTACCGCCGGCTCCTGCAGATGTACGGCGAGGTCGTCGACGGCGTCGACGCCCATCGCTTCGAGCAGGCGCTGACCGACCTGAAGGCTGCGCGCGGCGTCTCGCAGGACGTCGACCTGACCGCCGACGACCTGCGCGAGCTCGTCGCGACGTTCGAGGCCATCTACGAGGAGGAGACGGGGAGCGGCTTCCCACAGGATCCGCGTGAGCAGCTCCAACGCGCATACCGCGCGGTCTTCGACTCGTGGAACGCTCCGCGCGCGCAGGTCTACCGGCGCGCGAACGACATCTCCGAGGATCTCGGAACAGCGGTCAACGTCGTGCAGATGGTCTTCGGGAACCGCGGGGACGCGTCCGGGACGGGCGTCTGCTTCACGCGCGACCCGGCGACGGGCGAGCGACGGCTCTTCGGCGAGTTCCTCCGGAACGCGCAGGGCGAGGACGTCGTTGCGGGGATCCGCACGCCCGAGCCGATCGCACGGATGCAGGAGGTCATGCCCGCCGCCTACGAGCAGCTCGTCGACACGCTCGAGCGCCTCGAGGCGCACTACCGAGACCTCCAGGACATCGAATTCACGGTGGAGGAGGGGACGCTCTACCTCCTGCAGACCCGTACCGGCAAGCGGACGGCTGCCGCCGCGCTGCGCGTCGCGGCGGAGATGGTCGACGAGGGGCTCATCTCGCGCGAGGAGGCGGTCGCGCGCATCGATCCGGGGCAGCTCGACCAGTTGCTGCACCCGATGATCGACCCGGACGCGCACGTCGACGTCGCGGCGCGAGGGCTCAACGCGTCGCCGGGCGCGGCTTCCGGCGCGATCGTGCTGGACGCCGACGCGGCCGAGGAGCGCGGCAAGGCCGGCGAGGCCGTGATTCTCGTGCGCTGGGAGACGACCCCGGACGACATCCACGGGCTCATCCATGCGCGCGGCGTGCTCACAGCCCACGGTGGCATGACGTCGCATGCCGCTGTGGTCGCTCGCGGCATGGGGAAGCCGTGCGTCGCCGGGTGCGAGGACATGGACATCAACCCCGTCGCGCAGACCCTGCGGATCGGCTCCCACGAGCTCCGAGCGGGCGACGTCATCACCGTGGACGGCGGGACGGGGCGCGTGATCGTCGGGGCCGTTCCGCTCGTTCCCCCGGCGATCGACGAGAACTTCGGGACGATCCTCGAGTGGGCCGATGACATCCGACGGCTGCGCGTCCGCGCCAACGCCGACACGCCCGAGGATGCCGCGAAGGCACGAGAGTTCGGCGCGGAGGGGATCGGCCTCTGCCGGACCGAGCACATGTTCATGGGGGAGGAGAGGCTTCCGGTCGTGCGCGAGATGATCCTCGCCCGCGACGAGGAGGAGCGCCGCGCCGCGCTCGACAAGCTCCTGCCGATGCAGCAGGGCGACTTCGAGGGGATCCTCGAGGCGATGGCCGGGCTGCCCGTGACCATCCGGCTGCTCGATCCGCCGCTCCACGAGTTCCTGCCGCCGCTCGAGGAGGCGACGTCCGACGCGATGCGCGACCGCATCCGCCAGCTGCACGAGGCGAATCCCATGCTCGGGACGCGCGGCTGCCGGCTCGGGCTCCAGTTTCCCGAGATCTACGAGATGCAGGTCCGCGCGATCGTTCGCGCGGCACGCGCCGTTCGCGAGCGGACGGGCGAGGCGCCGCAGGTCGAGATCATGCATCCGCTCGTCGGCTTCACAGAGGAGCTCTCGCGGCTGCGCCGGCTCACCGAGACGGTGGCCGCGGAGGAGCCGAGCGTCGAGTACCTCTGCGGCACGATGATCGAGCTCCCGCGCGCGGCGCTCCGCGCCGACGAGATCGCCGCCGAGGCGGACTTCTTCTCGTTCGGGACGAACGACCTCACGCAGACGACGCTCGGGTTCTCGCGCGACGACGCGGAGGGGAAGTTCCTCACGTACTACCTCGAGCACGGGATCCTCGAGCGGAACCCGTTCGAGGTGATCGACGAGGACGGTGTCGGCGATCTCATGCGGATCGGCGTCGAACGTGGGAGGGCGGCGAAGCCGGGCATCAAGCTCGGTATCTGCGGTGAGCACGGCGGCGAGCCGCGGTCGGTCGCGTTCTGTCACCGCCTCGGGCTCGACTACGTCTCGTGCTCGCCGTACCGCGTGCCCCTCGCACGCCTCGCCGCGGCACAGGCCGCCCTCGCCGAGGCAGGCGTCACCGCCGTCGCAATCGGCGGCTGAGCGTCAGCCGACGCTGACGACGGCGACCGCGACGGCCACCACCCCGACCGCAGCCATCGAGAGCGTTGCGACGGCCGGCGACCGGCGCAGGCTCGAGAACGCGAGCGCGCACAGCCCTCCGCCGACGAGCCCGCCGATGTGCCCGCCGATGGAGATGCCGGGGATGAGGAACGTGATCGCGAGATTCACGACGACGAGGCCCATCGCCTGGCCTCCGAAGACCCAGATGCGTCGCGCTTCGAGCACGAGCGCGGCGCCCATGATTCCCCAGATCGCGCCAGAGGCTCCGACCGTGAGCGCGTTCGGCGACCAGACGAGCGCGCCGGCCGAGCCGGCGAGGCCGGAGACGACGTAGACGAGCAGGTAGCGCCAGTGCCCGAAGTACTCCTCGAGCGCCGGGCCGATGAACCAGAGCACGAGCATGTTCATCCCGAGGTGCAGGAGGCCGTAGTGGAGGAAGGTCGCCGTGAGGAGCCGCCACCACTCACCCTGTGAGACCCCGACGAGCTGACCGCTCGAGTCGACGGCGCTCGACACGAGCACGCCGTGCTCGTAGATCCAGCCGCGGTTCGCGCTCAGTCCGGCGCCCATCAGGAGCTGCATGAGGTACACGCCGACGTTGACGCCGATCAGCGCGATCGTGACGAACGGGCCGTAGAGCGAGAGCCGGCGATTGGCGCTTCGGGCTGCCTGCCGCGGCGCCGATGCCTTCCCGCCCGTCGTGGCGTGGTCCGGGCAGCGAATCCCGACCGGGCCGTGCGTCATGCAGTCCGGGCAGATCCCACGACCGCACTCGGAGCACGAGACGTAGGTCTCCCGATCGGGGTGCCTGTAGCACCGGAGGGGCTCGGCCACGGCGGGTTAGCGTACAGACGTGCGCGCGGACGTCGTCTTCACGCCCGACGAGACCGGAGCAGCCCCGACGGGGATCGTGATCGACGTCATCCGGGCGACGTCGACGATCTGCCAGGCGCTCGCCGCCGGCTACGAGCGCGTGTTCTGTGCGGCCGAGGTCGAGGAGGCCGTAACGCTCCGCGAGGCGCTCGGCGAGGGGATCCTCGGAGGGGAGCGCCACGCGGTCCTGATCCCGGGGTTCGACCTCGGGAACTCCCCGCGCGAGTACGTGGAGCGCGCAGGCGCCACGCTCATCCTGTCGACGACGAACGGCACGCGCGCCGTCGTGGCCGCGGCTCGGCGCTGCGAGCGCGTCTACATCGCGTCGCTCCTGAACCTCGACGCAGTCGTGCGCGCGGCGCGCGATGCGGGCGACGACGTGGTCGTGGTCTGCGCCGGCGTCCAGGGCACGCTCGCCCTGGACGACGCGTTCGTCGCCGGACGGATCGTCGAGCTCCTCGGCTGGGAGCGGACGGACGCGGCCGAGGCTGCTGCGCGGCTCGTCACGACCTGGGCCGATCCCGACCAGGCGCTTCGTGCGTCGAAGAGCGGGCGGAACCTGATGCAGAACGCTCCCCATCTCGAAGCCGACATCCCGTTCTGCGCGCGCGAGAGCGTCCTCGACGTCGCCCCGCGCCTCGTCGCGCTGCACGAGACCGCGGCGGAGATCGCGCTGTGATCGTCAATCGCGACCACACGGTGCGCGGCCCGTACACCGCGTTCGCGGAGGTCGCCCAAGCCTACGAGCGTGGGCGCCCGAGCTACCCGGACGACGCGGTGCGCTGGCTCGTCGGCGAGCGGGCGTGCGACGTCGTCGACCTCGGAGCGGGAACCGGGAAGCTCACGCGCATTCTCGTCGCGCACGGCCATCGCGTGGTCGCCGTGGAGCCGCTCGACGCAATGCGGTCCGAGCTCGAGGCGGCCGTCCCGGGGGCGCACGCCCTCGCGGGGAGCGCCGAGGCCATCCCACTCGAGGACGCGTCCGCGGACGTCGTCACCTCCGCGCAGGCGTTCCACTGGTTCGACCACGACGCCGCGCTGCCCGAGATCGCTCGGGTGCTTCGCCCCGACGGCCGGATCGCGCTCGTCTGGAACTC
>DASUFC010000062.1:0-46885 GCA_036274755.1 Gaiellaceae bacterium
GAACAGATCGTCCTGCACATGGGCGGCGCGCCCGACGGTGCGCGCGCCTGCGCGACCGAGATGGTTCGCGAATGGGAGCGGCACGAGAACTTCTCGCTGTACGACGATGCGCTGCCCGTGCTCGCGGAGCTGCGGCGCCACGGGTTGAAGATCGGCCTCATTTCGAACGGCCAGCGCGACCTCGAGGAGTTCGCGGCGCATCACACGCTCGACGTCGACGCCGTCATGGGCTCGAAGGCGCACGGCCGGGTGAAGCCGCACGCCTCGATCTTCGTGGCTGCTCTCGAGGCGCTCGCGGTTCGCCCGGACGAGACCGCGATGGTCGGCGACTCGTACGAGGACGACATCGAGGGCGCGCGCGCTCTCGGGATCCGCGCGGTCCTCCTCGACAGAGACGGTGCGTTCCCGGACGCGTCGGAGCGGATCGACACGCTGCTCGCGCTGCCCGCCGCGCTCGGCCTCGTGCGCGCCTCCTAATCGAGGCCGAGCTCCTCGCGCCACGCCTGCGTGTGAGCGCCGAGCGGCACCTGGACTGGCATCGCGCTCTCCCCGAGCTCCGCGGCCGCCTCCTCGCGCGTGGAGACGGGACCGAGGCACGCGTCCTCGTCGCCGAAGTGCTCGAGCCACTCGGCGAGTGACCGTGTCGACAGGATCGCGCCGAGCTCCGCGGCGAGCGCATCCTGGTCCTCGTCGAACTGGCGCTCTGCGAGCTCCGGTCGGCCGAGGAGCTCGACGAGACGGCGGAAGAACTTCGGCTCGAGCGCCCCCACGGTGAGATGACGTCCGTCGGCCGTCTCGTAGATCCGGTAGCAGGCGAGGCCGCCCGTGAGCATCTGCGCCACCGGCTCTCCGCCCAGGCGGTGTGCGACGAGGTCGTGCGAGCGGTGCGTCATCGAGACGACGAGGCGAGCTCCCGCGCCCGTGCGCTCGCGCTCGAGCAGGGCCGCGAGAACCTGCGTCACGGCGCCGAGCCCACCCGCCGCGAGGTCGGCGATCTGCACGGGCGGAAGGCCGGGCGCCGTGTCCTCGAGCACACCCGCCCAGCCGAGATAGTTGATGTCGTGGCCCGCGCGGGCGCGATGACGCGGGTGGTCGCCGAATCCGGTGATCGAGCAGTACACCGTTCTTCCGGGGACGTCATCAGGGCCGATCCCGAGTCGCGCGGCGACGCCCGGACGGAAGCCCTCGAGGACGACATCGGCCCGCGCGCAGAGGCCGCGCGCGAGGTCGGCTTCGGCGGGCAGCTCGCAGACCACCGACTCGCTCCCCATGCGCAGCGCCGTATCCCACGCGGTGGCCGTCGGCCGCATCGGGTCGCCGGACGTCGGCTCGACGCGGACGACTCGTGCTCCGAGGCGTCCGAGCTCGCGGCTCGCGTAGGCGCCGGGGAGGTAGCGCGTGAAGTCGACGACCAGGAGCCCGGCGAGCGGTTGCACGCCGGCGGAGCGTATCTCTATTCTCGTGCGGCGTTGACTGACCGTTCAATCGCCACGGAGGACAAGCGCAAGCGCATTCTCGACGCGGCTGTTCGCGTGTTCGCAGAGCACGGGTACTACTCCGCGCGCGTCGGCGACATCGCCGAGGACGCCGGCGTCGCGCACGGGCTCCTCTACCACTACTTCGCGTCGAAGGACGACGTCCTGAAGACGATCTTCGTGGAGAACTGGGGGCAGCTCGTCGCGCGCTTCCGTGCCGTCCAGGCGACTCACGAGCCGGCCGACGAGAAGCTCGCGGGATTCGCGAAGATCCTCCTTCGCACGTGGCGCAACGACCCTGCGCTCGTGACCGTGATGGTGCGCGAGGTCGCCCGCAGCAAGCACATCCAGGACGAGGTGATCGAGGTCGGCGAGGCCTTCGCGATCCTCCAGCGCATCATCGAGGAGGGGCAGGCCACGGGCGTCTTCCGTGCCGACGTCGACGCGCGGCTGGCGAGCTGGATCGTCTACGGCGGGCTCGAGGAGGTGCTCACCGGATGGGTCCTCGGTCGGCTGCCGGACGGCGAGGACGACGTGAGGCGCGCGGAGGAGGCCGCCGTGGCGATCGCCCGCGGCGGCCTCGGCGCTCCGCTCGCTCCGTGAGGATCTGAACCGTCAGGGTGGAGCGCTAAAGGATCGCTGCGCCAAGGCCGCGAAGCGGCCGTCTTCAGGGATCTTCGCGCGTCCGGAATCCGCGCTCGCGGATTCCGGACTTGCGCAGAACTCAGCGAAACGCGTTCTCGCCGGTCAGCGCCTGGCCGACGACGAGCGTGTGCACCTCGTGCGTGCCCTCGTAGGTGAGCACGGACTCGAGGTTGTTCACGTGGCGGATCACCGGGTACTCGAGCGTGACGCCGTTCGCGCCGAGGATCGTCCGCGCGCTGCGCGCCACCTCGATCGCCCCGCGGACGTTGCCCATCTTCCCGAGGCTGACGTGCTCCGGCCGTAGCGTGCCCGCATCCTTCATGCGCCCGAGGTGCAGCGCGACGAGGAAGCCGCGGTTGAGTTCGAGCGCCATCTCCGCGAGCTTCTCCTGCGTGAGCTGGTAGCCCGCGATCGCCTTTCCGAAGACGATCCGCTCCTTCGCGTACCCGAGCGCCGACTCGAAACACGCTCGGCCCGAGCCGACGGCGCCGAAGACGATTCCGAAGCGCGCCTCGTTCAGGCATGACAGCGGCCCGCGGAGCGTCGAGACGTCGGGCAGCCGGTTCTCCTCGGGGACGCGGACGTCCTGAAGCACGAGCTCCGACGTCACGGAGGCGCGGAGCGAGAGCTTCTTGTGGATCTCCGGTGCGGAGAACCCCGCGAAGTCCTTCTCGACGATGAACCCGTGGATGGCGCCCTCGTCGGTCCGCGCCCAGACGACCGCGAGGTCGGCGATCGTCCCGTTCGTGATCCACATCTTGGCGCCGTTCAAGATCCAGTCGGAGCCGTCGCGGCGAGCGTGCGTTCGCATCGAGGCAGGGTCCGAGCCGGCGTCGGGCTCGGTGAGACCGAAGCAGCCGATCGCCTCGCCCGCGTGCATGGGCGGGAGCCAGCGCTCCTTCTGCTCCTCGGAGCCGTACTTCCAGATCGGGAACATCGCGAGCGACCCCTGGACCGACACGGCGCTCCGGACGCCGGCGTCGCCGGCCTCGAGCTCCATGCACGTGAGGCCGTATGCGACCGAGCTCGCTCCGGGGAGGCCGTAGCCCTCGAGATGCATCCCGAGGAGGCCGAGCTTCGCGAGCTCGGGGAACATCTCCCGCGGGAAGATCCCCTTCTCGAACCAGTCGCCGACCTCGTCGAGGACGTTGTCGCGCACGAACTGCCGCACGGTGTCGCGGATGGCGCGCTCCTCGTCGTCGAGGAGGGCGTCGGTCGCGAGGTAGTCGAGTGGGTCGAGTGCGGGGCGCTCGGTGGTCGTCGCCATGCGGTGGACATCCTACGGAACCCGCCCGTTCCCTTGACCGACGCTGCCGCGCCGACGTACACTGGCGGTTGACTGACTAGTCAATCGAACCTGGAGCCAAGGCCATGACACAGCTGGAAGCGGGTGTCGCGAGCGGTGTCTCGTTCGCGCTGACGCCCGAGCAGCGCGAGCTCCGTGCGCTCGCCCGCGAGTTCGCCGAGAAGGAGATCCGCCCGAAAGCCGCCGAGTACGACGAGCACGCGACACACCCTGTCGACGTCATCGCGAAGGCGCACGAGCTCGGGCTCATGAACCTGCACGTTCCCGAGTCGCTCGGTGGGCTAGGCCTTCCTGCGTTCGACGGCATGCTCGTCGGCGAGGAGCTCAACTGGGGCTGCTCGGGGATCGGAACGTCGATCCTCGCGAACGGCCTCGGCGCCGGGCCGGTCCTGCTCGCGGGCTCCGACGAGCAGAAGGAGACGTGGCTGCCGCCGCTCCTCGAGGAGCCGATCCTGTGCTCGTTCGGCCTCTCCGAGCCCGATGCGGGGTCGGACGTGGCGCGCATGAAGACGACCGCGGAGCGCCGCGGGGGCGAGTACGTCCTGAACGGCTCGAAGACCTTCATCACGAACGCAGGCCAGGCCGCGTGGACGGTCGTCTTCGCGAAGACGGATCCGACGAAGGGCCACCGCGGGATCTCGGCGTTCGTCGTCCCCATGGACGCGCCCGGCGTGCACATCGAGAAGCACCTCGACAAGATGGGCCAGCGCTCGACCGACACGTCCGCGTTCGCGCTCACCGACGTCGTCGTCCCGGCGGAGAATCGGATCGGCGAGGAGGGCGACGGATTCAAGATCGCGATGAAGACGCTCGACTTCACGCGCCCGGGAACCGCCGCGGGCGCCGTCGGCGTCGCGCAGGCGGCCTACGAGCTGGCCGTCGAGTACGCGAAGGAGCGCGTGACCTTCGACGTGCCGATCGCGATGCACCAGGGCGTGAACTTCCTCATCGCAGACATGGCGACTGAGATCGAGGCCGCGCGGCTGCTCGTCTGGCAGTCGGCCTGGCTCCACGACCAGGGCGAACGTGCGACGCTGCAGTCCTCGTTCGCGAAGCGCTTCGCTGCCGACACGGCGATGAAGGTGACGACCGACGCCGTGCAGGTCTTCGGCGGGTACGGGTACATCAAGGAGTACCCGGTCGAGAAGCTGATGCGCGACGCGAAGCTCTTCCAGATCTACGAGGGCACGTCGCAGATCCAGCGGCTCGTGATCGCCAAGGAGATCTTCATCCCGCGCGGCGACTAGGGTCCAGCTCGTGGCGCTCGAGATCGACCTCTCCGGCCGCGTCGCGCTCGTCACCGGCGGGTCGCGCGGTCTCGGCCGTGCTGACGCGCTCACGCTCGCTCGAGCGGGCGCGGACGTCGCGATCGCGGACATCCTCGTGGAGTCGGAGCTGTCGGAGGAGACGGACAGCTGGGGGGCGCTCGCCACGGCTGCCCGCACCCAGGGACTGGTGCACACCGAGGAGACGGTGGAGGAGATCCGCGGGCTCGGGCGTCGGTCGCTCGCGGTTCGCTGCGACGTGACGAACCGCGACGAGGTCGCCGCGGCCGTCGCCCGGACCGTCGACGAGCTCGGCTCGGTCGACATCCTGATCAACAACGCGGGCACGCTCGACCACGCGGCGCAGTTCCACGATCAGCGCTCCGAGCTGTGGGAGCGCGACCTCCGCGTGAATCTCAGCGGTGGCTTCAACTGCGCGCAGGCCGTGTGGCCGCACATGAGGGAGCGCGGCTGGGGGCGGATCGTGAACATGGCGTCCGTCGCCGGCACGCTCGGCGGCTTCGGGCAGGCGAGCTACTCGACGACGAAGTCCGGCATTCTCGGCCTCACGAAGACGCTCGCGATGGAGGGCGGAAGGCACGGGATCACGTGCAACGCGATCGTCCCGGGGATCATCGGCACCGAGGCGTTCCACATGGCCAACGCGGCGATGAACGAGCGCATCGCGTCTCGAACCGTGTTCAAGCGGCCGGGTGAGCCGCAGGACATCGCGAATGCGATCGCGTTCCTCTGCTCCGACCTCGCGTCGTACATCACCGGCGTCGGTCTCTACGTGTCCGGAGGGATCGAGCTCTTCGTGTTCTGAGCGGGCTCCCGCACGCGCTCGTTCTCCGGATTTCCATACGAAATCGGAGTTTTCCCGCGACTACAATTCGCGCCCCCGTGCGCGCCGAGTCTCCGCTCTACTCTCCCCGCCGGCAGGCCCGCCGGCGCTCTCTGTCCCTGCCGGTCGTCGCCGGCATCGTCGCGGGCGCCGCGCTGCTCGTCTTCCTGCTCGTCGGGCTCGCGTTCGCCGGCTCGAGCAGCAGGTTGGCAGAGGGAACCGAGGTCGCGGGCGTCGACGTCGGCGGCCTGACGAAGCGGGGCGCGGTCGCAAAGCTCGATTCGCTCTACGACCGGCAGTCGGCTCTTCCCGCGCGATTCGTGGTCGGCACGAAGACGTACGCCTTCGCCGCGAACCAGCTCGCCGTGCAGCCCGACTGGGGCGGGGCCGTGGCCGCTGCCGGTCGTGCCGGTGACGGATTCGGCCCGCTGCGCGGCTTTCGCCGGCTGCGCGCGCGCGTGTTCGGGGCTGAGGTGCTCCCACGCGTGTCCGTCTCGAACGCGGCTCTCGAGTACGCGCTCGATCAGATCGCGAAAGACGTCGACACGAGAGCGCGAAACGCGCGGCTCGTCCGCACCGGGCTGCGGATCCGGGTCGTCCCCGATCGGGCCGGCACGCGCCTCGACCGGGATGCCGCCGCCGAGACGCTCGTCCGCACGCTCGGCCAGCTCACGCGGCCAGCCGGTGTCACGGTGCTGCCGGTCAGCGTCGCTCCTCCGAGGGTGACGGCTCAGGCGCTCGCCGCGCCCGCCGCGGCGGCGCGGATCGCGATCTCGAAGCCGGTGACGGTCAAGGCCGCCAACCGCAGCTTTCGCCTGCCGCGCTGGCGGATTGCCCGCCTCCTGTCACTTCCCCAGGGCGGTTCGTCGCGCCTCACGATCGGCGGGCCGGCGGCCGATGCGTACTTCCGGCAACTCTCGGACACCGTCGGCCGGCCGCCGCGCGACGCCGGCTTCGCCGTCTACGGGGACGCCGTGCAGGTCGTGCCCGCACGCGACGGTCTCGAGGTCAACGTCCCCCAGGCAGTGCGCGCGATCCTGCGCGCCGCGTCACGCCCGGCCAACCGGGTCGCGCGGCTCACCGTCGTCCGCGCGGCGCCCGAGCGCTCCACCGCGCACGCGCTCGCGATGGGGATCGACCGGCGCATGGCCTCGTACAAGACGTACTACTCGGGGACGACCGATCGCATCACGAACCTCCAGCTCGGTGTGAAGGCGCTCGACGGGACGCTCGTCGCACCCGGCGGGACGTTCTCCCTGAACGACGCGATTGGGGAGCGGACGCTCGAGCGCGGATTCAAGTCGGCACCGGTGATCATCGGCAACGAGTACTCCGAGGAGGTCGGCGGCGGCACGTCGCAGGTTGCGACGACCGCGTTCAATGCGGCGTGGGAGGCGGGGCTCCGGATCACGGAGCGGCATCCGCACTCGCTCTACATCAGCCGTTACCAGCTCGGGCGCGACGCGACGGTGTACTGGCCCTCCCTCGACCTCAAGTTCGTGAACGACACGAAGAGCTGGGTGCTGGTGAAGGGCTTCGTCGAGAGCGACGGCATCAGCATCGGGATCTACGGCGGCGAGACGCGTCGTGTCGAGAGCTCCGCGACACCGCTCGTCGTCACCGGCCCGGTCCCCGTCGAGCGCGACCAGGACGCGACGCTCGCGAAGGGCACGAGGGTCGTCGAGGCGGAGGGGACCGCCCCGACCCGCACGACGGCGACCCGGAAGGTCTACTCGGCGGACGGCGACCTCATCCGCTCGGAGACATGGACGACCTCGTACGAAGGCGAGACGCGGATCGTCCACATCGGGACGAAGGTCGTCGCACCGCCGAAGGACAAGACCAAGCCGAAGGCCGACACCCCGGCGACGGAGCCGACGGACACGACGGGCAAGACCCGGACGACGCCCGCGCCGTAGCCTGCGCGCCGATCAGGCTTGGGCGAGCGCCTCGACCAGCCAGTCGGGGATGCGCGTCGGCCTGTAGGTCTCGCGATCGACGGCGGCGTGCTTCGTGAAGCCGTCGGCCACGAGCTCGCCCTGGCGCTCGATGCGGTACTCGTACGTGAAGCGCGCACCGCGGACGTCGACGCAGCGCGTCCACACGGTGAGCGTCTCGTCGAAGTACGCGGCGCGGTGGTAGCGGACGTCGACCTCGGTCGTGAGCGCCTCGATACCTCGGTCGCGAATCGCCTGGTAGCCACCGGCGAAGCGCTCGAGGAACGCGACGCGTGCCACCTCGAGCCACACGACGAACGACGCATGGTGGGCGATGCCCTGTGCATCCGTCTCGGCGAAGCGGATGCGGATGTCGGTCGAGAACGCGAAGCCCTCCACGAGCCCAACCCTAAGATCCGGCGGTGTCCGCTGCTGCGCTTGCCGCGCTCCTGCGTGAGCGCCAGCCGTGCGTCGTCCTCACGGGCGCCGGCGTGAGCACCGAGTCGGGCATCCCGGACTTCCGCTCGCCGACGGGGATCTGGGCGGACGTCGACCCGTACGAGGTCGCCTCGATCCAGGCCTTCCGTCGCGACCCGGTGCGCGTGTGGTCCTTCTATCGCGCGCGCATCGATCTCCTTCGCGACGCCGAGCCGAACGCGGCGCACCGGGCGCTCGCGGAGCTCGAGCGGCGCTCGCTCGTGCAGGCGGTGATCACGCAGAACATCGACACGCTGCACTCGCGTGCAGGCAGCCGCGAGGTGATCGAGGTGCACGGCTCCATCCGCTCGGCGCAATGCCTCGGATGTCTCTGGACGGAGCCCGCGGACGCCGTGCTCGCACAGCTCGAGACGGGCGACCTTCCGCTCTGCCCCCGCTGCGGCGACGTGCTGAAGCCGGGCGTCGTCATGTTCGGCGAACTTCTTCCGGCCGACGCGATCGACCGGGCGACGCAGCTCGCGCGCGGCGCGCGGCTGCTCGTCGTCGTCGGCTCCTCGCTCGAGGTCTGGCCCGTCGCGGGGCTCCCGCTCGAGGCGCAGGCGTTCGCGATCGTCAACCGTGGCCGGACGGCGCTCGACGACCGTGCGCTCCTCAAGGTCGACGGCGCGGCAGGGGAGACGCTCGCGGCTGTGCTCGACGAGGTGTCGGCTAGCGGAGCGTGACCGCGAACCGCTTCGTGAACGCGCTTCCGCCCGCGCGGAAGGAGACCGACCCTGCCAACGACTTGCCCTTCGCGCTCTTCGGCGTCTTGAAGAGGCAGGAGGCAACGCCGCTCGCCGCCTTCGGGCCGCCCTTCGCCTTCACTCCGCCGAGCGACGCCGCGCAGGTGACTCCGGTGGGACGAAGCGGCGAGCCACCCTTCGTCACGCGCACGGAGGCGACGACTCTCGAGCCCGCCTTCGGCTTCGCCGGCGACAGCTTCACGGACCCTGCGGCGACCTTCGCGCTGCCTCCGTTGCCTCCGCTGCCTCCGCCACCACCCGAGCCGCCTCCGCCTCCACCAGTGCTCTCACTCACGACGATCGTGATCGCCGAGCGGTTGTTCGTCGTCACCGGGTCGACGTCGTCCGCGCCGACGATCTCGCCCGTGTACGCGTAGGAACCGTTTTGAGAAGCCACCACGTCGAAGGCGTAGCTCACGGCCGACCGTCCAGCCTCGGGCTGAAGGTCGACGGGCAGCTTGCACAGCCCGGTCGTCGGGGTGTTCGTGCAGCCGTCCGCCGCGTCGGGTGCGTCGTTGCCCCACGTGAGGCCCTGCCCCAACTCGAGCTTGAACGTCGGGCGACCGCCCGGCGCGGCCGTGAGGAGATCGACCTCGGCGTGGACCACGAAGTTCTTGCGAGTCACCGTCGCCGTTCCCCCGTTCGGGACGAGGATCGCGCGGCCTTCGTACCGGTCGGAGGCGCCGATGTAGAGCTCGAGATCCACCGCCTCGGGAGCCCCGGCCGCACTTGGGGCGCCGGCGATCGCCGCGCACGCGCCGAACACGAGGATCCAGCGAGACCGCAGGCGCCGCATGCGCGCGAATGTCTCACCGTGTGACGATCGTGTCAAGACCCGGGCGCGCCGGGGTCGGGCGCGACCTGCTATGACTGCCGCCATGACCGAGACGACACAGCAGCAGGAGAAGGAGAAGGACTTCGTCTCCCGCCTCGCGGACGCCGGTGAGGAGGCGCTACAGCGGCTCGCCGACCTTCCCGGCGGCCAGAAGGCGCTCACCGCGGCGAACGACCTGCGGACGCGCGTGGACGAGCTGGCGAAGAAGGTCAGGGGGATCGACGCCCTCGAGGCGAGGGTCGTGAAGCTCGAGAAGGAGCTCGCGGCGCTCAAGAAGGCCAAGACGCCGGAACGGCGCCAGGCGCCGCGCAAACCGGCTAGCTCGTAGCGGGGACCCGCAGCCGCAGGGCTCGCGGGAGCACCTCGAACCGCACAGGGGTCGTCCCGGGCTGCTCGCCGTCGAGCTCGATCGGGAGCGGCTCGTCCGCGTCGACCGTGACCACGCCGCCGCGCAGAAGCTCGAGTCGCGGGTGGGGGAGGTGCTTGCCCTTGTACGTCTTCGGCAGGACGAAGGCGAGGTCGCGCTTGGTGACGTCGCCGATGAGGAGGACGTCGAAGAGGCCGTCGTCGGGCTCCGCGTCGGGGCACATCTTCATCCCGCCGCCGAGGAAGCGGCCATTGCACACCAAGGCGTCGATCATCTTCCCCGAGCGTGTCTCGTCGCCGACCGTGACGCGCATCTGCCCCGTCTGCCAGCCGAAGAAGACGGAGAGCGTCGCCCAGTAGTACGAGGCCTTTCCGCCAAGCGCCTTCGACGACTCGTTCGCTCTCCGGGCGATCGCGCCGGAGATGCCTGCGCTCGCGACGTTGGCGAACGTCGAGCGCGCTTCATCGCCTGCCCACGTGCGGTACGTCGCGACGCCCAGGTCGATCTCGCGTACCGCCCCGTTCAACGCCACGTCGATCGCGCCATCGAGGTTGCGTGGGATGTCGAACGTGCGCACGAAGTCCCAGCCGGTGCCGCGCGGAATCACTGCGAGCTCGACGTTGGCACCGGGCGTCAGCCCGTTGACGACCTCGTTCACGGTTCCGTCGCCACCCACGGCGACGAGTCGGGCCGCACCGTTCGCCACCGCCTCGGCGGCCAGCGTCGCGAGCTGTCCCGGGCCCTCGGAGATGAGCGCGTCGCCCTCGAGGCCGAGTGCAGCTGCGCGGTGCGCCATCTCGGGCCAGCGCTTGCCGGTCGTACCGGCCGCGGACGCGGGGTTGACGAGGAAGACGGTGTGTCCGGCGCTAATGGCCGTCGTGGCTCGACGTCGCGGTGTCGAGCGCGATCCGCGTCATTCGATCGACCGCGGCCTGCAGCTCCTCGTCCGAGATCCGGACGAACTCGCCCTCGACGACGATGTCGCTCACCGTGAGCAGGCAACCGCCGTGGACTCCCCGGAGCGCCGCGAGCGTGAAGAGGGCTGCGGCCTCCATCTCGACCGCGAGGATCCCGCGCTTGGACCAACGCTCGTATTGCCCGTCGTCGGGGTTGTAGAAGAGATCGCTGGAGACGATGGGCCCCACGCGGACCGGTTCGTTCGCGTGCTTCGCGACGTGCACGGCCTCGTGGACGAGCTCCCAGCTCGCCGTCGGGGCATGGGGCTCGCCGCCGACGAGGTGCGTCGCCGTCGAGTCGGCGGGGACCGCCGAGATCGCGACGATGAGGTCTCCGAGGGCGTGATCCGGCTGCAACCCACCGCACGTTCCCACGCGCAGGATGCGCTTCACGCCGAGCTGGACGAGCTCTTCGAAGACGATCATCGCGCTCGGGCAACCCATCCCGGTGCCCTGCACCGAGACCGGCTTACCGTTCCACTCGCCCGTGTAGCCGAGCAGGCCGCGCTCGCCGTTCACCTGGCGGACGTTCCCGAGGAACGTCTCGGCGATGTACTCGGCGCGGAGGGGGTCGCCGGGGACGAGGCACGCGTCCGCGTAGTCGCCCGGCTCGGCTCGCAGATGGATCGGCATGACGCGGAACCCTAGCGCCAGTGGCGGGGTTCCACGGACACGAAGCCTGGGGACTCGAGGCTGGAGGCAAGAGTGGAAGCGATCGCGCCGCTTGGCCGCGCCTCTCTCTCGCGCGACCGGCATCACCACTTCGGGGATCCGGTCTTGCGCGCTACTACAGTTCCGGCCTTGTCGGCGAAGCTCGTCGATCCCCCGCGCGAGCAGATCCTCCGCTTCTGCGAGGAGGATCCGGTGGAGCGCGTCTTCCTCGAGGACGTCGCCCGGCGCGGACTCGGACGCTTCGTGGGGCTCGAGGCCGACGGCGAGCTCGAGGCGCTCTGCCACCTGGGCGTGAACGTAGTCCCCTCGGGCCTCGGCTGCGGTGTGTTCGCGCGCGAGGCATCGAAGGCGTCGCCGCGCATGGTGATCGGCGAGGCGAACGCGGTGTCCGAGCTCTGGGAGACGGCGCGTGCGCGCCTTCCGAGGCCACGGGAGGATCGACCGGGTCAGCCCGTCTTCGTGATCAGGACGCCGCCACGATCCGGGGAGACGGGACTGCGCCAGGCGACGCTCGACGATCTCGAGCTCCTCATGCCTGCGTGCGCCGCCGCCCATGAGCAGGAGCTCGGCCTCGACCCGCTCGCACGAGACGCGGAGGGATTCCGCTGGCGAACCCGCAGTCAGATCGAGGACGAGCGCTCGTGGCTGTGGGAGGAGGACGGGGTCATCCTGTTCAAGGCGGAGGCGTCCGCCTGGACGCCCGAGGCGGTGCAGCTGCAGCAGGTCTGGGTCGACACATCCGTACGGCGGCGCGGCTACGGCGCGCGTGGGCTGCAGGACCTCTGCAGACTCCTGCTCGACCAGGTCCCCACCGTGTGTCTCTTCGTGCGTGCCGAGAACGCACCGGCGATCCGGCTCTACGAGACGATCGGGATGGAGCACGTGCTCGACTACCGCTCGCTCCTCTTCTGATGGAGTCGGTCGTCCTCGTGCGGCACGGCTTCGCGCTCTCGAACCGCGACGGTGTCGCCTCCTGCGCGGTGCCCGGTGGCGGCCTCATGCCGGAGGGCATCGCGCAGGCAAGGGAGCTCGCCGCTGCGCTCGCCGGCGAGCCGTTCTCACTCGGCATCTCGAGCGAGCTCGCTCGGACGCGGGAGACGCTGGCCTTGCTGCTCGAGGGCCGCGACGTGCCCACGATCACGCTCGGTGAGCTGAACGAGATCGACTTCGGGTCCTTCGCCGAGGGGCCGCTGGACGACTACCGGGCGTGGGCGGCCGCGCACCCACCCGACCTGCGCGCGCCCGGGGGCGGAGACAGCCGCGCCAGCGCGGCCGCCCGCTTCGCCCGCGGGCTCCGCGCCGTGCTCGCGCGACCGGAGGAGCGCGCGCTGCTCGCCTGGCACGCGCTCGCTCTGCGCTACGTCCTGGATGCGGCGGCGGGCCTCGTGCCGGCCGCGTTGATCACGCCGGTGCCGCATGCCGTTCCACACGAGCTCGAGCGCCGGGATGTGGAACGCGCAGCAACACTGCTCGAGGAATGGAGTCGCTCACCTCGCTTTCGCGATCCCCCGTTCGAAGCACGAGCCGCCGGGTCCGACGTCCGACCACCTCAGTGATGGCCCGGCGAATCTGCGGACTCCTGCTTCTGGCCGCGTGCGCGGTCGCCGTCGCAGGCTGCGGAGGCGGGACCTCCGCGTCAGGGGTGCGTGCGGAGCCGATCGGCTTCCGCGAGCTCGCCTCGTCGGCCTCCACCAGTGCCGAAGCGTCGAGCGGACGGTTCTCCTTCAGCGTGTCGCTCGGGATGGCCGGCGCCGACGAGGCGTTCGCGCTCTCGGGCGAGGGTGCGTTCGATCGGGCGTCGAACCGCTCGTCCCTTTCCGTCGACATGTCCTCGCTGGCCAAGCTGCTCGGCGGTCTCGCCGCCGGCTTCGGCGCGACGAGCTCGGGCGACCTCCCGGACTTCGACGACCCGGCCGGCTGGAACCTCGAGGTGGTGAATGACGGGAACGTGGACTACGTCCGGCTTCCTGCAGTGGACGAGCACCTTCCGGCGGGCAAGACCTGGATCCGTGGCTCGGGCGGGAGGATCGACGCTGCAGGGCTCGGGCTCGAGCGGCTCTCTTTCACGAACGGCGATCCGCGCGACCTGCTCGAGGCGCTTCGCGCCGTCAGCGGTGCGGTCGAGACGGTCGGGACGGAGGTCCTGCGCGGGGTCGAGACGACGCACTACCGCGCAGAGATCGATCCGGCCAAGGTCGTCGCCGCCGGCTCGGGCACCGCAGGGCTCCTCGACCGAGTCACCTCGCTGGGCCAGGTGAAGACGGCGCCGATCGACGTCTGGATCGACGGTGATGGGCTCGTGCGGAAGGCGCTGCTCGACATCACTGCCACGCAGGCCGGATCGGCCGACGAGGGCCACGCGTCGATGGCGTTCGAGCTCTGGGACTACGGCGAGGACGTGCGGATCGAGCCGCCACCCGCCTCCGAGGTCGTGGACGCGACCGCCCTCCGCGGGTAGCCGCGGCACAATGGTCCCGTGAGCTCGCTCACGGAACGGGTCGAGGCCACGAGTCGGCGGCACGCGCTGCTCGCTCCGGGCGAGCCCGTGACGTGTCTCGTCTCGGGGGGCGCGGACTCGACCTGTCTCTGGCACGTCCTCCAGGCGCTCGGTCACGACGTCCGCTCCGTGCACGTTGCGCACGGGCTCCGTGGCGCGGAGTCCGAGGCCGATGCAGCGTTCTGCCGCGAGGCGCTCGGCGCGACCGTCGTGCATGTCGAAGCCGCGTCGCAGGGGGCGGATGAGGCTGCGCTGCGAGCGATCCGCTACGACGCGACCGCCGCGCTCGGCCTCCGGGCGACGGGACACACGGCGTCCGACCAGGTGGAGACGGTCCTCTACCGCCTCGTGTCCTCCGGTAACGCGAAAGGGATCAAGCCGCACCGCGAGGACGGCGTCGTCAGGCCGCTGCTCGACGTCTGGCGCGACGAGACGGTCGCGTACTGCGAGGAGCACGGACTCCCGTTCAGGACGGACGCATCGAACCCCGGGACGAAGCGCGGCCTGATCCGCGACGAGATCCTCCCGCTCCTGCGACGACTGCATCCCGGCGCCGATCGGAATCTCCTGGCGCTCGGCGAGGAGCGCCCGCGGCTTCCGCGAGATCTCGAGCGAACGCTCGTGTCGCTCCTCGCCTCGACGAACGGCAGCAGGTCGGCCGATCTCGGCGGCGGCCTCCGCGCGGTGCGCGAGTACGACGAAGTGCGGCTCGAGGGCTCGGTTCGCTTCGGCCCGTGGCGCATCGAGAGCGCCGAGCCCGGTCTCGCGGTTCGCACGCGCCGTCCGGGGGATCGCCTCGCCGGCCGGACGCGGAAGATCCAGGACGTGTTCGTCGACGCGAAGGTCCCGCGGCGCGACCGCGACGAGTGGCCGCTCGTCGTCTCGGGGGACGAGGTCGTCGCGGTGCCGGGCATCGTCGAGGCGCCCGGCTGGGAAAACGCCGTGCGCGCATGGAAAGATTCCGACGGATGACGCAAGCAGAGCTCGAGCACGCAGTCGGCGAGGTCCTCATCGAGGCGGACGCGATCCAGTCTCGGATCGGCGAGCTCGGCGCCGAGATCTCGGCCGACTACGCAGGCCGCGACCTCCTCCTGGTCGGCGTCCTCAAGGGGGCCGTCTTCTTCATGGCGGATCTCATGCGCGAGCTGACGGTGCCCTGTGAGATCGACTTCATGGCGATCTCGAGCTACGGCGCGGCAACCGACTCGTCGGGCGTCGTCAGGATCCTCAAGGACCTCGACATCAACGTCTCGGGGCGCGACGTTCTCGTCGTCGAGGACATCATCGACTCGGGTCTGACGCTCTCCTACCTCATGCGCAACCTGCGCGCGCGCAAGCCCGCCTCGCTCGAGGTCGTGACGCTCCTGACGAAGCCGGAGCGGCGCGAGATCGACGTTCCCGTGCGCTACGTCGGCTTCGAGATCCCCAACCGCTTCGTCATCGGGTACGGGCTCGACTTCGCCGAGCGGTACCGCAACCTCCCGTACGTCGCGGTCCTGCACGCGGATCTGATCCCGCCGGCCACGTAGGAGGCGCGGAAACATCGTGCGGAACGCAACGTAGCCGCGCAATCCGCCCGTAACGAGGAGGCGGAAACGGGGGGTAGGTGACGAAGAAAGGCAGTGCTACCCTGCGACGACCGACGTGAACCGCTTCTTCCGCAGCGCGCTTTTCCCGCTCATCATCATCGTCCTGCTCGTCTATCTCGCGAGCCAGACGCTGTTGCCGGGCCGCTCTGCCGAGCAGAAGATCACGTACTCGCAGCTGATCGGGAAGGTCAAGGACGGCGGCGTCAACGACGTCGAGTTCAACCCGAACCGGCAGCAGATCACCGCGAACCTGGTCGAGGGCGGGAAGGTCAAGGTCAACTACCCGACCTCGCAGTCCGCGACGCAGTTCCAGAACCTGCTCGAGGACAACAACGTCAAGTTCGACTCGAAGGGCACGGGCTCGTCGGCGTGGTGGGCCCTCCTCATCAACTTCCTGCCCTTCGTGATCCTGATCGCCTTCTGGATCTTCCTCATGAACCAGATGCAGGGCGGCGGCTCGAAGGTCATGAGCTTCGGCAAGAGCCGTGCGAAGCGCATGTCCCCCGACTCGCCCAAGGTGACGTTCAAGGACGTCGCCGGCGCGGACGAGGCAGTCGAGGAGCTGCACGAGATCAAGGAGTTCCTCGAGAACCCGAAGAAGTTCCAGGCGCTCGGCGCGCGCATCCCGAAGGGTGTGCTGCTGTACGGGCCTCCCGGCACGGGCAAGACGCTCCTCGCACGCGCGGTCGCAGGGGAGGCGGGCGTCCCGTTCTTCTCGATCTCGGGATCCGACTTCGTCGAGATGTTCGTCGGCGTCGGCGCATCACGTGTCCGTGACCTCTTCGAGCAGGCCAAGCAGGCGTCGCCCTGCATCATCTTCATGGACGAGATCGACGCAGTCGGGCGCCATCGCGGCGCCGGTCTCGGCGGCGGCCACGACGAGCGCGAGCAGACCCTGAACCAGCTGCTCGTCGAGATGGACGGCTTCGAGATGAAGGACAACATCATCCTCATCGCGGCGACGAACCGTCCGGACATCCTCGACCCGGCGCTCCTGCGGCCAGGGCGCTTCGACCGGCAGATCGTCGTCGACCGGCCCGACCGCAACGGACGCAAGAAGATCCTCGAGGTGCACGCGCGCGGCAAGCCGCTCGCGCGCGACATCGACCTCGACACCCTCGCGGCCGGAACTCCCGGCTTCACGGGCGCCGATCTCTCGAACCTCATCAACGAGGCAGCGCTGCTCGCTGCGCGCAACGGCAAGAAGATGATCGAGCAGGACGAGCTCGAGGAAGGGATCATGCGCGTGATCGCGGGGCCGGAGAAGAAGGCCCGCCTCCTCTCGGAGAAGGAGCGGAAGATCACCGCGTACCACGAGATGGGGCACGCGCTCGTCGGTCACTACCTCGAGAACACCGCCCCTGTCCACAAGATCACGATCGTGTCGCGCGGCCAGGCGCTCGGCCTCACGATCTCGCTGCCGACCGAGGACAAGTACCTCACGACGAAGTCCGCGCTGATGGACGAGCTCGCGATGACGCTCGGCGGGCGCGCCGCGGAGGAGCTCGTGTTCCACGAGGTCACCACCGGCGCCGCGAACGACCTCGAGCGCGTCACCTCGACGTCGAAGCAGATGATCATGCGCTTCGGCATGTCCGAGAAGCTCGGCCCGCGCGTCCTCGGCCGCAACCACGACCTTCCGTTCCTCGGCCGCGACATGGGCTCGGAGCCCGACTACTCCGACGAGATCGCGAAGGAGATCGACGACGAGATCCGGCGCGTGATCGAGGAGGCGCACGCTTCCGCGACGGACGTGCTCCGCGCGCACATGGACGACCTCCACCGTCTCTCGGCGATCCTCATCGAGCGCGAGACGATCGACAAGGACCAGTTCGAGCGCCTGCTCGCCGGTGAAGCCGAGGAGTCCGTCTTCCCCGAGGAGGCGCCGGCGCCGGCGATCGAGGAGCCGGAGACCGATCCGAAGCCCAAGCTGAAGCCGCAGCCGCGCCCGATTCCCGGCACGGCGATGCAGCCGCCGCCGCCGGACCCCGCGACGTCGTAGGCGCAAGGCGTGCCTCGCCCATGCCCGGTCGCCTGCGGCCGGAGTGCATAGGTGTTCGTCCCGGAGGGCTTCGATCCGCCGCTCGGGCTCGTCGGAAAGGGCTTCCGGCTGGAGCCGCTCGGCCCGGAGCACAACGAGCGCGACCATGCGGCATGGACGTCGAGCATGGATCACATCCGTGCCTTGCCGGGCTACGGGCCGGAGAGCCGCTGGCCCCACGACATGAGCCTCGAGGAGAACCGCGCCGATCTCGAACGGCACGCCGACGACTTCGCCGCGCGGAGGGGGTTCACGTACACGGTCCTCGATTCGTACGACGGCGACGTGGTCGGTTGCGTGTACGTCTATCCCGCGAACGACGGTGAGCACGACGCACTCATCCAGTCGTGGGTGCGAGCCTCCCGCCCGGAGCTCGACTCCCCGCTCAGGCGTGCAGTGGTCGACTGGCTCGCCGCGAGCTGGGCCTTCGAGCGTCCGCTCTACGCACCCTTGCTCGGCTGATCGCGCGCCGTCGCGAAGATCGCGACCAGCACGCCGACCGCGGCGACCGCTCCGATGAGATCGAGTGCGAGCCCCCGCGCCCGGATCTCGTCCGCGAGCACGAG
This sequence comes from Gaiellaceae bacterium, assembly GCA_036274755.1. Taxonomy (GTDB): domain Bacteria; phylum Actinomycetota; class Thermoleophilia; order Gaiellales; family Gaiellaceae; genus GMQP-bins7. Next base: position 18,216 of record DASUFC010000062.1, read on the forward strand.
CAGCACGCTCGAGACCACGAAGATCGCCGTCGCACCGAGCGCCACGAACGCTGTGCGGCGCAGGCTCTGCCCGGGGTCGCCGGCCGTTCGGATCCGCTCGTCGAGCGACCAGTAGGCGAGCTCGGCCGCAAGGAAGAGCCCGACCGCGACTGCCGGCGCGGCGAGGTCGAGCGCGGCGTCGTCGACGGCGAGCTCCGCCGCGTAGCCGGCACCCACGAGCGCGACCGCGAGCGGGATCAGCGGAGCCCAGCCGCGCGCGACGGCTGCGACGAGCGCGAGGAATGCAACCGCAGCGACGCGCACGTCGATGCCCTGGAAGCCCTCGTCGCCACGCGCCATCGGAACCGCCGCGACCGCGAGCAGGCACATGGCCGAGACGGCGCCGGTTGCTACACGCGTCCCGGATGGGCGTGCCGCCTGAACGTCCTCACCTCCTCGAGCACCGTGTCGAGCTCACCGTCTCCCCAGGTGGCAATCGCGATGCCGCGGCTCTCGAGACGCGCGCGGCGTACCTCGCGGTCGAGCAGCCACAAGCGGTGCGCGGCGCGCTCGACCTTGGTGCGGCCCGGCGGGACGAGCGGCACGGGGTCGAGTTCCACGACGGCGACGTCGAAACGCCGCCCCCGTAGATCCTCGAGCGCGGCCACGAACCGCGGGTCGACGAGCGGCGTCAGGGCCACGATCAGCGCGGCGGGCGGGAGGATGCGCGCGGGGATGAGGTTGACGTCGCGCCACGTGTAGGTCGGTTCCACGCCCGTCTCGAGCATCGTCTCCACGAGCCGATAGCGCTGCGTCGAGCCCATGCTCGGCTGCAGCCAGCGCAGAACGCCGCCGAAGCCGACGAGGCCGACCCGGTCGCGCGTCTCGAGGTACCTGGTCGCGAGCGAGGCGGCCGCGCGGACGGCGTTCTCGAGGAGGCTGTGTCCCGCTCCGCGCACGTCGGTGAGGCTGTCGACGAAGATCACCACGTCACGGTTGCGTTCGGGGTGTCGCTCGTTGACGACGAGCGAGCCGCGGCGCGCCGAGGCTCGCCAGTTGATCGCGCGGACACGGTCTCCGGGGACGAAGTCGCGGATGTCGGCGTACTCGACGCCGTCGCCCTTCACGCGCGCGACCTGGCTTCCCGCGAAGGCCTGCGTCCGGGTCGGCGCGAGGAGGCTTCGTAGCGTCATCGGCCGCGGGTACGCCTTGAGTCGGTGCGCGGGTGGGACGCGTGCCTCCCAGGTCACGAGCCGCCAGGGGTCGCGGGCTCGCACGCCGACTTCGCCCAGCTCGTACACGCCCCAGGTCGTGCACCGGAGGGTCAGCTCGAGCACGCGCTCCTCACCGGCGTCGAGCCGGAGAGACCGCGCGGGCTCTCCGTCCACGAGCTCGACGCCCTCGGGCGGCACGAGCTGGATCTCCGCCCGGTCGACAGCACGCTCGGCTCGCACCGTCACCGTGATCGGCACGTCGGCGCCCTCGAGCGTCCGGTCGGCGTCGAGCTCCGTGGAGACGGTCAGCCCGGGATCGTGCGCCCGGGCGCCGAGCGCGAGAGCGGCTGCGAACGGCGCCGCGACGATCGCGAGCTCCGGACGTCTCAACGCGAGTGCGCCGATCAGCGCGAGCGCGGCGAGCAGTGCGTAGCCGTTGAGGCGCGGATTGCCGGTGCGCGTCACAGCGCGGCGGTCGGGCGAACGTCCTCCGCGCGGGGAGTCGGGACGCTCTCGAGCACCTCGCGCACGACGTCCTCCTGCGTGATCCGCTGCACCCAGAGCTCGGGCCGGAGCACGAGCCGATGCGCGAGTGCCGGGACGGCGATGGCCTTCACGTCGTCGGGAAGCACGAAGTCGCGGCCGCTCACCGCCGCCCGGCAGCGCGCGAGCTTGAGCAGCGCGAGGCTTCCGCGCGGGCTCGCTCCGACGGCGGCACTCGCAGACGAGCGCGTCGCCGTCACGAGGTCGACGCAGTACGCGCGGACGTCGTCCGCCACGTGCACCTGCTCCACCGACCGCTGCATGTCCAGGAGCGTCTCGCGGTCGACCACGGCTTGGAGCTCGACGTCGTCCGACGCGCGGTCGATGCGCCGGTCGAGAACGTCGATCTCGTCCTCGCGCGTCGGGTAGCCGAACGCGGTCCGCAGGAGGAAGCGGTCGAGCTGCGCCTCGGGCAGTGGGTACGTGCCCTCGTACTCGATGGGGTTCTGGGTCGCGATGACGAGGAACGGCGTCGGGAGGGCGTGCGTGACGCCCTCGATGGTCGCCTGGCGCTCCTGCATCGCCTCCAGGAGCGCTGCCTGCGTCTTCGGCGGCGCCCGGTTGATCTCGTCGGAGAGGAGGAGGTTGGTGAAGATCGGCCCGGGGCGGAACTCGAAGTCCCCGTCGCGCTGGTTCCAGATCGACGAGCCGGTGACGTCGGCGGGCATGAGGTCCGGCGTGAACTGGATGCGCGCGAACTCCATGTCGAGCGCCTGCGCGAACGATCGGGCCGCGAGCGTCTTCGCGAGCCCCGGGTAGTCCTCGAGGAGCACATGGCCGTCGCCGAGGAAGCCCAGGAGGACGAGCTCGAGCGAATCGCGCTTGCCGACGACGGCCTTCTCGACCTCGTCGAGCACCTGCGCGGAGAGCTCGCGGACGCGCTCGAGCTCCACCTCTAGATCGCCTCCAGGGCGACGGTCACGCGCGTGAGGTCGTCCGGCTCGACGCCGCGTGCGTGCCGGTCGTCCGGGGCGATGCGATCGGGTCGCACGAGCGCCCAGGTCTGCTCGCCGAGGATCTCCCGCGCGAGGTCGGGGTCGCGCTCGAACGAGATCCGGCGCCGGAACTCGAGCAGCCCGGATGCGATGGAGCGAAGGCGGGGCACGAGTCGGTAGTGGAGGTCGAACGAGCCGGCGACGCCGAGGGCCGCCTCGTGCTCGATGCGGGCGAGGCTCGGCGGTGGCTGTCGACGCTCGCGCTGCGCCGGCCGCTCGACGACGAGCGCCTGCTCCGCGGGGAACGAGCGTCGGAGCGCCCCGAGCAGGAGCAGGAGCAGGACGCCGCAGACGAAGAGTGCGTAGAGGCGTACGGCGATCGACGCCCTCCCGGGCACGAACGCCGTGATGGCGACCAGTACGAGCGTCGGGACGACGAGGAGCTTGACCGCTCCGGCGACGTGCGGTCTCACGACGGCGACTCGATCGGGGCCGGCACGGCGGGCTGCTCCACCGGTGCGTCGGCCGGCTTGCGCAGCTCGTCTCGGATCTGCTCCAGAGCGTCGATCGCGTCCTCCTTCATCGTCACGTCGATCTCGTGATGCGAGAACTTAGCCTGTGAGAACAGCCCGGTCAGGCGCACGACCGCGTCGGACTCCGGCGCGAGCTCGAGGAGCACGCGCGCGAGGTACTCGTCGGCCGTCTCCGCCCGCCGCCTGGGTGCGCCGCTCGCAGCGAGAACGCGCTCCATCCGCGCGTACGCCGCGATGATGGCTCGACGCGGGTCGGGCTCGTTGCGCAGGTCGTCGACGGCATCGCCGAGTGCCGCCGCAAGTTGCTCGGCGAAGTCGGGCTCCCGAGCGGCGGCAGCCCGGCGCCGCGAAACGACGTAGGCGACCGTCGCGGCGATCACGAGACCGGCGAGCATCGTGACGACGACCCACGAGATACCGGGCTGGTAGACGAAGGTGGTGGGGTCGTGCTCGGGAGGCTTCTGCGCGCCGGGGATGACGTCCGCCGTCTGCGCCTCCTCGACATGGGGCCGCGCGGGCCGGATGAGGTTGAACCGACGGGCGACGACCAGGAGGACGATCAAGGCCAGGACCGCCGTGAGCGACGTTCGCTTGTAGCGGCCGGAGGCGATCTCGCCGGCGATCGCCTTTCGCTGGGACAGGCCGTACACGAGCAGGACGCCTCCGGCCACGGCTCCGAGGATGAGCAGCGTGAAGAGTGCGTCGAACAGCGAGTCGGACGGGCGCCGGGCGTCGGAGGTTCCGTGCGACGTCGACCCGGAGGCAGCGATGGCGACGATCGTGACGAGCACGAGCACCGCAGCGAGCGGTAGGGCCGCGCGGGCGGCCCTACCGCGCATGTCCACACCGCGCTTCGGCTACGTCGCGGCGCCGGGCTCGCTCATCGGCAGCGACGTCGTGCTCTTCGCCGCCCAGTACCGGTTGAGTGCTCCCTGGACCTTGATGAACCACACGAATGCGCCGACGATCGGCAGCAGCAGCCAGAGCCCGGTCCAGCCGGAGAACGGCGCCTGACGACCGTCCTGGCTGTACATCTTCCCGACCTCGGAAGGGACGAGGAACCACGTGACGATCGACACCACGATGTAGATGACGAGGCCGAGCACTCCCCCGACCCCCTGGCCGGAGTGGTTCTTGACCTCCTCCTGGGTCTTGAAGACCCAGTACAGCGAGTAGATCCCGAAGGTGATGATGAACAGCAGGATCCCGAAGCCGATGCCCCGAGGTTGCCCGAGCGGTCCGGTGTTCGCGCCAGTTGTCTCCATGCGGCGAGATTCTGGGCACCTGACCAGACGGAGCTACGCTCCTGCCCGTGGGTAGGGACGGGTCGCTCGAGGAGCGTTGGCCGCGACCATCCGTGATGGGGGTGCTGAACGTCACGCCGGACAGCTTCTCCGACGGCGGCCGATTCGTCGACTCCGGCGTCGCCGTGGCGCACGGGCTGCGGCTCGTCGAAGAAGGCGCCGCGCTCGTCGACGTCGGCGGCGAGTCGACGCGACCAGGGGCCGCTCCAGTCTCAACCGAGGAGGAGCTCGCGCGCATCGCGCCCGTGCTGGAGGGCCTCCACGGGGTGCCGGTCTCGGTCGACACGTCGAAGGCCGAGGTCGCGCAACGCGCGCTCGAGCTCGGTGCGGAGCTCGTGAACGATGTGACCGCCCTGCGCGGCGACCCGGCGCTGGCCGGGGTCGTCGCCGACGGGAACGCGTTCCTCTGTCTCATGCACATGCAGGGCGAGCCGCGCACGATGCAGGTCGCTCCCCAGTACGACGACGTGGTCGGCGATGTGTTGGCGTTCCTCGAGGCGCGGCTCGCGTTCGCGGTGGAGAGTGGGATCCCCGAGGAGCGGATCTGCCTGGATCCGGGGATCGGCTTCGGGAAGTCGCCGAACCACAACCTCGAGCTGCTCCGGCGTCTCGACGAGCTGCTCGTCCTGGGACGCCCGCTCCTCGTCGGCGTGTCCCGGAAGAGCACGCTCGGGAAGGTGATCGGCGACCCGGAGGCGACGACGGGGAGCATGGCTGCCTCGGTCGCGGCAGCCGTGGCCGCCTACGCGCGTGGGGCGTCGATCGTCCGAGCCCACGACGTACGCGAGACCGTCGAAGGCCTGGCCGTCGCGGCCGCCGTCGAGCGTGGGAGGATCGAGGCGTGACGATCGAGCTCATGGGCCTCGTCGTGTTCGGGCATCACGGCTACCTCGAGGAGGAACGGCGTCTCGGCCAGAGGTTCCTCGTCGATCTCTGGGTGGATGTGCGCGGCGAGGCGACGGAGAGCGATCGCATCGAGGACACCGTCGACTATCGGCGGATCGCCGCGCTCGTGCGGGACGTCTTCGCCGGCGAGGAGCGGCTCCTCCTCGAAGGGCTCGCGGGCTCGATCGCCGACGGCATCCTCGAGCGCTTCGCGGCGGTGGACCGCGCCCGTGTGCGCGTGCGGAAGCCCGACGTCGTCCTCGATCCACCCGTGGAGCACGCGGCCGTGATCGTCGAGCGCTCGCGCTCGTGACGCGCGCGTACGTCGGGCTCGGCGCCAACCTCGGCCCGCGGGAGGTCACGCTGCTCCGCGCGGTCGACCTGCTCGCAGAGACCGAGGGCGTCGACGTGCTCCAGGTGTCGCAGCTGCGGCAGACGGAGCCGTTCGGAGTCGTCGACCAGCCTCCCTACCTCAACGGGGCGGTCGTCGTCGACACGACGCTGACGCCGCGCGCGCTCCTCGAGCGTCTCCTCGAGATCGAGCGACAGCTCGGACGCGTGCGCGACGTGCGCTGGGGGGCGCGCACGATCGACCTCGACCTGCTCGTCTACGGGGACCTGTCGGTCGACGAGCCGGGGCTCCGCGTCCCGCATCCGCGGCTCGCCGAGCGCCGGTTCGCCCTCGAGCCGCTCGCAGAGCTCGATCCGGCGCTCGACATCCCCGGTCTCGGCGACGTTTCGGCGGCACTCTCGGCGCTAGACTGACCCGCGTGTCGCACCTCGACGATCTCGACGAGTACGAGGCGGAGCTCGAGCTCTCGCTGAAGCGCGAATACTCGGCCGTCTTCTCGCTCTTCCGCTACTGCGTTCTCACGCAGGATGCGACCTACCTCTGCAACAAGCTCGACCTGGAGGCGGTTCCGCAGGTCAGCTACCCGTTCTTCCACGTGCGGATGGAGGACGTCTGGGTGTGGGACAAGAACCGGCCGAGCCGGATCATCCCGCGCGCCGAGGTGTACACGTCCGGCGACGTCACCGTGGAGGAGCTGCGCGCCGAGGGCGAGGAGCCGCGGCTCACCGCCGAGGCCCTCGCTGAGCGGATCGGCCAGCCGCTCTCCGGCGAAGAGGACTAGTTTTCCCGCAGATCGAGAATCCGCGAGTGCGGACTCTCGATCGCGAAGATCCCTGAAGGCGTCCGCTTCGCGGCCGCGATGTGTACGTACCTTCGCCGTTTCCTGTGATTCACGTCCGACGTGGCTCTGATTCACTAGCGCGATGCTGCTCGCGGTCGACGTCGGGAACACACAGACGGCGCTCGGCCTGTATCGCGATGCGACCCTCGCCGAGCACTGGCGGCTCGCCACGGAGCGGTCGAGCACTGCCGACGAGCTGGGGGTGCTCCTGTCCGGCCTGCTCGAGTTCGAGAGCGTCGACGGCATCTGCCTCGCGTCCACGGTGCCCGTGCTCGTCCGCGAGTGGGAGGAGCTCGCGCGCAAGTGGGTGCATGCGCCGCTGCTCGTCCTCGGCCCGGGCGTCAAGACCGGGATCGCGATTCGCTACGACGACCCGCGCGAGGTGGGGCCCGACCGGATCGCGAACTCGGTCGCGGCACGGGAGCGCTACGGCGCGCCGGTGATCGTCGTCGACTTCGGCACGTCGACGAACTTCGACGTCGTGTCGCAGGCCGGGGAGTACGTCGGGGGCGTCATCGCGCCGGGCATCGAGATCTCCATGGACGCGCTCTTCGCGCGCGCGGCGCGGCTCCTCAAGGTCGACTACGTCGCGCCGCCGAGCGTGATCGGCAAGACGACGGTCGGCGGGCTGCAGTCGGGGCTCGTCTACGGATTCGCGGGTCAGGTGGACGGAATCGTCCGCCGCATCCGGGGCGAGCTCGGCGCCGACGCGCGAGCGGTCGCGACGGGCGGGCTGGCGGATCTCGTCACGCCGCACTCGGAGACGATCGAACGCATCGATCCGTTCCTCACGCTGGAAGGGATCCGGACGGTCTGGGAGTTGAACGCGTGATCCCGGACCCGCCTGCAATCGGGCTGTACGTCGTCGCGGCGCTCGTGCTGCTCCTCGTCCCCGGGCCGTCGGTGCTCTACGTCGTCACCCGTTCGATCGAGCAGGGACGCAGAGCCGGCCTTGCGTCCGTGGTCGGGATCCACGTCGGCACGCTCGTCCACATCGCGGCGGCAACGCTCGGGCTCTCCGCACTCGTCCTGTCGTCGGCGGTCGCGTTCACGGCGGTGAAGGTCGCGGGTGCGGTCTACCTGATCGGGCTCGGCCTGTGGACGCTCCTCTCGCGAAAGGCGGAGCTCGACATCGCGGTCGGAGGCGAGCGGAACCTTCGACGCGCTTTCGCCCAGGGCGTCGTCGTCAACGTGCTCAATCCGAAGACGGCGCTCTTCTTCCTCGCCTTCCTGCCGCAGTTCGTCGACCCGAACGCGCCGCATCCGGCGGTGCAGATCGCGTTCCTCGGCTTCCTCTTCGCCATCCTCGGGATGCTCACGGACTCGATGTGGGCGCTCGCGGCGGGAACGGCAGGCGGAGTCCTGCGGCGCTCGACGCGCTTCGCCCGCGTGCAGAAGTACGTCTCGGGAAGCGTCTACATCGGCCTCGGGCTCGCGACGGCGCTGACCGGCTCGGCCGAGGACTAACCGCCGCCGTAGATCGAGACCGGGAGCTCGAGCGTCAGCTCGGCGCCAGTGGGAACCTCCGCCTCGAGCCGCTCGACGATCTCGAACGCACCGGGCGCCGCGGCGAGCAGTCTCCGCTCGATCTCCTCGGTCGAGGAGAGCTGCAAGAGCTCCTGCTTGAACTCCTTCGGGAACCTGCCACGGCCGAGGTACCAGCCGTAGAACTTCTTGAGGAAGCCGGACGCGCGCCGCTCGCCGAGCTCGCGGACGGTCTCGCGTACGAAGAGAACCAGCTCTGCCGCCACCTCCTCGCGCGACGGTTCCGAGTCGTCGCCGTCGACGATCTCGCGAAGCGCCCACGGGTTGCCCTGCGCGCCACGGCCCACCATCACGGCCTCGGCTCCCGTCGTCGCGAGGACCGTCTGCGCGCGGGCGCGCGACGTCACGTCGCCCGACGCGACCACGGGAACGTCCACGAGCGAGACGAGCTCGGCGGTCAGCGAGTGATCCGCGGTGCCCGTGTACATCTGCTGGGCGGAGCGCGGGTGCAGCGTGAGAGACGCGGCGCCGGCATCCACGAGACGCGGCCCGAGCTCGAGCGCAGCCCGCGACCCGTCGCGCACGCCGCGCCGCAGCTTCACGGACACGGGGATGTCGACCGCGTTCGCGACTGCGCCGATGATGTCGCCCGCGAGGTCCGGATGCTCGAGGAGATGCGCGCCGGCGCCCGTCTTCGTGACCTTCTTGACGGGACAGCCGAAGTTGACGTCGACGATGTCCGCTCCCACGGCCTCGACCATGCGGGCCGCCTCGGCCATCGGCCGGGGGTCGGACCCGAAGAGCTGGATCGCGAGCGGATGCTCGTCCGAGGCGACCCGCAGGTACCCGAGCGTCTTCTCGTTGCGATGCTCGATCCCGGCGCAGCTCACCATCTCCGAGCACACGAGCCCGGCTCCGAAGCGGCGGCCCTGGCGTCGGAACGCCTGCACGCTGACGCCCGCCATGGGTGCGAGGACGAGCCTCGTGGGCACCTCCACAGGGCCGATTCGCCAGCTCTCGCGCAGGTCGATCACGGCTTCGGATGGTACTCGCGGATCGTTTGACGCTCCTCGAACGGGGTAGCTACCATTCCGCGCGTTGTCGGGGCCGGGGGGCCCCGCAATCTCGTCTCTGGAGGCATTTTCGTGAAGGACGTGATCCTCACTCCCGAGGGCTACAAGCAGTTGACCGGCGAGCTCGAGACGCTGCGCACGACGAAGCGCCGCGAGATCGCCGAGCGCATCGCGGCCGCACGCGAGTTCGGCGAGATCGCCGAGAACGCCGAGTACGACGACGCGAAGAACGAGCAGATGATGCTCGAGCACCGCATCGCGCAGCTCGAGGAACGCCTCGCGAACGCGCACGTCATCGACAAGAGACGCGTCGATACGAGCGTCGTGTCGCTCGGAGCCGTCGTTCGCCTGCGCGACGTCGACGCGAAGGAGACGACCGAGTACTTCATCGTGGGCTCCGCGGAGGCGAACCCGGCCGAGAACAAGCTCTCGAACGAGTCGCCGGTCGGCAAGGCGATCATGGGCCGCAAGAAGGGCGAGACCGTCGAGGTCGTCACGCCGCGAGGATCGAAGGTGAAGTTCAAGATCATGGAGATCAAGGCCGCCTAGTTCCTCGGAGCAGCCGGGATAGGCTGCTCGCCATGATCGCGCCGAAGCGTTTTCCAGGGCGGGACGCGATCGCGGACGTCCGGGTCGCGACCGAAGCAGTCGACGCGGGGTCCGAGCTCGACGAGACGCGGCGGCTGGCGGGGCGCGCGATGGCGCGCCGCGAGATGGGGAAGCTCGTCTTCCTCGACCTCGTCGACCGGTCGGGTCGGATCCAGCTCATGTGCGACACGGGGCGGATCGGCGAGGTCGACGTCCGCCTCGGAGACGTCGTCGGCGTCGCCGGCCGGCCCGCGAAGTCGCGTCGCGGCGAGCCGTCGCTGATGGTCGACGAGCTGACGATCCTCGCCCGCAACACGAGCCCGCTGCCCGACACGTTCCACGGCCTCACCGACCAGGAGACGCGCTACCGCAAGCGCTACCTCGACCTGCTGATGAACGAGGACTCGCGCGAGCTGTTCCTGCTCCGAGCGAAGGTCGTGACCGCGATCCGGCGCTACCTCGACGAGGAGGGCTTCGTCGAGGTCGAGACGCCGGTGCTCCAGCCACGCTACGGCGGGGCGTTCGCGCACCCGTTCGTGACGCACTCGAACGAGCTCGACGCCGATCTCTACCTCCGCATCGCGACCGAGCTCTACCTCAAGCGGCTCGTCGTCGGCGGGCTCGAGCGGGTGTACGAGATCGGCAAGGACTTCCGCAACGAGAGCGTCTCCTACAAGCACCAGCCGGAGTTCACGATGCTCGAGTGGTACGAGGCGTATGCGGACTTCTCCGACACGATGGACCGCATCGAGGCGATGCTCGAGCGGGTCGCGATCGAGGCGATCGGGTCGACGGTGGTCGAGTTCCGCGGGCATCGGATCGACCTGAAGCGGCCCTGGAAGCGGCTCGGGTTCGTCGAGTCGCTGGACGCGCTCGAGCTGTGGACGCGGGACGAGGAGCAGCTGCGAGCCTGGCTCACCGAGCGCGGAGTGGACACCGGCGCCGACAAGGACTGGGCGCAGCTCGTCGATCACGCCTTCTCGCACTACGTCGAGCCGAGCCTGATCGCGCCGACGATCGTCTACGGGCATCCGGTCGAGCTCTCGCCCTTCGCGCGCGCGACGGACGACGACGAGACGCTCACGGAGCGCTTCGAGTACTTCGCTGCCGGGATGGAGCTCGGGAACGCGTACACGGAGATCAACGACGCCGCGGAGCAGCAGCAGCGCTTCGACGAGCAGTCGGCGCACGTCGAGGGCGTGCGCGGCGATCCCGACTACGTCGAGGCGCTCTCGTACGGGATGCCCCCGACCGGCGGCCTCGGCCTCGGCATCGACCGTCTCGTCATGCTCCTCTCGGGCCGCGACACGATCCGCGACGTGATCCTCTTCCCGGCGCTGCGGCCGAGCGATCCGTAAGGCCGACGCTCGCCCTCGCCCTCAGGCGGACGCGCCGGCGACCACCGGCGCCTCGGCGCTCCACGGGAAGTCGATCCAGAGCTCCGTTCGACGCCAGACGTACTCGCACTTCACGATCGAGGGCGGCTTCTCGTAGAGGACGGCACAGCGAACCTCGGCGACCTTCCCCCCGCAGAACTCCTTGACGAGCGCGAGCGTCTCGCCGGTGTCGGCGACGTCGTCCGCGATGAGCATCCGCGCCGCGTCGAGGTCGACGAGCTCGGGCACCGGCGGGAGGATCATCGGCACGTCGAGCCGCTCGTCGATCCCCGTGTAGAACTCGACGTTCATCGTCCACGTGTTCTTCACGTCGAGCGCGTAGCCGAGCGCAGCTCCGACCAGCAGCCCTCCGCGGGCGACGGAGAGCACGAGGTCCGGAGCGAAGCCGTCGGCGGCGATCTGGCGGGCGAGCTCCCGCGTGGCGTCACCGAACTCCGGCCACGAGAGCCGCTCGCGCCCGGTGCCCTCGTCGACCATCGCGCGATCCTACTGCGGTCACTCGAACGACGTACTCCGATCGAGGGGTCGCCGACAGAGCGTCACAGGACGATCACTTGCTGGCGGTGGTGGAGCGGCCTGCCAACGATGCGGGATCGGGCGTGGACGGCGTCGGCGAACGACGCTTCCGCTCGCTCGTCGAGCAGCTTCCCCTGACGGTCTACATCGACCGCCTCGACGACGTCAGCTCGAACATCTACACGAGCCCGCAGATCGAGCCCATGCTCGGGTACTCCGTCGCCGAGTGGGCCGAGAACGACGACCTCTTCGTCGCGCTGCTCCATCCCGAGGATCGGGAGCGCGTCCTGGCCGCTCACCAGCGCACCCACGCGACGGGCGAGCCGATGTTCATCGAGTACCGGCTCCGGACGCGAGCGGGGCGCTACCTGTGGGTGCAGGACGAGGCGCGCGTCGTCGGCGAGGGTGACGAGAGGGTGCTGCAGGGCTACCTGCTCGACGTCACGGCGCGCAAGGACGCCGAGGAGCAGCTGCGCCACCAGGCATTCCATGATGCCCTCACGGGCCTCGCGAACCGCGCCCTCTTCACCAACCGCGTGGAGCACGCCCTCGTGCTACGGAGCCAGGCCACGAGGCCGGACGTCGCGGTGCTCTTCCTCGACCTCGACGACTTCAAGGGCGTCAACGACACGCTCGGTCACGCGGCCGGTGACACGTTGCTGCGCAGCGTCGGCGTGCGCCTGCGCGAGGCGCTCTCTCCGAGCTACACGGTCGCCCGGCTCGGAGGCGACGAGTTCGCGGTCCTCATCGAGGACCTGGCCGGCGCGCCGACCGCGATCGACGCCGCGGAGCGCATCGTGAGCGCGCTGCAGCGGCCGTTCGACATCGAGGGCCGCGAGGTGTTCGTCACGGCGAGCGTCGGAATCGCGCTCGGGAAGGTCGCGGACGACCTTCTCCGCGCCGCGGACGTCGCCATGTACCGCGCGAAGGCGTCCGGCAAGGCGCAGTACGTCGTCTACGCGCCGCGCATGGCGGAGGATCTCGTCGGGCGGCTCGAGCTCGTAGCCGAGCTGCGGCGGGCGCTTCCGGCCGAGTTCGTCGTTCACTATCAGCCGCTCGTCGACCTCGAGAGCCCCGCTGTCGTCGGGGTGGAGGCGCTCGTGCGCTGGAACCATCCGATGCGCGGACTGCTGCAGCCCAGTGAGTTCATCGCCCTTGCCGAGGAGACCGGCAAGATCGTCGAGATCGGCGCGTGGGTGCTCGCCGAGGCGTCTGCCCAGGTCGCACGCTGGCGCACCGAGACCCCGGGCGCGGCGGCGCTGACGCTGAACGTGAACGTCTCGACGCGCCAGGTTCGCCCCGGAATCCTTCTCGAGAGCGTCCGCGTCGCTCTCGAGCGGTCCGGTCTGCCGCCCGAGGCTCTCACGCTCGAGCTCACGGAGAGCGTGCTCGCGCGGAGGCACGAGGAGCTGCGCGCCGTTCTGGCCGACGTGGCCGCACTCGGCGTGCGCATCGCCCTCGACGACTTCGGCACCGGCTACTCGTCGCTCTCGCTGCTCCAGGAGCTCCCCGTCCACACGCTCAAGGTCGACCGCTCCTTCGTGAACGCGCTCGATGCCGACGCCACGCGGCAGGGGTTCGTCCAGGCGATAGTCGATCTCGCGCAGACGCTCGACGTCTCGCTGGTCGCGGAGGGGATGGAGACGGCATCGCAGACGACCGAGCTCCGGCGTCTCGGGTGCTCGGTCGGGCAGGGCTTCCACTTCGCGCCGCCGCTCGAGGTCGGCGACGTGGGCGCGCTGCTCGAGGCCGGGGCGTGCAGCGATCTTCGCGCGGCGCTCGCGAGCCGCGGGTCGCGGGCCGAAGCGGCCTAGGCCGTCGCCGTCTCGCGGCCGCGCTCGAACGCGACGACGTCGGTGAGGATGTCGTCGAGCGTGCGCTCGGTGGACCAGCCGATCGCGGCGTGCACCTTCGCCGTCGACGGGATGCGGTGGAGCATGTCCTCGATACCGATCCCGTAGACGTCCTCGTACGACACGTACTCGACCGGCGACGAGGACTCGGTGAGCTCCTGCACGCGCTCGGCGAGCCCGTTGATGGAGATGCGCTCCTCCGAGCCGACGTTGTAGATCTCCCCCGACGTCCCCTCGGACATGAGCCCCGAGAGCGCGCGGATCGTGTCCGCGACGTGGCAGAAGCAGCGGGTCTGGTCGCCGTCGCCGTGGATCTCGATCGGCTCGTCGGCAAGCGCACGCTGGACGAACGTGGGGATCACCATCCCGTACTGACCGCTCTGCCTCGGCCCGACGGTGTTGAAGAGCCGCACGATGATGCAGTCGAGATCGTGCTCGGCGTGGTGCGCGAGCGCGAGGAACTCGTCCATCGCCTTCGAGTCCGCATACGCCCAGCGCTTCTGCGTCGTCGGCCCGTAGATGCGGCGATCGGACTCCGAGAGCGCCTTCTCCTCGCGGTGGTCGCCGTAGACCTCTGAGGTCGACGCGACGAGCACCCGCTTCCCGAAGCGATGGCAGTGCTCGAGGACGATCTCCGTCCCCCGCAGGTTCGTGACGAGCGTCTGCACCGGCTGCTCCACGATGAGCCTGACGCCGACCGCGGCAGCGAGGTGGTAGACGACGTCGCACTTGTAGACGAGCTCGTTGACGATCGAGGGGTGGAGGACCGAGTCGACGACGAGGTGGAAGCCCTCACGTTCGCGCAGGTGCTCGATGTTGTCGAGCGAGCCCGTCGACAGGTCGTCGAGGACCCATACCTCGTGTCCTTCATCGAGGAGTAACTCGGAGAGGTGCGAACCGATGAATCCCGCGCCTCCCGTGATTAAGGCTTTGTTGACCAACGGCCGGGAAGGGTACCGAGGACGCCGGGCGAACCTGCCGTGTGAGACTCGACACGAGACCAGTCGGCTACGATCAGCCAATCCCTTCGACCCGGGGAGCGAGGCGGCCCCCGGCAACCGATCGAAAGGAGCGTCGAGGGCGTTGTTCGAGCGATTCACCGAACGGGCACGGCAGGTCGTGGTTCTCGCCCAGGACGAGGCGAGGGCCCTGAAGCACAACTACATCGGGACGGAGCACATCCTGCTCGGCCTCCTGCGCGAGGAGGAGGGTCTGGCAGCGCGCGTCCTCGAGTCGCTCGACATCACGGTGGAAGAGGTGCGCGCCCAGGTCGCGCGCATCGTCGGTCAGGGTGACGAGGTCACCACGGGGCAGATCCCGTTCACGCCGCGCGCCAAGAAGGTTCTCGAGCTGGCGCTGCGCGAGGCGCTCTCCCTCGGCCACAACTACATCGGCACGGAGCACATCCTGCTCGGCCTCGTCCGTGAGAACGAGGGCGTCGCCGCCAGGATCCTCCTCGACTTCGACGCCGACGCGGAGAAGATCCGCAACGAGATCATCCGCATGCTCTCCGGCCCAGGCCGTCGCCAGTCGGGCGCGAGCGTCGCTCCGGGCGAGAAGACGAAGAGCTCGAAGCTGCTCGACCAGTTCGGCCGCAACCTCACGAAGGCGGCGGTCGAGGGCAAGCTCGACCCCGTCGTCGGCCGCCAGACCGAGATCGAGCGCGTGATGCAGATCCTGTCACGCCGCCAGAAGAACAACCCGGTCCTCATCGGTGAGCCAGGCGTTGGCAAGACCGCTGTCGTCGAGGGCCTCGCCTCGCGCATCTCCTCGAGCCAGGTGCCAGAGATCCTGAAGGGCAAGCAGATCTACACGCTCGACCTCGCAGCGCTCGTCGCCGGCTCGAAGTACCGCGGCGAGTTCGAGGAGCGCCTGAAGAAGGTGATGAAGGAGATCACCCAGCGCGGCGACATCATCCTGTTCATCGACGAGCTGCACAACCTCGTCGGCGCCGGCGCGGCCGAGGGCGCGATCGACGCCGCATCCATCCTCAAGCCTGCGCTCGCGCGCGGCGAGATCCAGACGATCGGCGCGACGACGCTCGACGAGTACCGCAAGTACCTCGAGCGCGACGCCGCTCTCGAACGGCGCTTCCAGCAGGTGCGCGTCGAGGAGCCGTCGATCGACGAGTCGGTCCAGATCCTGCGCGGCCTGCGCGACCGCTACGAGGCGCACCACCGCTGCAAGATCTCCGACGAGGCGCTGCAGGCCGCGGCTGTCCTCGCCGACCGCTACATCCAGGACCGGCACCTCCCCGACAAGGCGATCGACCTCATCGACGAGGCCGGCTCGCGCGTCCGCATCGCCACGATGTCCGCGCCGCCGCGCTACCGCGAGCTCGAGGAGGAGATCGACAAGGTCCGCGCCGACAAGGAAGGCGCGATCGAGGCCCAGGAGTTCGAGAAGGCCGCGCAGCTCCGCGACAAGGAGCGCAAGCTCACGCAGAAGAAGAAGGAGCTCGAGGAGGAGTGGCGCAACCAGGCCGACGAGGAGCAGCCGGAGATCGGCGAGGACGAGATCGCCGACATCGTCTCCATGTGGACGGGCATCCCCGTCTTCAAGCTCACCGAGGCCGAGTCGCAGAAGCTCATCCGCATGGAGGACGAGCTGCACAAGCGCGTCATCGGCCAGCACCAGGCGATCGTCGCGGTGTCGAAGGCCATCCGCCGCGCACGCGCCGGGATCAAGGACCCGAAGCGGCCCACCGGCTCGTTCATCTTCCTCGGCCCGTCGGGCGTGGGGAAGACCGAGCTCGCTCGCACGCTCGCCGAGTTCCTCTTCGGCGACGAGGACGCGCTCATCCAGGTCGACATGTCGGAGTACATGGAGAAGCACTCCGTGTCCCGGCTCGTTGGCTCGCCTCCCGGCTACGTCGGCTACGACGAGGGCGGCCAGCTCACCGAGGCCGTCCGGCGCAAGCCATACTCGGTCGTCCTTCTCGACGAGATCGAGAAGGCGCACCCGGACGTCTTCAACATCCTCCTGCAGATCCTCGAGGACGGGAAGCTCACCGACTCGCAGGGGCGGAAGGTCGACTTCCGCAACACGATCGTGATCATGACCTCGAACCTCGGGGCAGCTCAGATCTCCAAGAACCAGACGCTCGGCTTCTCGATCGGCGACGAGCAGGGACTCACGTACGACGAGATGAAGGAACGCGTGATGTCGGAGCTCAAGAAGGTGTTCCGGCCCGAGCTCCTGAACCGCATCGACGAGGTCATCGTCTTCCACAAGCTCGAGAAGGTCGAGATCCTCGAGGTGGTCGATCTGATGCTGAAGCGCGTCCGCGAGGAGATGGGCAAGCACGACGTCGTGATCGAGCTCACCGACGACGCGCGGGAGCTGCTGGTCGAGACCGGGTACGACCCGGCCATGGGCGCCCGGCCGCTGCGCAGGGCGATCCAGCGCATGCTCGAGGACCCGCTCGCCGACTTCATCCTCGGCCGCGAGCTCGCGCCCGGTTCGACGCTGATCGTCGACCGCCGCGAGAACCCCGCCGAGGGCGAGGCACCGGTGGAGATCCGGATCATCGAGGGCACCCCGGTCCCGGCCGCCGTCGGCGGTCCCGCGGATGGCGACGACGACGTGCTCGCGGACCTCGCCGAGCTCGTCGACGAGCCGTCCGACTCGTAGGGGCGAAGCTCGTCTCGCCCTCTGAGGCTCGCCTCGCCCTCGAGGCGAGGCGATGGCCGCCGGATGGCGACGCAGGCGTCGGCCCTACACTCGCCCGATGAGCGTCGACATCCGTCACGCGAAGCCGTCCGACTACGGGCGGGTGATCGGGCGTATCAACGTCTGGTGGGGCGGCCGTGATATGGCGCCGATCCTCCCGAAGCTCTTCTTCATCCACTTCGAGGGGACGAGCTTCGTCGCCGAGGACGAGGACGGCGAGCTCCGCGGGTTCGTCTGCGGCTTCCTGTCACAGACCGCCGACGACGAGGCGTACATCCACTTCATGGGGGTGGACCCGGACGCTCGTGAGGACGGCCTCGGCCGAGCGCTCTACGAGCAGTTCTTCGACGAGGTCCGTGCTCAGGGGCGGAGCGTCGTGCGCTGCGTCACGTCACCCGCGAACCAGCGCTCCGTGGCCTTCCACGAGGCGCTCGGCTTCGAGGTCGATCGCGTCGTCGAGGACTACGACGGCCCGGGTGAGGACCGCGTGCTCCTCGTCAAGCGGCTGATCTGAGGCCGCGCCGCTTCCGAGGAGCCAGCGTGGGCTGGGCGCCCCTGCGCTCCGCGGACCAGTCGAGCACGGTGCCGAGCGCGACGGCTCCCGCCAGCACGACGAACCCGTAGCTCGCCCACGACGAGCCCGAGTCCGTGAGGTTCTTCACGAGGGCGACCGCGAGGACGGCGAGCCCGAGTCCGAGGCAGACCTTCGCCCAGGCGACGTCCTCCGAGAACTCGACGTCCGAGAGGCCTCTGAGCGCGACGAGGATGACGGTCGCGAGCGCGAGGAGTGCGAGGAGCAGGCCCCAGGCGTCCCAGCCGTCGAGCGCCATGCTCGCCTGGCCGGCCTGGCCGTAGCTCACCTCGACGTTCTGCCAGGTGAAGAACAAGCTCAGGAGGAGGAGCGGCCCTGCGACGAGGACGAGCTGGGTACCGCGTGTGAGGGCCTTGAACGTCGCCATCGGAATTCCCTTCGGCGCGAGTTGACGGCCGCGTGGCCGCTCTCCGATGCGTACTCGGCACAGGGTACTCCGGAAAGCGCCGAATGGGGTATTCGCGCGATTTCCAGGATCTTTCCCGAGGCGGCCGCGCGGCCGCCTCGGGAATGAAACAGCGGTGCTACGCGCCCTGCTGGCCGGGTGTCTCGCCCGCGTCGTCCGCAGCGGCCTCGGCCGCGTCGGTCGCATCCTCAGCGGCCTCTGCGGGGGCACTCGAGGCTGCCTGTGGTGCCTCGGCGACCGGTGCCGACTCGGCGGCAGGTGCGACCGGGGCGGCGCCTGCGGGAGCCGCGGCCGCTGCTCCACCGCCCGAGCTCATGGACGAGCCCAGGTTGGTGGCCTCGTCGCGGAGCGTGTCGACGCCGCCCGCCTCCTGCACGGTCATGAAGCCGCCCGCGGCGATCACGATCGCGAGTGCCAGCCCTACCCAGGCCCAGAAGGTCTGAGCGTCGCCGATGATGCTGAGGAACTTGATGATCGCGAAGATCAGGATGAGAACGGCGATCACGGCCGCCGCCATCGCCGTGGACACGGGAAGCGGGATGTTCACGGATGCGATCCGCACGATCAGCCAGGCGAGCAGGATGACCGTGAGAATCCCGAGGATCACCCCGCCTGCGCCATACCAGCCGCTTCGCGTGTAGTCGCCGAGCGGCCCGAGATCGACCTTCTGCCAGGCGAAGAACATGTCGATGAAGAGCAGCACTCCTCCGACAAGCATCAGCTGAGCGCCTCTTCCGAGCGCGTTGATCCGTTCCATGCCTGCCCGTCCTTTCGTTGGCGTATGCGGCGGTTCACGGCACTCTTATCCACGGCTCGCCGACTTTCAAGCGATTCGGCGCACTTTCGTGACGGGCGGCGTCGGACGCTCTCCCTAGACTCGCGTGGTGGCGAAGGTCACCGTCCAGTTCACGTGCGCCGAGTGCGGCACCACTTCGGGGCGTTGGCTGGGCAAGTGCCCCGGCTGCGGCGCGTTCGGAAGCCTCGTCGAAGAGCTCCACGGATCGGCGGTCGAGACGCGCGGTGTCGCGCCGGTGAAGCCCGTTCCGATGGGCGAGGTCCGCGCCGAGGAGGCCGCGCGGATCAGGACGGGCGTGGCCGAGCTCGACCGTGTCCTCGGGGGTGGGCTCGTGCCGGGATCGCTCGTTCTCGTCGGCGGTGAGCCGGGTGTCGGGAAGTCGACCTTGCTCCTCGCGGCTCTCGGCTTCATCTCGCGGGAGGGGCGCCGAGCGCTCCTCGTGACCGGCGAGGAGTCGGCGGCACAGGTCTCGCTGCGTGCCGCCCGCCTCGGCGGGACGGAGGCCGTGGAGATCCTCGCGGAGACGGAGCTCGACACCGTCTGCGCGACGCTCGAAGCCGAGCGACCCGCCGTGTGCGTCATCGACTCCGTGCAGACGCTGCACGCGTCCGCGCTCGCCTCGGCTCCCGGGTCGGTCGCGCAGGTGCGCGAGGCTGCGGGCCGACTGCTCCGGGTCGCGAAGCAGGCCGGTGTCGCAACGATTCTCGTCGGGCACGTCACGAAGGACGGCGCCGTCGCGGGGCCGCGCGTCCTCGAGCACCTCGTCGACTGTGTCCTCCAGTTCGAGGGCGACCGCTACCACGAGCATCGCGTGCTCCGTGCGACCAAGAACCGGTTCGGCTCCACCAACGAGCTCGGCGTCTTCGAGATGACCGCGGCCGGGCTCGTCGGTGTCCCCGATCCGTCCGAGCTCTTCGGGGCGACGCACGCCGGTGAGGTCGGGGCGGCTGTCGGATGTGCGCTCGAGGGCACCAGGCCGCTGCTCCTCGAGATCCAGGCTTTGGTCGCGCCGACCGATCTCGCCATGCCGCGGCGCGTCGGGACGGGCGTCGACCCGAAGCGCCTCGCCATGATCGTCGCCGTGCTCGGCAGGCACGCGGGCGTCGCGCTCGCGAGCTCGGACGTCTTCGTGAACGTCGCCGGCGGTGTCCGCATCGAGGAGCCGGGCGCCGACCTCGCCGTCGCGCTCGCGATCGCCTCTGCCGCCCGCGGTGTGCCGGTTCGCGAGGGCCTTGCGGCATTCGGCGAGATCGGGCTCACGGGCCGCCTCCGGCAGGCGTCGCAGGTCGACCGCCGCCTCGAGGAGTGCGTGAAGCTCGGGATCTCGACGGTCGTTGCGCCACCGGGCGGCTCGCCGAGGTCGACGCCTCGACTCGCCTCGGCCGAGACGCTGCGCGCGGCTCTCGAGGCCGGTCTCGACGCCGGGAAAGCGGCCCGGGAGGAGGCTGCCTAGCGCGAGATCCCCCGTTGCGGTTCCGTTAATCGCCTGTGAAGAACGCGCTATGATGTGACTCGATCGCCGGCAGGAATGCACTGCCGGTTCTTTTTCGTGAAGGCGACTGACACCGACACCGGGGAGGCCCTCTTGTTCGATATCGGCGACAAGGTCGTCTATCCGCACCACGGCGCAGGCACGGTCGTTCGGAAGGAGAAGCGCGAGGTTCTCGGCGAGACGCGCGAGTACCTCACGATCCAGATCCTTCACAACGACATGACCGTGAACGTCCCCTGCGAGAACGCGGAGCGGGTAGGTCTGCGTACGGTCATCGACCAGCGCACCGTCACCATGGTCGTCCGGACGCTCTCCGGCGGCTCGACGGAGATGCCGAAGAACTGGAACCGCCGCTTCAAGCACAACCGCGACAAGATGAAGACGGGCAACATCTTCGAGCTCGCGGAGGTCGTGCGGAATCTCGCGGTGCGAAACAACGAGAAGGGTCTCTCCACCGGCGAGAAGCAGATGTTCGTCAAGGCCAAGAAGATCCTCTCCTCGGAGCTCATGTACGCGAAGGACATGAACGAGGAAGAGGCCGCCGCCTGGCTCGACGACGTCCTGTCGCGCGCCGGGCAGCCGAAGACGAAGTCTCGCGCGAAGCCCAAGGCCGCGACCGCGAGCGCGTAGATGGCGGACCGCCCGGGCGGCTCCGGCGAGGTCGGGGCTACCTGGGCGTTGATCGCCGCGGCCGGGTCGGGTGACCGGCTCGGCATCGACCGGCCGAAGGCGTTCGCCGCCCTCGGGGAGCGTCCGTTGCTCGCGGAGAGCCTCGAGCGCCTCGAGGCGTGCGAGCTCGTCGACGCGATCGTGGTCGCCTGCCCCCCCGGGTGGGAGGAGCCGTCGATCCTGCTCGCGGAGGAGCTTGCAGCATCGAAGGTCGTCGCGTGCGTGACGGGAGGGGCCTCGCGCGCGGAGTCGGTCGCGGCTGCCCTCGCCGAGGTCGGGGACGAGGCGCTCGTCGTCCTCGTGCACGACGCCGCGCGGCCGCTGCTCGACGAGGCGGTCGTGCAGCGGTTGCTGGGGCCGCTCGGAGAAGGCTACGAGGGTGCCGTTCCGGTGCTTCCCGTCGCCGACACGCTCAAGCGCGTCCGGGACGGGGCGGTGGTCGAGACCGTCGCGAGAGAAGGGCTCGTCGCGGCGCAGACGCCGCAGGCGTTCCTCGCGGACACGCTGAGGCGCGCGTTCTCCGGCGCGCTCGACGGAGCGACCGACTGCGCGTCGCTCGTCGAGCGAGTGGGAGGTCGCGTCGCGGTCGTCGAGGGCGATCCGAAGCTGCTCAAGGTCACGACGCTGGCCGACCTCGCGCTGGTCGCGTCGTGGCTCTAGCGGCAGTCGTCTTCGACGTGGGCGAGACGCTCGTCGACGAGGAGCGCTGGTGGCGCGAGCTCTGCGCCCGAGTCGGGCTGCAGCCACACGTCGTCTGGGCGGCGCTCGGCGTCACGATCGAGCGCGGCGAGGAGCACGACGAGCTCTGGCGCCACCTCGGGATCGAGAAGCCGGCCGGCTGGTGGAACGGCCTGACGTACTCCATGGACGATCTGTACCCGGACGCGCTCGAGTGCCTGCACGGCGTGCGCGAGCTCGGCCTGCGGGTTGGGATCGTGGGAAACCAGACGGAGTCGCTCGAGGCGTGGGCGCGGGATGCCGCGCTTCCCGCCGACGTGATCTCCTCCTCGGCGAGCCTCGGCGTGCGCAAGCCGGACCCGGCGTTCTTCGACCGGGTCGCGGCGCTGCTCGGGCATGCCCCCTCGGAGATCGCGTACGTCGGCGACCGTGTCGACAACGACGTGCTCCCGGCGGCCGCGGCCGGCATGGTCGCGATCCACGTCCGACGCGGTCCGTGGGGCCGGCTCCGGAGGACACCCCCGGAAGCGACGCTCGGGCTCGACGACCTCGCGTCACTCCCGCGCGCGTTAGCCTCGATCTCGTGAGCGAGCTCAGGGTCGGCATCGGTGTCGATGCGCATGCGCTCGAGGACGGCGTACCGCTCGTCCTCGGCGGCGTCTCGATCGAGTACCCACGCGGGCTCGCCGGGCACTCCGATGGAGACGTCGTCGCACATGCGCTCATCGACGCCCTCCTCGGTGCGGCCAATCTCGGGGACATCGGCTCCCTGTTCCCGTCGGGCGACGAGCAGTACCGCGGGGCGTCGTCACTCGACCTGCTGTGGGAGGCCTACCGGGAGGTGCGAGAGGCCGGTTGGGAGCTCGTGAACGCCGATTGCATCCTCGTCGGGGAGGAGCCGCGCATCGGCGAGATCCGCGGCGAAATGAGCGAGCGGCTCGGGGCCGCGCTCGGCGTCGATGCAGGGCAGGTTGCTGTGCGGGCGACGACGACCGACGGGCTGGGCTTCACCGGCCGAGGCGAGGGGCTCGCAGCGCATGCCGTCGCGCTGCTTCGCCGATGAAGCTCGTCCGGTACGCGGACCGGCCGGACCTCCTCGAGCGCAGGTTCGATGAGCTGACGCGCCCGACCTTCCCTGCGTACATGAACGAGAACGAGCCGGGGAACCTGTACTGGGGACGCCTCTACACCGACTGCCCCGACTTCCAGGTCGCGCTCATCGAGGGCGACGAGCTCCTCGCCGAGGCGCACGCGGTACCCCTTGCCTGGGACGGGACCCTCGCTGACCTGCCCTCGGGATGGGACGAGGGATTCACCCGCGGGATGACCTCGGACGCTCCGCACACCGCGCTCATGGCGATCGCGATCAGCGTCGCGCCGAGTCAACAGGGCCGTCGGCTGTCGAGTCGCATGATCCGGACGTTCACCGACAACGCGCGCATCGCCGGTCTTGCGAACGGCGTGATCGCGCCCGTTCGGCCGACGTGGAAGGCGCGCTACCCGCTCATCCCGATCGAGACGTACATGACGTGGCGGCGCGAAGACGGGACGCACTTCGACCCGTGGCTCCGGATCCACGAGCGCGTCGGGGGCGAGATCCTCGCGGCGGCTCCGCGCTCGATGGTCATCCGCGGGCGGGCAAGCGATTGGGCGGAGTGGACGGGGATGGCGTTCCCGAGCGACGGCGAGTACGTCTTCCCCGGCGCTCTCGCGACGCTCGTCGTCGAGGACGGAATCGGCACGCACGTCGAGCCGAACGTCTGGGTGCTGCACCGCGTGTGAGGCTTCGGGTGCCCTCAGCGAGGGCGGTACGGAGACGGCCCTGCAAGGACGACGAGGTAGCCGTCCGGGTCGCGAAGCCAGAGCTCGTGCTGCTGCGCGTTGGGGTTCAGATGGACGTCGCGCTCGATCGGCGCCCCGAGTCTGCGCGCTCGCTCGACAGCCGCCTCGAAGTCCGACACCTCGAACCAGACGAGGACGCCGTTTCCAACGGGAAGATCGGGATCCGCCAGCGGCCCGTGATGATGCTCGGTTCCGGAATCGTGGACCTGCAGGACGAGCTCGCCGTCACTGACGATCTGCGCGTAGCCGTGCGGAGCGTCGCCGCTCTCGGCATCGAGCAGCTCGGCGTAGAAGCGGCTCGACGTCGAGACGTCGCGAACGACGAGCAGCGTCTGCGTCCATGCCCTGCTCACGCGCTGACCGTAGCGGGGATCAGTCGTGCGGAAGAGCGACCAGCTCGTCCCGGACGACGACGAGGCCGTCGCGCTCGAGCGAGCGCACCGCCTCCGCATCGAGGTCGGCCAGGCGCCGTGGCGAGTCGGCGACCTCCGACAGCAGGTGCGCGCGGCGCTGGCGGAACGAGCCCTCGAAGGGCCCTTGCTTCCGTTGTGGCTCCTCGCGGACACCTCGCGACGGGCATGCGCCGGAAAGAGGGCACTCGGCGCAGCGTGGGACGCGGGCGAGGCAGATCGTCGAGCCGAGGTCCATCAGCGCCCCGGCTGATCGCGACGTGAACGACGCACCCGTCCGTCGCTGCACGCGCGCGACGTTCACGTCCACCGGGAGTACGTCCTCGGAGAAGGCGAAGCACCGCACCGCAGCGGCGGTATACGGTCCGACGCCGGGTAGCTGGGTGAGGTCGTCGGGCCACCCGTCCTCGACGATTCGTCGGGCGGCGCGGTGCAGGTTCAGCCCGCGCCGGTTGTAGCCGAGTCCCTGCCATTCACGGATCACGTCCGCCGGAGAGGCGGAAGCGAGAACGACCACCGTGGGCCATCGCTCCAGCCATGCGACGTATCGCGGGACGACGCGCTCGACCTGCGTCTGCTGGAGCATGACCTCGCTCACGAGGATCGCGTACGGGTCGCGCGTGTGCCGCCACGGGAGGTCGCGAGCATGGACGCCGAACCATTCGAGGAGCCGCTCTTCCACCAGGCCGAGCCTAGTGACGGTACGGCGCGCTTGACACCCGGGGCACCGCCGACGTACGTTCGCGTCCCTCCCGTGACCCCTCGCCCGCCGCGACATACACCGCCGTGTCACGGATGAGCCGGTTCCGTGAGCTCGCGGGCGTCGAGCTCGGCCCGACAGCCTGGCGGGAGATCACGCAGGATCGCATCGACGCGTTCGCGCGTGCGACCGACGACCCCCAGTGGATCCACACGGACTCGGAGCGTGCCGCCGAGGGGCCTTTCGGGACGACGATCGCGCATGGCTTCCTGACGCTGTCGCTCTGCGTGCCCCTGCTGTCCGAGGTGCTGCCGGCGAGCGGCGGCGTGATGACGGTCAACTACGGAGTCGATCGGGTTCGCTTCCCGGCCCCGGTGCCCTCGGGTTCACGTATTCGTGGTCGCTTCCGCGTGGCGTCGATCGAAGAGACGAGTGCCGGTGAGCGCGCGGTCATCGAGGCCACCTTGGAATGCGACGCGGCATCGAAGCCGGTGTGCGTCGCGCAACTCGTCGTTCTCAGCGTCGCGTGAGCCATCCCCACGTTCCGTTGAAGCGGCTCGACCACGTGTCGCTGAACGTCGCAGATCGCGAGGCGTCGATCGCGTGGTACCGCGACGTGGTCGGCCTGGAGCCGCGGAGTGTCGCACCGCGCGACGACTGGCCCGTGTTCATGGGCGAACTCGGCGCGTGCGTCGCGCTCTTCCAGGCGCAGAGCCGAAGCGCTGACCGCATGGAGGAGTCGACCGGCCTGCGGCACATCGCCTTCATGGTCGACGGGGGCGATCTCGAGCGAGCCCGGGCGCGTCTGCAGGCGTTGGGGATCGACCTGCGAACCGAGGATCACGGCAGCTCGTCGTCCCTCTACTTCTCGGATCCCGACGGCAACGTGATCGAGCTGACCTCGTACGAGCGCTGAGCCGACGCGGCGGCGTGCGAGGCTACGCGCGTCCACGAGAAGGAGGCAGGCATGTCGCTCACGCCGTTTCAGGAGGAGCTCTGCACGACCAGCACATGGGACTTCTCCGACCTGCGCGCGCTGTTCGTCAACTGCACGTTGAAGCCCTCGCCCGAGGTCTCGAACACCGAGGGGCTGATGCGGATCTCGAAGGCGATCATGGAGCGGAACGGCGTCGAGGTGGACGTCGTTCGGGCCGTCGACCTCGACCTCGCTCCCGGGACGTGGCCGGACATGCGCGAGCATGGCGCCGCGTCCGACGACTGGCCGGAGCTCTACGAACGCGTCCAGGCGGCGGACATCCTCGTTCTCGGCTCACCGATCTGGCTCGGAGAGAAGTCGTCCGTGTGCTCGCGCGTCGTGGAGCGGCTCTATGCCTGCTCGAGCCTGCTGAACGCCGACGGTCAGTACGCGTACTACGGGAAGGTCGGCGGCTGCCTGATCACGGGAAACGAGGACGGGATCAAGCACTGCTCGATGAACATCCTCTACTCGCTCCAGCACCTGGGGTACACGATCCCGCCGCAGGCGGACGCGGGCTGGATCGGGGAGGCAGGCCCCGGCCCGTCGTACCTCGACGACGGCTCGGGCGGGCCGGCGAACGACTTCACGAACCGGAACACGACGTTCATGACCTGGAACCTGCTGCACCTCGCGCGGCTCCTGAAGGACGCGGGCGGCGTTCCGGCGCACGGGAACCAGCGCTCGCTGTGGGACGCGGGCTGCCGCTTCGACTTCGCGAACCCGGACTATCGCTGACCATGTTGCTCTACAACTCGGCGGTCTCCGGCAACTGCTACAAGGTGCGACTCCTGCTGGCGCAGCTCGGGCTCGCGTACGAGACGGAGGACGTGTCCGTCGTCGACCGCTCGAATCGCCCCGAGCTGCTCGGCGGGCTGAACCCCGGGCTGCGCGTCCCGACGCTCGTCCTCGACGACGGTCGTCCGCTCGGCGAGTCGAACGCGATCCTCTGGTACTTCGGCGACGGCACGGAGTACGTGCCGGCCGACCCGTACGAGCGCGCGCAGGTGCTGCAGTGGATGTTCTTCGAGCAGTACAGCCACGAGCCCTATGTGGCGGTCGCGCGCTTTCTGCTCGCCTACTCGGGGATGCCCGAGAGGTTCGAGCGCCAGCGCGACCGTCTGCTCACCGGCGGCTACGCGGCCCTCGACGCGATGGAGCGGCATCTGGCGGAGCGCGAGTTCCTCGTCGCCGGCCGCTACTCGATCGCGGACATCTCGCTCTACGCGTACACGCACGTCGCCCACGAGGGGGACTTCGACCTCGAGTCGTACCCCGCGATCCGCGGATGGCTCGGCCGCGTCGCGTCGCAACCCGGGCACGTCGCGATCGACGCGTGACCGCGCGCGTCCGCTTCGCGCCGAGCCCGACGGGCTCGTTGCACGTCGGGAACGCTCTGACGGCGGTCGCGAACCGACACTTCGCGGACGACCGAAGCGGGGCTCTCGTCCTCCGCATCGACGACACCGACCCGTCGAGGACGGTCGAGGGCGGGGAGCAGGCGATCCTCGGGGATCTCGCCTGGCTCGGTGTCTCCTTCGACGAGGGACCCGTCAGGCAGAGCGAACGGGCGGCCCTGTACGCCGGGGCCGCTGAGCGCGCGCTCGCCTCCGGCGGCGCGGAGCGCGACGAGGAGGGGGCCGTGCGGCTGGGCTCGACCACGCTCGTGCGCGCCGACGGGACGGCGACCTACCAGCTCGCCTCTGTGGTCGACGACCTCGACCTCCGGATCACCCACGTGATCCGCGGCTCGGATCACCGGCCGAACCTCGAGGTGCAGCAGCGAATCGCCCGCGCGCTCGGCGGCGAGCTCCCGGAGGTGATCCACCACGGGCTCGTCCTCGGCCCGGACGGGAAGAAGCTCTCGAAGCGCGACGGGCACTCGTCGGTCGCAGAGCTCCGCGACGAGGGGCTGCCTGCGGTCGCGGTGCGCGCGTACCTCGACGAGCTCGACCTGCCGGAGCACGACGTCCAGCTCGACCTCGCGCGGCTGCGGCGGCTTGCGATCGACGCGATCGCGGCGCTCCCGGACGAGGAGCTGGCGGCCGCAGCCGGAGCCCCGCTCGACGTCGTCCCCGCGCTGCGCGGCGCCCGCACGCTCGTCGAGGCGCGCGCGTACGCAGCGCTCGTGCTCGACCCCGCGCCGGCGGAGCTTCCCGAAAGCGCGAGCGCGACCCTCGCGCGCTTCGCCGAGCTCCGCTCCGCGGCGCCCGACCGGCTCGACGCCGACGGCGCCCGCGCCATCCTGCGGGAGCTGAAGGCGGTGGGCGGAGACCTCCGCTCCCTCCGCCTCGCGCTCACGGGCGCAGCGACTGGCCCGGAGCTCTGGGCGGTGCTCGCCGCCCTCCCGAGAGGCGAGGCGCTCGCCCGCGCAGGCGCCTGAGTACGATCGATCGGTGCGCCTGTACGACACGTTCACGCGTGGTCTCGTCGAGCTGCCGGCCCCGCCGGGGCCGATCCGCATGTACTCGTGCGGGCCGACCGTCTACCAGCGCATCCACGTCGGCAATGCCGTCCCCTTCGTCGTCGCCATGTGGCTGCGACGCTGGCTCGCCGCGACGGGATACGAGGCGAAGCTCGTGATCAACATCACCGACATCAACGACAAGATCTACGACGCGGCTCCCGGCGCGAGCGCGCAGCTGGCGGCTGACGCCTCGCGCTGGTACGTCGAGGACACCGACAGGCTTGGCCTCGGACGCCCCGACGTCGAGCCGACCGCCGTCGAGACCGTCGGCGAGCAGATCGCGATGATCGAGGAGCTCGTCGGGCGCGGCTTCGCGTACGCGTCCGACGGCGACGTCTACTTCCGCGTGACGCGCTACCCCGAGTACGGGCGTCTCAGCGGGCAGCGGCTCGACCAGGTCGAGGAGCAGGAGCCGAACACGCGTAAGGAGGACCCGCGCGACTTCGCGCTCTGGAAGGCGACGAAGCCCGGG